>NZ_JAQJCU010000005.1:0-209989 GCF_029125915.1 Tenacibaculum bernardetii
GAAGCTTAAAGAGAGAAGTTTAAGAAAGTTTATTTTGTTGAAATAGAGATTGCTTTACTTTGTTTGTAATGACAATTCATACGTCATTACGAGGAAGTATGACGAAGTAATCTTTTTACTAGAGAAGCTTAAAGAGAAGTTTAAGAAAGTTTATTTTGTTGAAATAGAGATTGCTTCACTTTGTTCGTAATGACGAATTTTATACGTCATTACGAGAAAGTATGATGAAGTAATATTTTTTATCAATTTACAGATTGCTTCACTTCGTTCGCAATGACGAAATTTAGATATCATTATGAGAAAGAATGACGAAGTAATCTTTCAAATCAAAACAATAAAGAGTAGTTTTAAGAAAGTTTATTTTGTTGAAATAGAGATTGCTTCACTTTGTTTGCAATGACGAATTCTATACGTCATTACGAGGAAGTATGACGAAGTAATCTTTTTACTAGAGAAGCTTAAAGAGAGAAGTTTAAGAAAGTTTATTTTGTTGAAATAGAGATTGCTTCACTTTGTTCGCAATGACAAAGTGTTATCTGAAAAATTCTTTCGAATTTTCCCAATGCACATCCATTTCACCTAAAGTCATGTCAGAAAGTTCCTTGCCTTCTTTTTTAGCAGCTTCTTCTAAATATTTAAAACGGTTAATAAATTTTTTATTCGTTTTTTCTAAAGCATTTTCGGGATTCACTTTAATAAAACGCGCGTAGTTAATCATAGAAAATAACACATCTCCAAATTCTTTTTCGATGTTTTCTTGATTATTTGCTTTTATTTCTTCGTTTAGCTCAGCTATTTCTTCTTGTACCTTTTCCCAAACTTGTTGTGGTTCTTCCCAATCAAAGCCAACACCAGCAACTTTTTCTTGAATTCGACTTGCTTTTACCAGTGCAGGTAAACTTTTAGGAACACCTTCTAAAACAGACGTTTTTCCTTCTTTTAGCTTTAGTTTTTCCCAATTCTTTTTTACTTCTTCTTCATTTTTAACTTCAACATCACCATAAATATGTGGGTGGCGGTGAATTAATTTATCAGAAATAGAATTAGCAACATCAGCAATATCAAAAGCTTGTTTTTCGCTACCTATTTTAGCATAAAAGACGATGTGTAATAACACATCGCCTAATTCTTTTTTTATTTCTTGTAAATCATTGTCTAGAATAGCATCTCCTAGTTCGTAAGTTTCTTCAATAGTTAAATGACGGAGACTTTCTAAGGTTTGTTTTTTATCCCACGGACACTTCTCACGAAGTTCATCCATAATATCTAACAAACGGTTAAAGGCGTCTAATTGCTGCTTACGAGTATTCATGATTTATTTTTCTTCTTCTTCGGAAGTTGCTACTTTATCTAAAGAACTAAAGTCAAATTCCGACTGTGCTAAAGTATTATACCATTGAATTACTTTTTTAATGTTAGAAGCATATACACGTTCTTCGTCATAACCTGGTAAAATTTCACTAAAATAAGCCGTTAATTTTGCATTGCTTTCTTTGTGAGAAATTCCTTCTTTACCATCTTCTTTATCAGCCATATTTTTAAGTACAACAGCTAAAGGCACTTCTTCTTCGTATGTATAAATTGCAATGTTTTCTAATAAACTAACATTGTGTGTTGCTGTAATAGGAAAACGCTTTCCATCTACAATAGATCTTACGATTACCCCTGTTTTTGTTTGAGATAAGATTTGAAATAATCCTGGTTTACCAGTAACTGCAATAATTTTATTAAATTCCATATTATAATATTTTTAATGTCTTGATAGACTATTTTCTTTTGGCATTAGGGAAGCGCATTCTGTAACCAGCTTGTACTTTTCCTTTTGATATGTTTTCTAATTTCTTTTTGATCAACCTCTTTTTTAATGAAGAAAGTTTGTCTGTGAATAAAACACCATCAATATGATCGTATTCATGCTGAAAAACACGCGCAGCTAAACCGCCTAAAACTTCAGTGTGCTTTTCGAAGTTTTCATCTTGATACTCGATCGTAATTGTTTCTTGACGAAAAACATCTTCACGAACATCAGGAATACTTAAACAACCTTCGCTAAAAGCCCATTCTTCACCTTCTTCTTTAATTATTTTTGCATTTATAAAAACGCGATTAAAGGTTTCTAAAACTTTTCTATCTTCTTCTGATAAATCTTCATCATCTGCGAAAGGAGAAGCATCAATTAAAAACAAACGAATGTCTTTTCCTATTTGCGGAGCGGCTAAACCTACACCTTGTGCATTATACATTGTTTCTTTCATATCGGCAATTAGTTTTTCTAACTGCGGATACTCTTTATCGATCTCTTTTCCTACTTTACGTAATACGGGATCTCCGTAAGCAACAATGGGTAAAATCATTTTTTAAATTTTTTAAGGATTGCGAAAATACAAAGAATCGTTTGTCTATAAAATTATTTGTTGTACAAATACGACTGTAAAATGATTGTAGCGCTTATTTCGTCTACTAAAGCTTTGTTCTGACGTTGTTTTTTATTCAAACCGCTATCAATCATTGTTTGAAAAGCCATTTTAGAAGTAAAACGTTCATCTTCTCTTTTTATTGATATAGTAGGAATAGCTTTTGCTAGTTTCTGTAAAAAAGGTAAAATCAAAGCTTCACTTTCACTATCAGAATTGTCCATTTGTTTTGGCTTTCCGATAATAAATAACTCTACATTTTCTTTTTTAATATATTCTTTTAAAAAAGGAATTAACTCTTTGGTACTGATAGTTGTTAACCCTGAGGCAATAATTTGCAATTCATCAGTAACAGCAATACCTGTTCTTTTTTTTCCGAAATCTATGGCTAAAACTCTTCCCAAACTAGTTTGTTTTTATGCAAAAATACAGATTTTAAACATGCTACAAGCATCTGTTTAAAAAATGTATCTTCGCATTATATTGAATTAGAGATTTTATATTTGTAGAAAATTATAGAAATGACAGAATTACAAGATATTATAGAAAAAGCATGGAATGACCGTGATTTATTAAAAGAAGAAAACACGATTAATGCGATTAGAAAAGTTGTTGATTTATTAGATGCTGGTGAGTTACGTGTAGCAAAACCAACTGATAATGGGTGGCAAGTAAATGAATGGGTTAAAAAAGCGGTTGTGTTATATTTCCCTATTCAAAAAATGGAAACTTTGGAAGCTGGTATTTTTGAGTACCATGATAAAATTCCGTTAAAAAGAAACTTTAAAGAAAAAGGAATACGTGTTGTGCCAAATGCTGTAGCAAGACATGGAGCATATATTTCTGCAGGAACTATTTTAATGCCAAGTTATGTAAATATTGGTGCTTATGTAGATGAAGGTACAATGGTGGATACTTGGGCAACAGTAGGTTCTTGTGCACAAATTGGTAAAAATGTACATTTATCAGGTGGAGTAGGAATTGGTGGTGTTTTAGAGCCTCTACAAGCTGCCCCAGTTATTATAGAAGACGGAGCGTTTATTGGTTCTCGTTGTATTGTTGTTGAGGGAGTTAGAGTAGAAAAAGAAGCCGTTTTAGGTGCAAACGTTGTATTAACAATGAGTACAAAAATTATTGATGTTACTGGTGATGAACCTGTCGAAATGAAAGGTGTAGTTCCTGCTCGCTCAGTAGTAATTCCAGGTAGTTATACCAAAAAATTTGCAGCAGGAGAATATCAAGTTCCTTGTGCTCTAATAATTGGTAAGCGTAAAGAAAGTACTAATAAAAAAACTTCGTTAAATGATGCTCTTAGGGAGTATGATGTAGCGGTATAATTTAGTTTTATGCAAATAGATGCAGTAATTACTTGGGTTGATAGCTCTGACGAGGCTTGGAGGGGTAAAATTAATGAACACATAGATAAAAAGATTGATTGGAATAACAAAAAAGACTCTACAAGATATAACTCTATAAATGAAATAGAAATATCAATAGTGTCTATACTTAAATTAGCAACCTTTATTAAAAATATATATGTAGTTACAGATAATCAACAACCAAAAAATTTTGAGAATCTAAAGAAAAAAGCTTTGAGTTTGAATGTTAACATAGAGTTAATTGATCATAGCATAATTTTTATGGGATATGAAGAGTATTTACCAACATTTAATTCACAAACAATTGAAACAATGCTTTATAGAATACCAAATCTCTCAGAGCATTTCGTGTATTTTAATGATGATATGTTTTTAATAAATAAAACAAAACCTTCTGATTTTTTTATTGATCAATATCCTGTTTTAAGGGGAAGATGGTTAGAATTTGATGAACATACATGGTATAAAAGACTATTGAATTCGAATAAAAAGAAAAGAATTTTTTGCCATAGGTATGTAAAAGAAGATACAGCTAAGGTATTAGGGTTTGACAAGCATTTTAATATTCACCATACACCATATCCTTTAAGAAAAACTACAATTCATTCTTTTTTTGAAGAAAATCCTAAGTTATTAGTAAATAACATTAAGCATAGATTTAGACATAAAGATCAGTTTCTTTTACAAGGTTTAGCTAATCACATAGAAATAAAAAATGGAACTTGTACTTTAACTAAAAGTTTATCACTTTTTTATACCCATAAATATAATTGGTATAAGATTTTAAAAAAAACTGTTAAGACTGATTTAAAAGAGGATAAAGTATTGTTTTTATGTCTTCAAAGCCTAGAGACTATTAGTAAACGAAAATTAAGATTTTTACTAAAATGGATTGATAAAAAATTAAATTCTAATTTTGCAGATGATGTATAAAATATTTGTTTTAAATTAAAAGTATAACATGGATATAGATGTAGTAATTTTATGGGTAAATAGTTCCGATGATGTTTGGAGAAATAAAATTAATCAATATTTAGAAAATAAAATTGATTGGGAAGACAAAGAAGAATCTACAAGGTATAATTCAATAAATGAAATAGAAATCTCGATAACATCTGTAATAAAAAACGCTTCCTTTGTAAGGAATATTTTTTTAGTAACAGATAATCAAAAGCCTAAAAATTTCAATGAGTTAAAAGAATTAGCTGAAAAAAATAATATTAATTTAAAGTTAATTGATCATAAAGATATTTTTATAGGGAATGAAAAGTATCTACCAACGTTTAATAATAGAAGTATTGAAGCTTTAATATATCGTATTGAAGATTTATCAGAACATTTTCTTTATTTAAATGACGATTTTTTTATAATTAATAAAACAATACCTAGTGATTTTTTTATTGACGGTGAACCTATATTAAGGGGACATTGGAAATCAAATAAAGAATTTACTAGCGCTAAATTTAATTCTATTGAAGGAGAAGCAACTCATCAATATGCAAAAGAGTATTCAGCAAGTATATTAGGTTTTAAAAAATATTATAATTTTCATCATACACCTTACCCTCTAAGAAAATCCACTATTCAAACTTTTTTTAATGAAAATAAAGATTTACTAGAGAAAAATTTAAAATATAAGTTTAGAAGTAAGGACCAATTTTTATTACAATGTTTAATAAACCATATTGAAATAAAAAATAACACAGCTGTTTTAAAAAGTGAATTAGCTTTGACGTATACTCATGATTATAGTTGGTATAAGATTTTAAAAAGAACTTTTAAAACTGATTTAAAAGGAGATAAAAAAAAATTCTTATGTCTTCAAAGTCTTGAAACCGTGAACAAGCGAAAATTAAGGTATTTATTAAAATGGATTGACAAAAAATTAGATTCCAACTTTGTAAATGAACTTTAATAAAATTTTAAATACCTTAAAGCAAGGTAAAACAATCCTCTACCCAACAGATACTGTTTGGGGTATTGGCTGTGATGCTACAAATGAAGTTGCTGTTAAAAAAATATATAAAATTAAAAAAAGAGAAGAATCTAAAAGTTTAATTATTCTAGTTTCTTCTATAGAAATGCTAAAGGAATATGTTAAAGTTGTTCCTCAAATAGCATTGGATGTGTTAGAAAATACAACAAAACCAACTACAATCATATATCATAGCCCTAAAAACTTAGCAAAAAATACAATTGCTTCAGATAACACGATTGCTATTAGAATACCAAAAAATGATTTTTGTTTGCAATTAATAAAAGAGTTTGGTAAACCTATTGTGTCTACATCTGCAAATATTAGTGGTGCATCTACACCAAAATCATTTATAGATATAAGTAAATCGATTTTAAAAAGTGTAGATTATGTGGTAGATTTGCAGGAAGATAATACAACAGAAAAATCATCTACAATTTTAAAGATAGATGGTGATTCTGTTATTGTGATAAGAGAATAATTAGATGCAAGAACAATATTTTAAAGAAGCAATTTCTGCTGAAATATTTCAATATATAAGTAAAGCAACCGAAGAATTACAATTAGAAAGTTATGTAATTGGTGGTTTTGTACGAGATTTCATTTTACAAAGAGGTACTGCAAAAGATATAGATGTCGTTGCTGTTGGTAGCGGAATTGAGTTAGCAGAAAAAGTAGCTTCGCTATTACCAAATAAACCAAAAGTTCAGATTTTTAAGACATACGGAACAGCAATGTTACGTTTTCAAGATGTTGAAATAGAATTTGTAGGCGCTCGTAAAGAGTCTTATACAGAAGATAGTAGAAATCCTGAAGTAATACCGGGCACACTTAAAGATGATCAAAACAGGCGTGATTTTACTATAAATGCTTTGGCTTTGAGCTTAAATAAAGAATCATTTGGACTTTTATTAGATCCTTTTGATGGAATATCAGATTTAGAAGCTAAAATAATTAAAACACCTTTAGATCCTGATATCACTTATTCTGATGATCCGTTGCGTATGATGCGTGCTATTCGCTTTGCTTCTCAATTAAACTTTGTAATTGAAGCAGAATCTTTAAGTGCCATTGCTAAGAATTCAAAAAGAATAAATATTATTACGAAAGAACGAATAATTGTTGAATTAAATAAAATATTAGAATCGACTAAACCTTCTGTAGGATTTTTACTATTAGAACAAACAGAACTTTTAGAGCGAATTATTCCTGAATTAACAGCATTAAAAGGAGTAGAAGAGGTAGAAGGACAGAAGCATAAAGATAATTTTTATCATACTTTAGAAGTGGTTGATAATATATCAGAAAATACTGAACATGTTTGGCTTCGCTGGGCTGCTTTATTGCACGATATTGGTAAAGCACCAACAAAACGTTATCATAAAAAACAAGGTTGGACGTTTCATGCACATGAATTTGTAGGTTCTAAAATGGTTTTTAAATTATTTAAACGCTTAAAAATGCCATTGAATAACAAAATGAAATTTGTTCAGAAAATGGTCATGTTAAGTTCTCGACCAATTGTGTTAGCAAGTGATGTAACAGATTCGGCTGTAAGAAGATTAGTCTTTGATGCAGGTGAAGATGTAGATAGCTTAATGACGTTATGTGAAGCTGATATAACAACTAAAAACTCAAAGAAGTTTACGCGCTATCATAAAAACTTCGAACTTGTTCGTGAAAAAATTAAAGAAGTAGAAGAGCGTGATAAAGTTCGTAATTTCCAACCACCTATTACGGGAGAAGAAATTATGAAAGCCTTTAATTTAAATCCATGTAGAGAGATAGGTCAGATTAAAGAAGCCATAAAAGAAGCTATTTTAGAGGGTGAAATTCCTAATGAACACGAAGCCTGTTATCAATATATGATAGAAAAAGGTAAGAAGTTAGGTTTAGAAAATAATTAAGAAGTTATAAGTAATAAAAAAGGGAAGTTTTTAAAAACTTCCCTTTTTTATTTATGTTAATGATTGCATTGTAACAAGTTTAAAATACTCTCCTTTCTTGACAAGTAATTCCTCATGTTTACCTTGTTCTACAATTCTTCCTTTTTTCATTACAACAATATTATCAGCTTTTTGAATTGTTGATAATCGATGCGCAATTATTAAAGAAGTTCTATTTTTCATCATTTTTTCTAAAGCAACCTGAACTAATTGCTCAGATTCTGTATCTAAAGCAGATGTTGCTTCATCTAGAATCATTATAGGCGGATTTTTTAAAACAGCTCTGGCAATTGCAATTCTTTGCTGTTGTCCTCCTGAAAGTGAGCTACCGCGATCTCCTATTATTGTATTATATTTTAGTGGTAAATCTTTAATAAATTCTTCAGCATTTGCTATTATGGCGGCATCTTCAATTTCTTTTTCTGTAGCAGATGGTTTACTTAATTTAATATTATTAGCGATAGTATCATTAAACAAGGTTGAATCTTGAGCAACAATACCAGTTAAACCTCTTAACGATTTTTTAGAAATATTTTTTATGTTATTTCCGTCTATAAGAATATCACCTTTGTTAACATCGTAAAAACGAGTAATTAAATTTGCAAGTGTAGATTTTCCACTTCCAGATTGCCCAACCAATGCTACTGTTTTACCTTTAGGTATTGTTAATGAAAAATCTTCTAATACATATGTGTCATCATACATAAAAGAGATATTCTTAAATTCAACCGTATTATTAAATTCAGTTAATTCTTTAGCGTTATTAATATCTGTTAATTCATTCTCAGTATCTATAATTTCAAATATTCTTTGTGCCGCAGCATTTCCTATTTTAATATTATTATTAGCCTTTGCCATAGCCTTAGCAGGCGTAAGTATATTATATGCAGCAGCCATAAAACCGATAAAAGTTCCTCCCAATAAGGTTTCATCAATCAAAACCATTTTACCACCATACCAAAGAAGGCCAGCAATCGTAATTACACCTAAAAATTCGCTCATAGGGCTTGCTAGCGTTTCTTTTTTACTCATTTTATTAGATAATAAGCGAATGTCTTCTGTTTGAGTATTAAACTTTGAAGAAAATAATTGTTCAGCGTTAAATGCTTTGATAATTTTTAAACCAGAAATACTTTCTTCTAGAATACTTAAAAGACCACCAATCTTATGAGAAATTTCACCAGACTGTTGTTTTATTTTTTTACTTATAAATGAGATAGCTAAACCAGAAATAGGAATGAAAGTAAAAATAAAAATAGATAATTCCCAGCTTGTTGAAATCATAAAAAATAACGTAAAAACAATATTTAATGGTTCTCTAATAAAAGTTATAATCAAATTAAGGTATGAATTGTTAATTGTATTAACATCATTGGTACTACGAGCTATAATATCTCCTTTGTTTTGATTTGAGAAAAAGGCCAATGGGAGCGTTATTATTTTGTTGTAAATAGTTGTTCTTAGGTCTTTTAACACGTTGTTTTTTAGAAAAACCATTGCTAATTGCCCTAGGTAACCAAACAAATTCTTTAGCAAGAAAACTGCAACTACAGCTATTACTACATATAGTAACGTTGTTTCTTGTCCATAATTTTCATTAGTGTAAGTAACGAAGTAATTTAATAAATCACTTAGATAGTCTTTGTTTAATGATTCACTAAACCCCTTATAAATAGGTTTTAAATATACTTTAGGCGTTTCTCCAAATAGTATATTTAAAGTAGGCATTAATATAATGTATGATAGCGTAGTAAATAAAGCATACAAAATATTAAGAATAATACTTAATATTCCTAATGATTTATACGGTTTTGCGTATTTAAAAAAACGTTTTAAATAGGTCATTTACAAATTTAATTCTTTTATAATTCGTTGAATTTTTACATCTAATGCTTTTTCAATAGTTACGGCATTTTCTACAGTATCTAATTTTGATTTTACACTAAAATAAAACTTAATTTTAGGTTCTGTTCCGCTAGGACGAGCTGCCATTTTAGTTCCATCTGTAGTTTGATAAATCAATACATTAGATTTCGGAATATCCATAACCGTTTCTTCACCTGTAATTAAATTCTTTTTTATAGATGATTGATAATCGTATAAGTATTCCACTTTAGCATTGTCTATTTCAGTAAACGGATTCTTACGTAAATCAACCATCATTTGTTTGATTTGTTGCGCACCGTCCATTCCTTTTTTAACAATAGAAATTAAGTGTTCTTTATAAAAATGATGACGTGTATATAATGCCAACAATTCTTCATAAAAAGAACTATTATTTGCTTTTGCATTTGAAGCTATTTCACAAGCCAATAGGGCAGAGGTAACCGCATCTTTATCGCGAACAAAATCACCAACCATATAGCCAAAACTTTCTTCACCACCACCAATAAAATCTAATTCAGGGTAGTCTTTAATCATTTTAGCAATCCACTTAAAACCGGTTAAACCAACTTTAGTTTCTACACCGTAAGAAGTTGCAATTTCGTTTACTAAATTCGTAGAAACGATGGTAGAACCTACAAACTGTTTTCCGTTTAATTTGCCTTTATTTTTCCAATCATTAATTAAAAAGTCGGTCATCATACTCATAGTCTGATTTCCGTTTAATAATTTCATGTTACCTTCTAAATCACGCACAGCAATACCAATTCTATCAGAATCTGGATCTGTTCCTAAAACGATATCCGCATCAACTTTATTAGCCAAATCAACCGCCATTTTTAAAGCAGCTGGTTCTTCAGGGTTTGGCGATTTTACGGTAGGGAAACTTCCGTTAGGTTCTGCTTGTTCGGCTACAATATGAACTTGTGTATAACCAGCACGTTTTAAAACTTCGGGAATTAACTTAATGGCCGTTCCGTGTAAATTGGTGAAAACAATTTTTAAATCTTTACGACCTTTTACATTAAAGGTTCCGTTTTTAATCGATGCTTGCCAAAATGCTTCATCAACTTCATTGCCTATTGTAGAAATTAAATCTTCATTGGCATTAAAATTAACATCGGTATAAGCTAATGAATTTACTTCATCAATAATAGCGGTGTCTTGTGGCGGTACAATTTGTCCTCCGTCAGACCAATATACTTTATAACCGTTA
This sequence comes from Tenacibaculum bernardetii, assembly GCF_029125915.1. Classification (NCBI taxonomy): domain Bacteria; kingdom Pseudomonadati; phylum Bacteroidota; class Flavobacteriia; order Flavobacteriales; family Flavobacteriaceae; genus Tenacibaculum; species Tenacibaculum bernardetii. The sequence continues at coordinate 10,815 of NZ_JAQJCU010000005.1, forward strand.
TATTCTGGTGGGTTATGTGATGCTGTTAATACGATACCAACATCGCAACCTAAATGATTTACGGCAAAAGATAATTCGGGAGTAGGGCGTAGATCTTCAAAAAGAAATACCTTAATATTATTTGCTGAAAATACATCAGCAACTACTTTAGCTAACCATTTACTATCGTGGCGACAATCGTAACCAATGGCAACTTTTATTTCTTTGTTAGGATACGTTTGATGTAAATAATTACTTAAACCTTGTGTTGCTTTACCTAAAGTATATTTGTTTATTCGGTTGACTCCTGCGCCAACAATACCGCGCATTCCGCCTGTACCGAATTCTAAGTTCTTATAAAATCGATCTGCTAAATCGTCAGAATTAGTGTCGATTAGTTGTTGAATTTCTTTTCTAGTTTCTGAATCGAATGTATCAGATAACCATAATTTTGCTTTGTTTAAAATCTCTTTCATGTGTCAAGTTAAAACGTACAAAGATACGCGTTTTAAAAGTTTATTTTTTCTTTAATCTTGTAGTGCTTTTGTTGCGTATTACTTTTAATAATTAATTCTCCTAAAAAACCTGCCAAGAACAATAAGGTTCCTAAAATCATAGAAGTTAAAGCAATATAAAACCAAGGATTATTGGTTACCAAAATGGTTTTTATACCTGTAGATAAACGGTATATTTTCATAATTCCGATAAAAAAAGCAGCAAAGAAGCCAAATATGAACATTAAGCTTCCCCAAAGACCAAAAAAGTGCATTGGTCGTTTACCAAATTTTGATAAAAATGAAATGGTAATTAAATCTAAAAATCCGTTTACAAAACGATCCATTCCAAATTTAGTAACACCGTATTTACGTGCTTGATGCTGTACTACTTTTTCACCAATATTATTAAAACCTTCGTTTTTTGCTAAAACAGGAATGTATCGGTGCATTTCGCCACTTACTTTTACTGTTTTTATTACTTCGTTTTTATAGGCTTTTAATCCGCAGTTAAAATCATTTAATTCTAAACCAGATGTTTTACGAGCTGCCCAATTAAATAGTTTAGAAGGTATGTTTTTGGTTACAACATTATCATAACGTTTCTTTTTCCAACCAGAAATTAAATCGAAATTTTCGGCAATAATTAAATCGTATAATTCAGGTATTTCATCAGGGCTGTCTTGTAAATCGGCATCCATAGTAATAACAACATTTCCTTTTGCTAAACTAAAACCAGCATCTAAAGCTTGTGATTTACCATAGTTGCGTTGAAAACGAATTCCTTTTACGGTGCTGTTTTTTGATGATAATTGCTCAATTACTTGCCAAGAAGTATCGGTGCTACCATCATCAATAAATATAATTTCATATAAATAAGTATTGGATTGCATAACTTTTGCAATCCAATTGTGTAATTCTAATAAAGATTCTTCTTCGTTAAGAAGTGGTATTACTACCGATATATCCATAGTATTTTGTGCAATAATTAAAAAGGTAAAGTTACAAAGTCTTTAGTGAACTTTATAACTTTACCTTTTTAAAGTATTCTTAATATTGCTCTTCTTCATTATTTTTCATTATTGCAGCTGTAATTGCAGAAATAATAAATCCAAAAAACGCAGACATACCTAAAATAAGTGCTCCAATCATAGCAGGGCTTTGAAAGTTTTTAGCAGATTCAGTAAAGTTTTCAACTTGTTCTTCTGTTAAGCCTCCATCTAACCAAGCTTGTTGTTGTGCTTCCATTGCTATTTGTTGAAAACCAGGATCAATAACATTCATGAAAAGTAATGTATAGATAACAGAAATAACACCACTTATCATAGCAATTCCCATACCTATTTTTAATCCTTGCCCCCATGACATAAAATTATTATTTCCTTCTTTAAACTTTTTAATGCCAATAACTAAAAAGACTATAAGAGCAATAAACCAAACTAAACTATTTATCCAATTAAGTTCAATTAAATTTCCAGTAGCCCATATTGCAAGATGTACAATACTACATACTCCACCTAAGTATAATCCGTAATTTAAAATAATGTTTTTACTGTTAGCTTGATTTTCCATGTTTGTGTAATTGATTTTTAGTTAGTTTAACAAATATATTATTTTGTTTTCGAATCGAGTTCTTTGAAAAAAAAGATTCTCAACAATGTATTAGTATTCAAAGAGTTAAAAATGTTACAAAAAAAAGCGTTTTTTTTTCATTGTTTTTATCAAAAAAGGCTGTAGATTTGCATCGGCAAGTCCTACACAACTAGCTCCCTTTGAATCCCCCAGGGCGGGAACGCAGCAAGGGTATTAGGTTGTAGCAGTGTGATGTAGGTAGCTTGCCTTTTTTTATGCCCTTTATTTTTTTAAATAAAGGGCATAATTGTTTTTGGCATTACTGTTTTCTCAGCGTTTATTATCTAAATGCAAAAAACAATTCTCTTTTTTATTTATCATTTATATTAATAGCACTTCTTGGGTGATGTAATTCTACTACTTCTTTTAAATAACTAGTATCTAAATGCACATAAATTTCGGTTGTTGTAATACTTTCATGTCCTAATAGTTGTTGTATAACTCGTAAATCTGCTCCGTTTTTTAATAAATAAGTTGCAAAAGAGTGGCGTAATGTATGCGGACCGATACTTTTTTTTAGATTGGTTTTTATAGCCAAATCCTTTAGTATAATAAAAATCATTTGTCGCGTTAATCGTTTTCCTCGCCTGTTTAAAAAAACGATATCCTCTTCTTCTTTCTTCGGATTAATTTTAGAACGAATCGCATCTATATAAAAATTTAAACGTTTTATGGTAGTATGATGTATGGGGACAAAACGGAATTTATTTCCTTTTCCTAAAACACGGATGTAACCGTCATTAAAAAATAAATCAGATAATTGTAGGTTGATTAATTCGCTTACACGCAAACCACAACTAAAAATGGTTTCTATAATGGTTTTGTTTCTTTCTCCCTGCGGATGACTTAAATCAATCGCAGCAATTAAGTTATCAACTTCTTGTTTTTCTAAAGTATCAGGAAGCTTGCGCGTAATATTCGGACTCTCAATTAAATCGGTAGGGTTGTCTTGGCGATAGTCTTCAAAAATTAAATAATCAAAAAAACTTCGCAAACCAGAAATTAAACGTGCCTGACTTTTCGAGTTGATACTTTTACTAGCGTCGTATATAAACTCCTGAATAATATCTGAAGTTATATATATAGGTGAACTTTTATTTTTAAGCACAGCAAGAAACGAAACTAGTTTTTTTACATCTCTATTATAACTATCAATAGAGTTTTTAGAAAGTCCTCTTTCTATTTTTAAATAGTTTGTGTAATCAGATGTTGCTTGCAGCCAGTTCATTAGATTTTTTCTTGATGAGCTATTATATTTTACGGTAAAATTAGTAAACAAAAAATTAAAAATAAGCATTTAAAAACTATATAGTTACATTGATAAAGTAGATGAATTTAGTTTTTTTAAAAAAAAAATTTGCCTGTCTTAAAAAAAGAAATATTTTTGTCGGACAAATTAATAAACAATAAAAATTTAAATTATGAAAAAAGTATTACTAGTTATTGCAATGGTAGCTGCAGGATTTACTGCAAATGCACAAGATGGCCAAACAGCTAAAGGGAAATTTTTAATCGAAGGAAATACAAACTTCGGTACAAATGCTTCTCATCTTTCTAACACAGGTTTTTCTTTGAACTCTGTATCTTTAGATGGAGTAGATGATTCAGTAACAACTTATAACTTAGGTTTAGAAGGAGGTTACTTTATTATGGACGATTTAGCTATTAAATTAGGGTTAGGTTTTGGAGGTTCTAGTGTTGATGGTGTTGATACTAAGTTTTCTTACAAAATTGGAGCTAAATATTATATTAGTAGTATGATTCCTGTACAAATTGATTATTCGGGAGCTTCTCAAGGAGATGCAGATGCTTCTTTCTTAGGATTACAAGCAGGTTATGCTATTTTCTTAGGAGATATGGTAAGTATTGAGCCAGGATTAAGATATAACTTAGGTTTAGGTGATAGCGACGGAGTTAATGTATTACAATTTAACGTTGGGTTTGCTTTGCATATCTAAGAATAAAATTACTTATTAAAAAGGGAAGCAGTTATGCCTCCCTTTTTTTATGCTTAAAATTTAAGTAGCCTATTTTTTATTTCATAAATTTGAAACATGAAAAAAATAATTATCATAAACGGACCAAACTTAAATTTGTTAGGTAAGCGTGAGCCTGAAATTTATGGTTCAAATTCTTTTGAAGACTTTTTTAAAGAGTTGCAAAAAAAGTATAAATCAGTTGAGTTGGCTTATTATCAATCTAATATAGAAGGAGAAATTATTAATAAACTACATGAAGTAGGTTTTAATTATGATGGTGTTATTTTAAATGCTGCGGCTTATACACATACATCTGTTGGTATTGCTGATGCTGTAAAAGGTATTGAAACTCCGGTTATAGAAGTACATATTTCTAACGTGCATTCTCGCGAAGATTTTCGCCATGTTAGTTATATTGCTCTCAGTGCAAAAGGAGTAATTACAGGTTTTGGTTTACAAAGTTACGAATTAGCGATTCAGAGTTTTTTGTAAAAACCAAAATCTAATTCCCAGTAAAATTAATAAAGGAATTAAGGTGAAAGAGAATAATTGAGTTTTAGTAATCCAAATAATAGTTGCTATTCCTAAAAAAGCGAGTAGTGCTAAACAATACTTGGCAATCCATTTTGGTGTGGTTTTCTTTAGCAAAAAGAAAGCAATAAGTAAGTTTGGAAAAAAAGCCCATAAAAAATTAAAATTATTGGGAGCGGTAGTGTGGTTGGTGAAAAACCATAAATACACAATTAATAGCCCGATGATTCCTGTTGTAAAAAACAAAGAAAAATCTAACCATTTAGTTCTTTTTTTGTTTTTGTAATCTTTATAGGTGATAAATAAGCCAAATAAAGAAAGTAGTAAAATTATTAAAAACGGACTAACAGCATCACTTTTTGATTCTTTCTCTTCAAAATCTAATAAAATAATTGTTTTTAAGACTAAATTATCTTCTTTACCTTCTTTTAAAACCTTAGCATAATTTAAAGCTTCAAAAACATAATCAGGTAAATATAAATATTCGCTTGCAGTAGCAATTTTATCTAACCTGCTTCCTAAAGCAACATTAATACCTAAGCTTCCCCAAGTGTTTTGATGAATTTCTTTATTCATTAATTGTCTTAAAGATAAATTTTCAGTAACAAAATCATCTTTAAAAATTAAATTATCGGCTAAAACTTTTTTTATAATATCACGAGGTTTGGTGGCGCAATTATCAAAATAAGGATCGTATAAATAACCTGCATTTTTAGGGAGTGCATTTGTTTCTAAAAAAGTAAAAAATGCATTCTTCTGATTTTGAGTTAAGTTTAAAATTTGCTCTTTAACCCAACGTTTATCTTGTTGACTACTTTTTAAAGCTACATAAAACGGATATTTAACCAATTTATACTTCATATATCCTTTTGTAAAATCAACATAAAAAGTAGGATTATCAAAATCGAAAATTCCGTAATTATATATTAAATCTAGTTGTGTAGCAGGATCTTTAACCCGTATTGCGGTATGACCAAACTTTTCATATAAAACCTCTCCAGGGCCAGATGTAATGATACTAATGTACGAAAATTCAGACAAGCTCTTTGTGGCAACTATTTGCGAGAAAATAGCATTCGTACAAAATAATAATAGAAGAATTAAAGTGATTTTTTTTATCATAACTTGAATCTGAAAAATAATTATTAGTAATACAAATATCTTAATAAAGATTAAAAAAACACTATTTATTAAGGCTATTATCTTTAAGGATTAATGCCTAAATTTTCTTTTATAAATTTAACAATATTATTTTCTATCCATCTACTATCCGAATCATTAAATGAACTTATAAAACCTACGTGGCCACCGTAATTTGGAGTTAATAAATGAAAAGTAGTTGAGTTTTTGGCTTCATCAAAAGGATAGCACTCTTTAGATAAAAAACTATCATCTAATGAGTTTATTAATAAAGAAGGTACTTTTATCTTGGGTATATAAGGTTTTGCACTTGCTTTTATCCAGTAATCCTCAGAGCTTTTAAATCCGAAGACAGGCACTGTGTATTGTTTTTCTAAATGACGAAACTTTGTTGCTTTAAATAATAAAGTTTTATTTAAATTAAATTCAGGAAACTTTTCTGCTTTTTCAAGCATTTTAAGTTTTATAGACTTTATAAATTCGTTTAAATAAATTTTGTTTTTTAGTTTCAATAACTCCGCTTGTGAACTTGTTAAATCAATAGGAACAGAAACAGCAATTCCGCCTTTAACTTCAGTAGGAATATTATCATATTCTCCTAAATATTTTAAAGTTAAATTCCCACCAAGACTAAAACCTATAATAATTATATTTTCGTAATTATAATTGGCTGTAAGGTGCTTAATAATAAAATCTACATCGTCTGTTTTTCCGCTATGATAGGTTTCTAATAAGAGGTTATCTTCACCACTACAACTGCGCAGGTTCATGCAAACTGTGTCAAAACCAGTTTCATTTAAATGATTGGCGGTTGTAATCATATAATTAGATTGAGCACTTCCTTCTAAACCATGAATTAACAGCACTAATGTTTTAGAACCGATACAAGAAAAGTCTAAATCTATAAAATCAGCATCCCAAGTGATCAATCTTTTTCGTTGGTATTTAATTGTATCCTTCATAAACAAAGGACGATACATTGTGTTAAAATGTGCACTTTTAAAAGGAAGACTCGGATTAAAATCAGTAGTAAGAATAGGCATGGTTTTCGAATTATAGCAAGTGTTTACAAATATGATAAAAAAATAGTAAAATGTAAAACTGATAAAATGATTTCTTATTTTCGCCTTAAATATTAAAAATCGATGAAAAAACATATTCCGAACTTATTAACATTAGGGAATTTACTAAGTGGTACAATTGCTATAATCTTTGCTCTTAAAGGCGATTTTGTAGGAACCGCTGTTTTGGTAACAGCAGGAATTGTATTTGATTTTTTTGATGGTTTTGTAGCTAGAATGTTAAATGTACAGGGTGAATTAGGTAAGCAATTAGATAGCTTGGCTGATATGGTAACAAGTGGAGTAGTGCCAGGTATTGTAATGTTGCAGCTTTTAATTAGTAGCTTAGGAGTTAATGAAGTAAGTTATTTTGCAACAGATGGCAATGGTAGTAATTTGCCATATATAGGTTTGTTATTAACTTTAGGAGCATGTTATCGATTGGCTAATTTTAATATTGATACAAGACAGTCAGATTCTTTTATTGGTTTACCAACACCTGCAATGACATTATTAGTGATTTCTTTACCGTTAATAGTTGAGTTTTCTAATCAATCTTTTTTTATTGATTTAATAACGAATCAATATTTTTTGATAGCAGTAACAGTATTATTAACTTTTTTAATGAATGCTGAAATTCCGTTGTTTGCTTTAAAATTTAAAAACTTCAGATTTAAAGAAAATGCATTAAAATATATCTTTTTAGCACTGTCTATTATACTTTTAATAGTTATTAAATTTGTGGCAGTGCCTTTAATAATATTATTATACGTAGGATTATCAATGTTTAATAATTTAAAGAAAGCGTAATTTATAATTAAATATAGAACAAAAAAAAGGAGCTATTAAGCTCCTTTTTTTGTAGGTTTTAACGTTAAAACTTTTTCTTTTTTAGTTCGAAATCTTTACCAAGATAAACGCGACGTACAGTTTCATCTTCTGCTAATTCTTCGGGAGTTCCTTCTTTTAAAATACTTCCATTATACATTAAGTAAGTTCTATCGGTAATTGCTAGTGTAGCTTGTACATCATGATCGGTAATTAAAATACCAATGTTTTTTGTTTTAAGCTTAGCCACAATTCCCTGAATATCTTCTACCGCAATAGGATCTACACCCGCAAAAGGTTCATCTAATAAAATAAACTTCGGGTCAGAAGCTAAACAACGTGCAATTTCTGTTCTACGACGTTCACCACCAGAAAGTAAATCTCCGCGGTTTTTACGAACATGATCTAAACTAAATTCATCAATTAATTCTTCTAAACGTTTTTTTCTTTCTGATTTAGATCTGTCAGTAAATTCTAAAACCGACATGATGTTATCTTCTACAGATAATTTTCTAAAAACAGATGCTTCTTGCGCTAAATACCCAATTCCTTTTTGAGCACGTTTGTACATTGCATCGTCGGTAATTTCTTGATTATCTAAATAAATATTACCAAAATTTGGTTTTACCATTCCAACAATCATATAAAAAGAAGTTGTTTTTCCGGCTCCGTTTGGGCCTAATAAACCAATGATTTCTCCTTGTTCTACTTCTAACGAAATACCTTTTACAACCTTTCTACTGCCATAAAGCTTTTGTATGTTATCTGCTCTTAATTTCATTGATTATTAATTGCTTTTTTTTGATAAATGATTGTACTAAAATACAGAAAAACTATAAATTGATAGCTTAATAATATGTTAACTATTTTCTTCTAATGATTCCCAAAATTCAACCGCACGACGTAAATGCGGAATTAAAATGGTTCCACCAACTAATGTAGCAATACCCATAGTTTCCATCATTTCTTCTTTGGTTACTCCGTTTTTATGAGCAGTTTCTAAATGGTATGCAATACAATCATCGCAACGTAAAACTGCAGATGCTACTAAACCAAGTAACTCTTTAGTTTTTGTTGGTAAATGACCTTCTTTAAAAGCGTTTGTATCTAAATTAAAAATACGTTTGATAACTTTATTATCACCAGCTAAAATTTTATCATTCATTTTAGCTCGGTAGTCGTTAAACTCTTGGACTTTTTGAGACATTCTTTTTATTTTGTTTTTTTAATACATATTGTGATACATATATACTTATTTCATACAGTATCATTATTGGTACCGAAACGATTACTTGACTAGCAACGTCTGGCGGTGTTATAATTGCTGATAATACTAAAACTACAACTAATGCGTGTTTACGATATTTACGTAAAAATTCAGGTGTTATCAATCCTATTTTAGTTAGAAAAAAGATAACAACAGGTAGTTCGAAAAAGATAGCTACCCCTAACAAGGTATTTGTTATTAAACCGATATAGGCTTCTAGTTTAAAATTATTTTCAATAACATTAGATATTTCAAAGTTGTAAAAGAAATATACAGACATTGGTAAAATAATATAATAACTAAAAAGGATTCCTAAAAAGAATAAAAATGAAGAAGTGAAAATAAAACCTCTTGATTTTTTTCTTTCAGCGCTATGTAATCCGGGAGCTATAAATCGCCAGAACTCCCATAATATATAAGGAAAAGAAACTACAAATCCTAGAATTAAAGAAGACCAAATACCGGTCATCAATTGTTGTGTAGGGTTTAAAGCTTGTAGGGTTTGTTTAAAATTTATAGTACAAAAGCTACTATCAATACCTATAGCTGTAAATACATTACAGAAAAATTGATAAGTAGCAAAATCTGGTTTTAAATGCGCTAATAAAATTTCGTTAAAAACAAAATTAATATTAGCAAAAATAAGAACTGCAACAATAAAAATTGCCGCAAAACTTCTTACCAAATGCCATCTTAATTCTTCGAGGTGGTCTAAAAAAGACATTTCTTTTACAGCCATTTTAAAATATATCTTCTTTAATTAAAGTATGTAAATAATGATACTCATCACTATTATTTAAATTGAAAATAAAATTTAAAGCGTCAACAAACGAACTATCTAATAATTTTGCTAAATTAGCAATAGCATTACTTTCTAAAAGTATGGTTTCTTTTGCTGTTGAGAGAATTGCGTTTGCGTCTTTCAAGTTAAAAAAGTTTTTAGTAATTTATAGAGTGTAAAAATAAGAATATTTAAGAAGAAAACTTTTTAATAAAAATAAAATTTACCTAGTTAGTGTAAAGTTTTTTTGTAAATTGGTTTGCATTTTTAATTTTTGATATTAGGAGATGAATATAGAGCAGTCGGAGTTATATGGATCATTAAAAAAAATATTTGGTTTTAACCAATTTAAAGGTCTACAAGAAAAAGTTGTTAAGAGTATTTTAAACAACGAAAATACATTCGTAATAATGCCTACTGGCGGAGGGAAATCTCTTTGCTATCAGTTGCCAGCATTAATGAAAGAAGGAACAGCAATAGTTGTTTCACCTTTAATAGCTTTGATGAAAAATCAAGTAGATGCTATTAGAGGGATTTCTGAAGAACATGGAATTGCCCATGTACTAAACTCTTCATTAAACAAATCGGAAGTAGCACAAGTAAAATCAGATATTGAAAACGGCATAACAAAACTTTTATATGTTGCGCCTGAATCTTTGGTAAAAGAAGAATATGCTGAGTTTTTAAGGAGCCAAACAATCTCTTTTGTTGCAATTGATGAAGCGCATTGTATTTCGGAATGGGGTCATGATTTTAGACCTGAGTATAGAAACTTACGTACAATTATCAAACAGATTGATAATGTGCCTATTATTGGTTTAACAGCTACAGCAACAGAAAAAGTGCAAGAAGATATTCTTAAAACTTTAGGAATGAGTGATGCAAACGTTTTTAAAGCGTCGTTTAATAGAGCCAATTTATTTTATGAAGTTAGACCAAAGACTAAAGATGTAGAAAAAGATATTATTCGTTTTATAAAACAACGAATAGGTAAAACCGGAATTATATACTGTTTAAGTCGTAAAAAGGTAGAAGAAATAGCACAAGTTTTACAAGTAAACGGTATTAATGCACTTCCTTATCATGCCGGATTAGATGCCAAAAAAAGAGCAAGACATCAAGATATGTTTTTGATGGAAGATTGTGATGTTATTGTGGCGACAATTGCCTTTGGTATGGGAATTGATAAGCCAGATGTTCGTTACGTTATTCACCATGATATTCCTAAAAGTTTAGAAAGTTATTACCAAGAAACTGGTCGTGCAGGGCGTGATGGAGGAGAAGGGTATTGTTTAACTTTTTACTCATATAAGGACATAGAAAAACTAGAGAAGTTTATGGCAAACAAACCTGTAGCAGAACAGGAAGTTGGTCATGCATTACTGCAAGAAGTTGTTGGTTATGCAGAAACGTCTATGAACAGACGCAAATACATATTACATTATTTTGGCGAAGAGTTTGATGCAGTAAACGGAGAAGGAGCAGAAATGGATGACAATATGAGAAATCCAAAAAAGCAACACGAAGCAAAAGAAGAAGTAAAAACATTATTATCTGTAATTAGGGATACTAACGAAATGTATAAGCCTAAAGAGGTTGTGAATACAATAATAGGTTCGCAAAATGCATTATTAAAATCACATAAAACAACGGCACAACCTTTTTTCGGAATCGGAAAAGATAAAAATAATCATTATTGGATGGCGTTAATCCGTCAGGTATTGGTGGTAGATTTAATTAAGAAAGAAATTGAACAATACGGTGTTTTAAAGTTAACCAAAAAAGGAAAGGAATTTATAAAAAATCCAACCTCTTTTATGATGACTGAAAATCATGTGTATGCTACAGATGATGCAGGAATAATTATTGCAAACCAAAAATCAGCAGGTGGCGTAGATGCTAAATTGGTTGCTATGTTAAAAGATTTACGTAAAAGTGTAGGTAAGCGTTTAGGAGTGCCTCCTTTTGCAGTTTTTCAAGATCCGTCTTTAAATGATATGGCTTTAAAATACCCAATAACATTAGAAGAATTGTCTAAAGTTCACGGTGTAGGAGAAGGTAAATCTAAGAAATTCGGTAAAGATTTTGTAAAACTTATTACAAGTTATGTTGCCGAAAATGATATTATGCGCCCTGATGATTTAATCGTTAAGAGTATAGGTGTAAATTCTGGATTAAAGCTTTTTATTATTCAAAATACAGATAGAAAATTACCTTTAGAGGATATTTCTAAATCAAAAGGGCTAAGTATGGCAGAGTTGTTAAAGGAAATGGAAGCAATTGTGTTTTCTGGAACTAAATTAAATATAGATTATGCCGTTGAAGACTTGTTAGATGAAGATCAGCAAGAAGAAATACATGATTATTTTATGGAATCTGAAACAGATAAAATTCAAGAGGCATTAGATGAATTTGATGGTGATTATGACGAAGATGAATTGCGTTTAATGCGTATTAAATTTACAAGTGAAATAGCAAATTAAAATAATCTACTAATGAATACCAAAGTACTAGATTATATTACCGCTAAAAATAAATGGACGCAAGAGTTAAAGCTCTTGCGTTCTGTTTTATTAGAATTATCATTAGAAGAAACTATTAAATGGGGAGCTCCAGTTTATGTTTATAAAAATAAAAACATTGTGGGTTTGTCTGCTTTTAAAAATTATTGTGGACTTTGGTTTTTTCAAGGAATGTTTTTAAATGATGATAAAAAAGTATTGAAAAATTCGCAAGAAGAAAAAACACATGCGATGCGTCAATGGCAGTTTTGTGCATTAAACAAAATTGATGTAGTTTTAGTGAAGGAATATGTATTAGAAGCTATTAAGAATTCTGAAAACGGAAAAGAATTTAAACCAATTAAAAACACTAAACCGTTAATAATTCCAACTGAATTACAAATGGCATTAGATGATGATGATGCTTTAAGAGCGTGTTTTGCTAATTTTTCACTTAGTAAAAAAAGAGAATATGCAAATTATATTTCTGAAGCAAAACGAGAAACAACTAAGTATAAAAGGTTAGATAAAATTACACCTATGATTCTAAAAGGAATGGGACTTCATGATAAATATAAAAACTGCTAGTTTATTGTAATCTTATCAATAGTTGTGGTAGAATCACATCTAATAACATATAAATCGATATGTTTTAAGCTATCTTTTCCCGTAATAAAGTACTCAGGACAAGGTTTTATACGAGGTTTACTTTTACCGAAATCAACATCTCCATTCTTTAAAATAGCAGAAACAGTTGCAGTATCAATAGCAGAATTTGTTAAAACCTGTACTGCTTTATCAGAAAGCAATCTTTTTCTAATACGAATTGTTTTTAAGGTACGCGCATCCATTCCATAATCGAAAGAAACATCTTTACCCTTCCAAATAAATAATACAATTAAAGAACCGAAACCTAATCCGATTGCATAATAACCAAAACGTTTTAAAAATTGCATAGTAAAATTTTGTGATCGCAAAAGTAAGAAAAAAACAGGTTATAAAATCAATAAATTAATATCTCTATAAGGCAAGTCAAACCAATCAGCTACCGTTTTATTTGTTAGAATTCCGTGATAAAAATACATTCCGTTACGTAAACTTCTATCAAAACGAGCCGCATTTTCAAATCCGCCTTCTTCTGCAATATTCAATAGGTATGGAGTAAATATATTACTAATAGAAACCGAAGCAGTACGTGCATATCGCGAAGGAATGTTTGGTACACAATAATGAATTACACCATGTTGTGTAAAAGTAGGTTTACTGTGTGTAGTAATTTTTGAAGTTTCAAAACAGCCACCACAATCAATACTTACATCAACAATAACGGCTCCATCTTTCATTTGTTCAATCATGTGTTCTGTAACAATTACAGGAGAGCGCTCTTTACCTCTAATAGCACCAACAACAACATCACAGCGCATTAAAGCTTTAGTTAATGTTTTGGGCTGAACAGTAGAGGTGTATATTGGAGATTGCAAACAGTGTTGTAATTTCCTTAATTTGGTAATAGAATTATCAAAAACTTTTACACGAGCTCCTAATCCGATAGCAGAACGTGCAGCGAATTCACCAACAGTACCTGCTCCTAAAATTACTACATCACTAGGAGGAACACCACCAATATTTCCTAATAATAAACCATTACCACCGTTAGATGTTGTCATTAATTCGGCTGCGATATGCATAGAAGCAATCCCCGCAATTTCACTTAATGATTTTACGATTGGGTACACTCCGTGTTCGTCTTTTATATAATCAAAAGCTACAGCAGTGATTCGTTTATTAGCCAAAGCTTCAAAATATTTTTTATCTTGAGTTTTGAGCTGCAATGCAGATATTAAAACTGTTTGCGGATTTAACATTTTAATTTCCTCTAAAGAAGGAGGGGCTACTTTTAAAACAATAGTACACCCAAAAGCTTCTTTTGTATTGTAGGCTATTTTAGCACCAGCATCAGAATATTCTTTATCACTATAATTAGCACCATCACCAGCGCCAGCTTCAACAACAACTCTATGGCCGTTTTCAACTAAGGCAGAAACAGCATCGGGAGACAAACTAATACGTTTTTCTTCAAAATGCGTTTCTTTAGGTAAGCCGATAAATAATTCGCCTTTTTGTCTTTTTATTTCAAGCATTTCAGGTTGTGGCATTAATTGCTCTTTGGTAAAAGGCGAAATAGAACTCATTATTACTAGTTGTTTGTTAGTTGGATATTACGTTGACCGTTCTCTAAAAGATTAATTTTTACAGTAACAGCATCTAAAGGTAGTAAATTTTTAACATTTTCAGGCCATTCAATTAGGCACCAATTATTGCTATATAAATAATCTTCAACGCCCATATCGTAAGCTTCTTCTTCGTGTTCGATGCGATAAAAATCAAAATGATAAACAATATCACTATTAGTTGTTTGATACTCGTTTACCAGAGAGAAAGTAGGTGAGTGCGCAGCATCTTCGACACCCAAAACTTTGCAAATTTCTTTTATTAAAGTTGTTTTACCAACACCCATATCACCATAAAAAAGCAATACTTTATTCTGAGCATTTTTAACAATGTCTTCAGCTATTAGGGTTAATTCGTTTAAAGAATAATTTTTGTTCATAGCAAGCAAAAATAGAAAACTATAATATATTTATAAAATTATTTAGGACTATATATAGCACATGGAATAATTACTTCTTCTAATGATACACCGCCATGCTGATAAGTGTTTTTAAAGTACTTTACAAAATGATTATAATTATTAGGATAGGCAAAAAACAAATCTTCTTTGGCAAAAATAAACGGGCTATTTATAGCAATACTAGGTAAAAAGATATCTTTGGGATTCTTAACAGCAAACACATCTTTGTCTTCATAACTTAAGCTCCTACCTGTTTTGTAACGTAAATTAGAACTGATGTTTTTGTCACCAACTACTTTTGTCGGGTTTTTAGCATTTATAGTACCATGATCGGTAGTAATAATTAGTTTTTGACCCAGTTTTTGTGCTTTCTGAATAATATCATATAAAGGAGAGTTTTTAAACCAACTAACAGACAACGATCTATATGCCTTGTCATCACCAGCAAGCTCTTTAATAACTTCCATTTCTGTTTTAGCATGCGATAACATGTCAACAAAATTATAAACAACCACTGTTAAATCATTTTGTTTTGTACCGTTATAGTTATCTGCTAATTCTTTACCACTTTTAAGTGATACAATTTTATAATATTCGTGTTTAATGTTTAATTTTAATCTTTTTATTTGAGCATCTAAAAAATCTGGCTCAAATAAGTTTTTCCCACCTTCATCTGTGTCATTTCTCCAAAAATCAGGATGTTTTTTTTCCATTTCAGAAGGCATCAATCCAGAAAAAATAGCATTACGAGCATATTGTGTTGCTGTAGGTAAAATACTATAATAAGAATGTTCCTCTTCTTTTTTATAATAATTATTGATAAAAGGCTCTAAAACGCGATATTGATCGTAACGAAGATTATCAATAACAACCAATAAAACTCCTTGCTCTTTTGATAGCGTAGGAACTACATAGTCTTTAAATAATGTGTGAGAAAAAGTGGGTTTATCATCACTAGTAAGCCAATTTTGATAATTTTTTTTGATGAATTTAAAAAACTGTGAATTCGCTTCTGATTTCTGAGATTCTAAAATCTCTAGCATTCCGGTATCATTAATATTCTCTAACTCTAATTCCCAATGCACTAATTTTTTATATAACTCTGCCCATTCTTCATAAGAATTTACCATGGCTAAATCCATCGATATTTTTCTGAACTCTTGTTGATAATTAGAAGTGGTTTTTTCGGAGATTAAACGAGAATGATCTAAGTTTTTCTTTAAGCTTAATAATATCTGATTCGGATTTACAGGTTTTATTAAATAATCTGCTATTTTAGATCCTATAGCTTCTTCCATTATATATTCTTCTTCACTTTTGGTAATCATCACCACAGGAAGATTTGCGTTTTTTTGTTTGATGGCAGCCAGTGTTTCTAAACCAGTGATTCCTGGCATATTTTCATCTAAAAAAACAATATCGAAATTTTGTTCATCAACTAAATCTATTGCATCAGCGCCATTTGTAGATGTTGTTACCACATAATTTTTCTTTTCTAAAAACAAAATGTGTGGTTTTAATAAATCTATTTCATCATCAACCCAAAGTATATCTATATTTCTCATCATAATTTTCATGTCTTTATACTAAATTAACGCTCTTAAATGTATTTGTTGTACATCTAAAAGCTAAAAATACGTTAATAAAGCTTTTGTTAATTTGGTTTTGTAGATAAATTATGATTCTTTTGTTTAAAATTGAAATATTAAGATATTTTGAACAGTCAGAAAACGAACAAATTAAAGATTATAAACGATCCTATTTACGGCTTTATAACCATTCCAAATTCTTTAATATTTGATATTATAGAGCATCCTTATTTTCAACGATTAAGAAGGGTTACACAAATGGGGTTATCTAGTATGGTGTATCCCGGTGCTAATCATACGCGCTTTCACCACGCAATTGGCTGTATGCATTTAATGCAAAAAGCAGTATACATATTAAGGAATAAAAATGTAACCATTTCGGATGAAGAAGCAAATGCTTTGTATGTAGCTATTTTATTACATGATATTGGTCACGGTGCTTTTTCTCATGCTTTAGAACATAGTATTGTTAATGGCGTTTCACACGAGGAGATTTCATTAAAATTTATGAGAGTTTTAAATGATGAATTTGATGGGCAATTAAGTTTGGCTATTCAAATTTTTGAAGGAAAATATCATAGAGAATTTTTATACCAGTTAATATCAAGTCAATTAGATATTGATCGATTAGATTATTTAAAAAGAGATAGTTTTTATACAGGAGTTACCGAAGGTAATATTTCTTCAGATCGTTTAATTGCAATGATGAATGTTGTAAATGATGAATTAGTTATAGAGCAAAAAGGAATTTATTCTGTCGAAAAATTTATTATTGCGCGTCGTTTAATGTACTGGCAAGTTTATTTGCATAAAACAGGTTTGGTTGCCGAAAACACGCTAGTAAACGTATTAAAAAGAGCCAAAGAATTAGCTACAAAAGGAGTTGATTTACCTACCGGAAGTGCCTTGAAGCATTTTTTATACAATCCAATAACCGAAAGTAATTTTACCAATAAAACATTAAAAATATTTTCGGAGTTAGATGATTATGATGTAATGTCGGCAATAAAAGAATGGGTGCATCATGAAGATTTTGTACTTTCTTCTTTAGCAAAAATGATTATTCATAGAAATCTTTTAAAGATAGAAATGCAAGATGAAGCCTTTACAGAAAAGTATAAAAATGAAATTTACAAAAAGATTTCAGAAAATAAAGGTATTGAGAAAGAGGATTTAAATTATTTTGTTTTATCAAATAAAATAAAACATCAAGCATATAACACTAATAAACCTATAAAAATTTACACAAAAAAAGGCAAATTAAAAGATATCGCAAAAGCTTCTGATCAACTAAATTTAAAGGCTTTATCTAAACCAGTTATAAAATACTATTTATGTTATCCTAAAAAAACTAGTTTAATTTAATTGTTAAGTAATTCTAACTAGAGGTAATTAAACAAAAATAATTACTTTTGCATTCAATGAAATTTACAGCAGAACAAATAGCGGGTATATTAGAAGGAGAAATTGTAGGTGATTCTAACGCAGAAGTATCTAAATTATCGAAGATAGAAGAAGGTACAGAGGGTTCTCTTACTTTTTTATCTAATCCTAAATATAATTCATACATATATACTACTAATGCAAGTATCGCAATAGTAAACAAGAACTTTGAATTAGGAAGTGAAATAACTACAACCTTAATTAAGGTTGATGATGCTTATGCGTCATTTTCTAAATTATTAGAGTTTTATAATGAAGTTAAAAACAATAAACAAGGTAGAGAAAATCCGCATTTTATAGCTGATTCTGCATCTGTAGGAGAAAATGAATACATCGGAGCCTTTGCTTATATTGGAGAAAACGTTGTTTTAGGAGAGAATGTAAAAATTTATCCGAATTCTTATATTGGAGATAATTCAAAAATAGGAGATAACACGACTATTTTTGCAGGAGTAAAAATTTATTCAGAAACTGAAATAGGATCGAATTGTAAAATTCATTCTGGAAGTGTTATTGGTTCAGACGGATTTGGATTTGCACCTACCGAAAGCGGTGAATATACAACGATACCTCAAATAGGAAATGTTATTATTGAAGATAATGTTGATATCGGAGCAAACTCAACAATAGATAGAGCTACATTAGGGGCTACAATTATTAGAAAAGGAGTAAAGCTAGACAACCAGATACAGGTTGCTCATAATGTAGAAATAGGTAAAAATACCGTAATAGCATCGCAAACTGGTATTGCAGGATCTGCAAAAATAGGTGAGAGTTGCATGATTGGTGGTCAGGTTGGTATTGTTGGACATATCACAATAGGTAATAATGTACGAATACAAGCACAATCAGGAATAGGTAAAAGTATAAAAGATAATGATGTAGTTCAAGGAACACCAGCATTTGGATATTCAGATTATAGTAAATCATACGTTAATTTTAAAAATTTACCAAAGCTAGCATCAACAGTATATAAAATTGAAAAAGAGTTAAATGCTCAAAAAATAAAAAATGAGTAAGCAACAAAAAACAATACAAAACGAAATTACATTATCTGGTGTAGGATTGCATACAGGTAATGAAGTAACAATGGTATTTAAACCAGCTCCAATAAATCACGGGTTTGCATTTGTAAGAGTTGATTTAGAAGGTTCACCTATAATACAAGCAAAAGCAGAATATGTAACCAATACTCAAAGAGGAACAAACATTGAGAATAAAGGTGTGCAAATTCAAACATCAGAGCATGTTTTAGCGGCAGCTGTAGGTTTAGATATCGATAATTTAATTATTGAGATTGATGCTTCAGAGCCTCCAATTATGGATGGTTCTTCAAAGTTTTTTATTAAAGCATTAGAAGAAGCAGTAATTGTAGAGCAAGATGCACCGATTGAAGAATATGTTGTAAAAGAAATTATTTCATACAAGGATGAAGCTACAGGTAGTGAAATTATCTTAATGCCTTCTGATGAGTATCAAGTAACTACAATGGTTGATTTTGGTACTAAAATTTTAGGAACTCAAAATGCAACTTTAGATAAAATTTCAGACTTTAAAGAACATATTTCAGCAGCAAGAACTTTTAGTTTTTTACATGAAATAGAAATGTTATTAGAGCATAACCTTATTAAAGGAGGTGATTTAAATAATGCAATTGTATATGTTGATAAAGAATTATCTGCAAGTACTACTGAAAAATTAAAGAAAGCTTTTAATAAAGAAGATATAAAAATACAGTCTAACGGAATTTTAGATAATCTAGAATTACATTGGGCAAACGAAGCAGCACGTCATAAATTATTAGACGTAATTGGAGATTTAGCATTAGTTGGTACTCGTATTAGAGGTAAAGTTATAGCTAATAAACCAGGCCATTTAGTGAACACTGTTTTTGCTAAGAAACTAGCCAAAATCATTAAATTAGAGAAACGTAATAACGTTCCTAAATATGACTTGAATCAGCCTCCATTAATGGATATTCACCAAATAATGGATGTTTTGCCTCACAGACCACCATTTTTATTAATTGATAGAATTTTAGAGTTATCAGATAAACATGTGGTTGGTATGAAAAATGTAACAATGAATGAAAATTTCTTTGTTGGTCATTTTCCAGGAGCACCAGTAATGCCAGGAGTTTTACAAGTAGAAGCAATGGCTCAATGTGGTGGTGTATTAGTATTAAATACAGTACCAGATCCAGAAAATTATTTAACATATTTCATGAAAATGAATAATGTTAAGTTTAAACAAAAAGTGTTGCCAGGGGATACTTTAACTTTTAAATGTGAATTGATAACACCTATTAGAAGAGGTATTTGTCATATGCAAGCGTATGCTTATGCAAACGGAAAAGTTGTAGCAGAAGCAGAATTAATGGCACAAATAGCAAAAAAACAATAGTTTATGAATCAACCACTTGCATACGTACACCCACAAGCAAAAATTGCTCGAAATGTGGTAATAGAACCTTTTACAACTATACACTCTAATGTAGAAATTGGTTCTGGAACATGGATAGGATCTAACGTTACCATAATGGAAGGAGCTCGTATCGGTAAAAATTGCAAAATTTTTCCTGGGGCTGTGATTTCTGCTATTCCTCAAGATTTAAAATTCGCAGAAGAAGAAACAACGGTGGTAATTGGTGACAATGTTACCATAAGAGAGTGTGTTACAATAAACAGAGGAACTTCTGATAGAATGAAAACTATTATCGGAGATAATTGTTTAATAATGGCGTATTGCCATATTGCACATGATTGTTTTGTTGGAGAAAACTGTATCTTTTCTAATAATACCACCTTAGCAGGTCATGTTACTATTGGCGATAATGTAGTGTTAGCAGGTATGGTTGCAGTACACCAATTTGCATCAGTAGGAAATCATGCTTTTGTAACTGGAGGGTCTTTGGTTCGTAAAGATGTTCCGCCATATGTAAAAGCAGCTCGTGAACCATTATCATACGTAGGAATTAATTCTGTTGGTTTGCGTAGAAGAGGATATGCAATAGAAAAAATCAGAGAAATTCAAGATATATATAGAATATTATTCCAGCAAAATTATAATTACTCACAAGCGATTGATATAATTGAAGCAGAAATGGAGGCAACTTCTGAACGTGATGAAATTATTCAGTTTATAAAAGATTCGCATCGTGGAATTATGAAAGGATATTTTAAATCAAATTAAGCATAAAAATTAAATAGTTGAAAAATTAGTAAATAATTATTTCAACATAAAAATAAACTAAAGAATGGCTACAACATCAGATATTAAAAACGGATTATGCATGAAATACAACAACGATATTTATAAAGTTGTTGAATTTTTACATGTTAAACCAGGAAAAGGACCAGCTTTTGTAAGAACAAAATTAAAAAGTGTAACCAACGGTAAAGTTGTTGATAATACCTTTCCTTCAGGAAGAAAAATTGATGATGTTAGAGTTGAAACACATAAATTTCAATATTTATATAAAGAAGGTGAAACGTTTCATTTTATGAATCAAGAAGACTATACTCAAATTACCTTAGAGAAAAGTGCTTTAGATTCACCTGATTTAATGAAAGAAGGAGAAGTGGTAACTATTATCATTAATTCTGAAGACGATATGCCTTTATCTGTAGATATGCCTGCAAGTGTAATTTTAGAAGTTACACATACAGAACCAGGTGTAAAAGGTAACACAGCTACAAATGCTACAAAACCTGCAACAATGGAGTCGGGAGCAATTGTAAATGTACCATTATTTATTAATGAAGGAGATAAAATAAAGGTAGAAACTACCAAAGGAACATACCAAGAAAGAGTTAAAGAATAATAACAATTCCCGCTTTTGCGGGAATTTCTTTTTATAATGAAATTTAAACAAACACAAACCTTAGCACAAATAGCAACCTTATTAAAGGTTGAGTTTGTAGGTAATAAAAATTTTCCTGTAAAAGGAATTAATGAAATTCATGTTGTAGAACATGGTGATATTGTTTTTGTAGATCATCCTAAATATTATGATAAAGCATTAAACTCGGCGGCAACCACTATTTTAATCAATAAAGAAGTAGCTTGTCCTGAAGGAAAATCTTTATTAATTTCTGATGATCCTTTTCGTGATTTTAATAAAATCACCAAACATTTTAATCCGTTTATAGCATCAAAAGCAAGTATTTCTGATAGTGCAATTATAGGAGAAGGAACAATTATTCAACCAAATGTTTTTATTGGAGATGCTGTTTCTATAGGTAAAAACTGTGTAATTCATCCTAATGTTACTATTTATAGTAATACAGTTATAGGTAATAATGTAACAATTCATGCAAATACTGTTTTAGGAGCTGATGCTTTTTATTATAAAAACAGACCAGAAGGATTTGATAAATTAATTTCAGGAGGAAGAGTTGTTTTAGAGGATAATGTAGATTTAGGAGCTTCTTGCACGATAGATAAAGGTGTAACAGGCGATACTACAATTGGTGCAGGAACAAAAATTGATAATCAAGTACATGTTGGTCATGACACGGTTATCGGTAAAAAATGTTTAATCGCATCTCAAACAGGTATTGCGGGTTGTGTTATTATTGAAGATGAAGTTACTATTTGGGGGCAAGTAGGAACCAATAGCGGAATTACTATTGGTAAAGGCGCTGTTATTCTAGGTCAAACAGGGGTTACGAAATCTGTAGCAGGAGGAAAATCGTATTTTGGTACACCAATTTCAGAATCAAGAGAAAAGTTAAAAGAGTTAGCAGGAATTAAACATCTGCTTAGAGAACAAAAAAAGAAATAAAAGCTTTACAAATCGATTACAAAAAACTATTTTTGTGAAGCTTAAAATTAAATAAAAATATACCAATGAGTGTTTTAGTAAATAAAGATTCAAAAATTATAGTTCAAGGATTTACAGGTAGTGAAGGTACTTTTCACGCTGGTCAAATGATCGATTACGGTACAAATGTCGTAGGAGGTGTAACACCAGGTAAAGGAGGTCAAGAGCATATCGGTAAACCAGTTTTTAATACAGTTGATGAAGCTGTGCAAAAAGTAGGAGCAGATACTTCTATTATTTTTGTACCACCAGCATTTGCTGCTGATGCTATTATGGAGTCTGCTGAAGCAGGAATTAAAGTAATTATTTGTATTACTGAAGGAATTCCTACTGCTGATATGGTAAAAGTTAAAGCTTATATCGATCAGTTAGACTGTACTTTAGTTGGTCCTAACTGTCCAGGAGTTATTACTCCAGATGAAGCTAAAGTTGGTATTATGCCAGGTTTTATCTTCAAAAAAGGTAAAGTAGGTATCGTTTCTAAATCAGGAACTTTAACATATGAAGCTGCTGACCAAGTTGTAAAACAAGGATTTGGTATTACTACAGCAATTGGTATTGGTGGAGATCCAATTATTGGAACTACAACGAAAGAAGCTGTTGAGTTATTAATGAACGATGATGAAACTGAAGCAATTGTTATGATTGGTGAAATCGGTGGAAACTTAGAAGCAGAAGCTGCTCGTTGGATTAAAGCTGATGGTAACCGTAAGCCAGTTATTGGATTTATCGCAGGGCAAACTGCACCAGCTGGTAGAACAATGGGGCATGCAGGTGCAATTGTAGGTGGTGATGATGATACTGCTCAAGCAAAAATGAAAATTTTAGCAGAAAACGGAGTTCATGTTGTTGAATCTCCAGCTAAGATTGGTGAAATGGTAGCAAAAGTGTTATCAAAATAATTTATCAGTAAAAAAACTGTTAAAGTTTTAAAATATATTTCTTAAGAATCCGTTGAATTTGTAAATTCAACGGATTTTTACATTTAATCAAACTTTAAAAAATATGAAAACAATTAAATTGCTATTTATTAGCATGTTACTTACTACTGCAATAGCATGTAAGGAAACTAAACCTTCAGAAAAAGAAGTTAAAACCGAGCAACAAGCCGATGCAAGCGGTTACAATTACGAAACGGTAACAAACGATCCAACAGGCTTACGTTTATATACTTTAAACAATGGTTTAAAAGTATATTTAAGTAAAAATACGGATGAACCAAAAATTCAAACCTATATTGCTGTTCGTGCAGGTTCTAATTACGATCCTAAAGAATCAACAGGATTAGCACATTATTTGGAGCACATGGTTTTTAAAGGAACTCATAAAATAGGTACTGCAGAATGGGAGAAAGAAAAAGATTATTTAGATACTATTTCTAACTTATATGAAAAGCATAGAGCAGAAAAAGATGCTGATAAAAAATTAGCATTGTATAAAGAGATAGATAAAATATCTTTAGAGGCATCTAATTATTCAATTGCTAACGAATATGATAAAATGGTATCATCTTTAGGAGCTACAGGTACAAATGCACATACTTGGTTTGAAGAAACGGTATATAAAAATAAAATACCTGCAAACGAATTAAACAAGTGGTTAAACTTAGAATCTGAGCGTTTTAGCACGTTAGTATTACGTTTATTTCATACAGAATTAGAAGCTGTTTTTGAAGAGTTTAATAGAGGACAGGATAACGACGGAAGAAAGCGTTATGCTGCCATGTTAAAAGATTTGTTTCCAAAGCATCCTTACGGACAGCAGTCTACTATTGGTACAGCGGCTCACTTGAAGAACCCTTCAATGGTTGATATTCATAACTATTTTAATAAATACTATGTGCCAAATAATATGGCAATTGTTTTAGTAGGTGATTTAGATTTTGATACTACCATAAAACAAATCGATGCTACTTTTGGTAAATTCGAAAAGAAAGAATTAACACATCCAACATTACCAAAAGAAGAAGCGATTACAACTCCTATTATGAGCGAAGTTTTCGGACCAACATCAGAAAGTATTTCTATAGCATACCGTTCTGGTGGTGTAAATACAGAAGATGAGAAGTTTGTAACACTTTGTGATATGATTATGGCAAACGGTAATGCTGGTTTAATCGATTTAAATTTAAATCAAAAGCAAGCTGTGCAATATGCTGGTTGTTCTCCAACTTTTTTAAATGATTACGGATATCATTCTTTTTCAGGTGCACCTAAATCGGGTCAAACTTTAGATGAAGTTAAAGACTTATTATTAGCACAAATTGAAAAATTAAAGAAGGGAGAATTTGATGAATGGATGATTGATGCTGTTGTAAATGATTTAAAATTAAGTCAAACACGTCAGTATGAAAACAACACTGCTTTAGCTTCTGCTTATTTTAATGCTTTTATTCACCACGAAAATTGGGATGATAAAGTAAAATTTTTAGATGATTTAAAAAAGATTACTAAACAAGAGTTAGTTGATTTTGCAAATAAATTTTATCAAAATAATTACGTGGTAACTTATAAACGTAAAGGTGAAGATAAGAATATAGTAAAAGTTTCTAATCCTGGTATTACACCAGTAAATTTAAATAGAGGTAAAAGTTCTGAATTTATTACCGAATTTAATAAAACGAAATCTGCGCCATTACAACCTAAATTTGTAGATTATAAAACAGCTATTAAAGAAACTAAAACTGAAAACGGAATTAAAGTTTCTTATGTAGAAAATAAAAATAATGATTTATTTGATATGAATATTATTTTTGATATGGGTAGCGATAATGATAAGAAATTATCTTTAGCTGCAGGATATTTAGAATATGTTGGTACAGATAAATATACGAATGAAGAAATTAAAAAAGAGTTTTATAAATTAGGTATTTCTTATTACGTAAGTGCCGGTAACGATAAAACATATGTAGGTTTAAATGGATTAAAAGAAAACTTATCTAAAGGGTTAGAGTTATTAGAACATTTATGGGACAATGCAAAAGCAGATCCTGAAGCGTATGATAAATATGTAGCTCAAATTCAGAAAGGTCGTGAAGATGGAAAAACTCAAAAAGGAAATATTTTATTTACAGGTTTAATGAACTATGGTAAGTATGGTGAAAACTCAAGATTAAGAGATATCATGCAAATAGATGAGTTAAAAGCTGTAAATCCTGAAGAGTTAGTTGCAATAGTTAAAGACATGAAAAACTATAAGCAACGTATTTTTTATTACGGTAAAGATGTAAATGCTGCGGTAACTTCTTTAAATGAAAACCATAAATTATATGGTGAATTAAAAGAGTACCCAGTAGCAAAAGAATACAAAGAAACTGAAACTGGTGGTAATGTTTTCTTTACAGATTATGATATGGTACAAACTGAATTAATGTTTTTAGCAAAAGGAGAACCTTTTAAAGCAGAAAACTTAGCAGCTTCAACATTGTTTAATACCTATTTTGGAAGCGGATTATCATCAATCGTTTTTCAAGAAATTAGAGAATCTAAATCATTAGCATACTCTGCATTCGCATCATATAGTAATGCATCTAAAAAAGGAGATTCTAATTATGTTATGGCATATGTAGGTACGCAAGCTAATAAATTAGAGCAAGCTGTAGATGCTATGATGGATTTAATGAACAATATGCCAGAGGCTGAAAAGCAATTTAATGCAGCAAAAGAATCAACTTTAAAAAAGTTAGCAGCACAACGTATTACGAAATCAAACATTTTTTGGACTTACGAAGGTTTAAAGAAAAGAGGTATCGAAAACGATCATAGAGAAGCAATGTACAATACCATTAAGAACATGAAAATGGAAGATTTAAAAGCATTTTTTGATAAAAATGTAAAAGGTGAATCTTACAATGTTATGGTAATTGGTAATAAAAAAGACTTAAATGTAGAGTCTTTACAAAAGTTAGGTAAGATTAAAGAGTTAGATGTAGACTACTTATTTAATTATGTAAATGAAAAAAAGATTAAATCTTAATTATTTAAATACTTAATAAATACAAAATCCTGTTAAAGAGTATTCTTTAGCAGGATTTTTCTTTTTATATTTGGCTTATTAAAAACAACTAATAAATGAAACTTTTAGAAAATAAAACAGCAATAATTACTGGAGCAACAAGAGGAATCGGAAGAGGAATTGCTTTAGAATTTGCAAATCAAGGGTGTAACATTGCATTTACTTATAGTTCATCTGTTGAAGCAGCAAATGCTTTAGAAAATGAATTAACAAGTTTAGGTGTAAAAGCAAAAGGATACCAATCGAATGCTGCAGATTTTGATGCGGCGCAAGAATTAGCAAAAAATGTTTTAGAAGAATTTAAAACGATTGATGTATTAGTAAATAACGCTGGTATTACTAAAGATAATTTGTTGATGCGTATCTCTGAAACAGATTTTGATAAAGTAATTGAAGTTAATTTAAAATCGGTTTTTAATTTAACCAAAGCAGTTATTCGTCCGATGATGAAACAACGTTCAGGTTCTATTATAAACATGAGTTCTGTAGTTGGATTAAAAGGTAATGCAGGTCAGGCAAATTATGCAGCATCAAAAGCTGGTATTTTAGGGTTTTCTAAATCTGTAGCATTAGAGTTAGGTTCAAGAAATATTAGAAGTAACGTAGTTGCTCCTGGATTTATTGAAACTGAAATGACGGCTAAATTAGATGAAAAAGTAGTTGAAGGATGGCGTAATGAAATCCCTTTAAAAAGAGGTGGATCACCAAAAGATATTGCAAACGCTTGCGTATTTTTAGCTTCTGATATGAGTTCTTATATTACAGGACAAACTTTATCTGTAGATGGAGGAATGTTAACATAGTAATATAGATCATTATAATATTGAAAAAAAGCAGCAATTTTAAATCGCTGCTTTTTTTATTGGTTAAATTGAGTTAAGATATAATCAATATAAGATAACATTGAAATTAACTTTAATGAATTAATCTCATTGCCATAATTTACATCTTTACCGTGAATAATTGCATGCCTATTAAGTTTAACAGGGGATTTATATAATTCCTGTTCGCATCCATTAACTACTCCTTTATTTTTAACAGGAGATAAAAGGAAATCAGAATAACTCATTTTTTTTTCTTCTAATTTAATTTTAATTTGGGGTAAGTCATTTTTATTTAAGAAAAACTTAGCATCGAAAAGATCATCACAAATACCATCTATTAATGTAATAAATAAACAAATTGAAGAATGATATAATTTATTCTTATGGCAAGTAAAAGCTTCAGAAATTATGTATTCTCTTTTGGGATATTTTAATTTAAGATTTTTTTCTATGTCATTGATTCTATTATTATAGTAATTAGATAAATAAATATCTAGTTTTTCAGGGAAATTATTATATATAAACTTTAAACAATCATTGAATTTTACGTTTGACTCCTTAGAGAAATCATCAATATACCATCCATATAATGAAAGTTTTCTAATTATTAATTGAATTCTTTCGGAATTAAGATGTTGAAATTTGGATTCTTCATTATCTCTATCAATTATTTTAGCTATGATTTCAAGAATTCTATTATAATCTACTCCTATATAAATAATTTATTATATTAAGATATCTACTATTTTATTTATCAATATAAATAAGATTATTGGTTAAACTCTTCAAAACTTCCGTCAGTATATAAAAGAACAACTTTTCGTAGTTTTTTAGTGCTTGCTGAGAATTGCGTATTTGAATTAATTACAGGTTCTTCTTCGGATACCGCTTTTTTAGAAAATAGAGAAGGTGCTTCTTTTTCGTCTTTAATATGTACTGTTGATTTTTCAATAGCGATTTCTTTTTCTTTCTTAGGAAAAGATCCTTCATTATATAACAACCAGTACAAATCTACTTCTGGAAATTTATCAACCACTTTCATAACAAAATCTAAACTAGGTTTGTTTCTGCCCGACAAAAGGTGAGATATGCTAGAGCGTGGCACTTCTATAGTATCCGCAAAAGTTGACGATGTTAAATCGTAATGAGCAATTATTTCTTTTAATCGAGTAAGTAAATCCATAAATAGGTTACAATTGTAAATTATATGTATGAATTGTAAAGATACACAAATGTAAATTGATGTAAAAATTTAATAGAACAAGTTAATACACTCTATTATGCTTAATTAAAACTCTAGGTAAAACACGTTAAATCACTAAAAAACAAATACTTAATCGTGTTGTATAGAGATTTTCAATAGTTTCCATGGATTAGGTAGCTGTTACTGAAGAATCCATTAAGCACATTTATAAACACTTGTTTACATATGTAAATAATTTAATTATTCATGTAAAAGATGGCTGTGTAATAACCTATAAATAGAATTATAGCTCTTATAAATCGACAAGTGTGCAGGTTTTAAGAGGTTTAAAGAAGAGTTATGCTATATATACAAGTGTTATCCGTCAATTAAGAAATAAACCACCGCATTTAAGATATATATACCTAAAATAGCATGATAATAAGGTTGTATCTCTTAATTACAATTGTAAACATCACTAATGTATTTTAGTTTATAAATAAATACAAATTGGATTATCTAAAATTAAATATCAATAAATAGTTAGTTTACAATTGTAAATTACTTATTATTTAAAAAAGTTAATTTAAAACAAGTCTCATTTGTATGTGATACAAACCGAATTGTTCCGTTGTGAGCTTCCATAATACTTTTACTTAAAGTTAAGCCAATTCCAGAACCGTCTTTTCGGGTTGTAAAATATGGAATAAAGATGTTGTCTTTAATATCATTAGAAATACCAATACCGTTATCTATAACAGATAAGTTTATTCGGTTATTTTCTTGATGTAATTTAATTGTGATTTTTGGATTTTCAATAGCCACTAAAGCATACAAACAATTAGATAGTAAATTTATAAGTACTTGTTCTATTTGTTGTTTATCAGCATTTATAATTATCTTTTTAGAAACATCGAACTCTATATGTATTTTTTGAGATAAAAATTCTTGTTGAAAAAGCGCTAAAGTATTTTTAATAATTTTAGTAAGATCTACTTCTGCTTTTTGCGGCAAAGGCAATTCAGCTAACTTTCTATAAGTATCTACAAAAGATGTTAAATGGTATGAACGACGTTTAATTATTTGCAATCCTTGCGATAACTCTTGTATTGTTTCTTCATCAGTTTGATCTTCTTGTAAAAGTGAATCTAAATTTTCGGCTAAACTACTAATAGGAGTAATGGTATTAATTATTTCGTGAGACATTACATTCATTAATTTATACCAAGCTTCTTTTTCTTTTTTATCAATTAATTGCTGAATAGTTTCTAATGAAATAATTAAATACTCATATTGATTGGTTTGTGTAACCGAGGTTTTTAAGAAAAAACTTTCTTTAATATCGTTTACATCAATACTAATAGTATGTTTAACCTCTTCCCATTTAGCTATAAAGTTAGCGAGGTTACCTAGTTTAACTTTCAGTAAATTCCAATTATAAAACTTAGGTATTTTTAAAAATTCGGTAAACGCTTTATTAATTTGAAATACTTCAATTTGTAGATTCGTGTCTTTTCTTAAAATAAGAACACCTGTACTTAAACTTTCTATAATATTGGTAAGAATTAACGCTTCAGAAGTTTTTAAAAGACTTTTCTTTCGGTTTTTTTCTAATAATAAAGCAGTTTTGTTATGTAACGGATTTTCTCTTTTTTTAGATGAAAAAGTATTCGAATAATCATCATGTAATAAACAGTCTATCGATTTTTCGATATCAGTAAACAGTTGTTTTAAATAATCAAAAAATAAAAATAGTTGAAAAATAAACAAAAAGGAAAACCCAATAGCGTTAATTGAGTATCCGTTTAAATAGGTGAAAAAAACTAGAATTCCGTTTGCTATCAATAGTAAAACTCTAATAAGAATTTGAATAAATTGAGGTTTTCCCATTTTATAATTGATGTTTTTCTAGGCGTCTATACAATGCAGCACGGGTTAAACCTAAATCTTTTGCTGCACGAGAAATATTACCTTGGTGTTTTTGTAAAGCTTGTTCTATTAACAACTTTTCAGTTTCTTCTAAGTTTAAACTATTAGCCAATGTAGCTTCTAGTTTTTTAGTTGAAAAATGTAAATCTTCTAACTGAATTTCAGTATTATCTGTTATAATTACTGCACGTTCTACAATATGTTCTATTTCTCTAATATTTCCAGGCCAATGGTATTTTTTTAATCCACCGATGGCTTGTGTAGTAAATCCGTTTATTTTTTTTCGGTATTTCTGGTTTAGTTTCTTCAAAAAATGATTCGCAAGTAACTCAACATCACCAACACGATCTCGAAGCGGCGGTAAGTTTAATTCGATGGTATTTATTCTAAACAACAAATCTTGACGAAACAATTGCTCTTCTACCATTTTATGAACATTAGCATTTGTAGCACAAATAATGCGTACATCAATGGCGCGTTCTTTACCTTCGCCTAAACGTGTTATCTTTCTGTTCTGAACAACCGTTAATAATTTAGATTGTAAGTGGAGTGGGAGGTTACCTATTTCATCTAAAAAAATAGTACCGCCTTTTGCTAATTCAAATCTACCAATTGTATCTTTATGAGCATCCGTAAAAGCTCCTTTAGTATAACCAAATAACTCACTTTCAAATAAATTTTCATTTAAAGAACCTAAATCGACATGAATAAAGGGATGGTTTTTTCTTTCGGATTTTAAATGTATTTCTTTTGCAAATACGTATTTACCAGTTCCGTTTTCCCCTAAAATTAAAATAGTAGCATCTGTAGGAGCTACTTTTTGCGCCAAGCCAACAGCCGATTTCATTGCTGGCGAAGTACCAATAATGTGTTCAGTTTGTTGATGAAAATCTTTATCGTTTAATTTTTGTACGGTTTCTAATTGTGTTGTTTTTCGTTTAGAACGCGATAATTCTATTCCCGAATTTACAATTCCGTATAACTTTTCGGTGTTCCAAGGTTTTAATATAAAATCGGTAGCTCCTTTTTTAATCGCATCAACAGCTAAATTAACACTACCAAAAGCTGTCATTAAAAGCACCGTAGTTTCCGGGCTAACTTCTTTTATATGCTTTAACCAATACAAACCCTCTTTACCATCTTCATAACCAATACGGTAATTCATATCTAACAAAACAACATCTATATGGGTTGAAGAAGTTAAATGATTACTTATTTTCTTCGGATTATTAGCTGTGATAATCTCTGTAAAATATTTTTTTAAACTTATTCTGGCAGAAAACAAGATGTCATCATCATCATCTACTATTAATATGGTTGCTTCTTTTTTTCTCATACTACATAGTTAGTCAATTGTTTGAATATGAACAAAAAAATGTTCGTTTTTGAACACATCTAAAATCAATATAAAACATAAACACTTATTTATCAGTTGTTTATGTGTATTTTTTCTAGTGGCACATTTATGGACTTAACTATGCCAAACGAAGACAAATTATAATGGATAAGCAGATACAAACTAAAAACAAAACAACTAAAAAGATGCTAATATGGGGAATTCCAATCGTCTTATTAATGAGTGTTATTTTAATGAATTTAACACGTAAAAAACAAGTTAACATTAAAAAAGATAGTTTAAGTATTAGAGAAGTTACTCGAGGAGATTTTGAAGATGTTATTTTATTTAATAGTACGGTTAAACCAAAAACTTCTGTTTTAGTGAATGTTATTCAGGGTGGTTCTGTTTCTGAAATTTTTGTAGAAAGCGGACAAATGATTAAAAAAGGAACGCCTTTATTAAAAGTCTACAATCCGAATGCTGAATTAAATTATTTAACGCAAGAAACAGCAATGATCGAGCAGATTAATAATTTAAGAAATTTACGAGTAAGTATTAAAAATCAGCAATTAAGTTTAGATCAGCAATTGTTGAGTATTAATAATGATTTTAGAAATGCAAAACGTCAATACGATTTAGATAAAAAATTATTCGAGAAAGGCGTTGTAGCAAAAAATGATTATGAAAAATCGGTACAAGAACACTCGTATCAAAAAGAGAGAAATGGCGTAATTAAAAAAAGTGTTTCAGAAGAAAAAAGAAGCAGAGATTTACAATTAATAAGTATAAATTCATCGTTAAATAACATGGAGAAAAGCTTAGACTTGTTACGTAAAAACAAAGAAAATTTTACAGTTAAAGCACCGGTAGATGGTTTGTTATCTTCTTTTAATCCAATTTTAGGAGAAAATTATAATCAAGGACAAGCAATCGGAAAGATGGATGTTTTAAACGGTTATAAATTAGTAGCAAATGTTGATGAATACTATATTTCTAAACTTAAAAGAGGAATTAAAGGAAGTGTTTCTGTAAATACTGAAAACTATCAAATAGAGCTATCAAAAATTTACCCAGAAGTAAAAAATGGACAATTTAAAGTAGAATTATTATTTGAGAAGGATACTTTATCAAACAATATAAAAAGAGGTATGTCTTTAAAAAGTAAAGTGTTTTTATCGGGCAGAACAAAAGCTTTATTAATACCTAAA
Source organism: Tenacibaculum bernardetii (assembly GCF_029125915.1). Classification (NCBI taxonomy): domain Bacteria; kingdom Pseudomonadati; phylum Bacteroidota; class Flavobacteriia; order Flavobacteriales; family Flavobacteriaceae; genus Tenacibaculum; species Tenacibaculum bernardetii. The sequence continues at coordinate 43,994 of NZ_JAQJCU010000005.1, forward strand.
GGATTGTTTTATCAAAGTACAAATGGTAAATGGGTTTTTGTTTTAGATTCTGATAATAAAGCAGTAAAAAGAAACATTAAGATTGGTAGAGAAAATCCTTTTTATTATGAAGTTATAGAAGGTTTAAAGGCAGGGGATAAAGTAATTACTTCTAGTTATGATGATTTTAAAAAGATGGAAGAGGTAAACATACATTAGGGTTTAAAAGTTGTAAACCAATAAAGTTAATGTTAGTTCGAGCAAAGTCTAGAACATTAAGTAATAAATTTAAAAGAGATATTAAAATGATAAAAATAACAGATTTAGTAAAGGTTTATAGAACAGAAGAAGTAGAAACAACAGCTTTAAATAAGTTGAATTTAGAAGTAAAAAAAGGGGAATTTGTTTCAATTATGGGAGCATCAGGTTGTGGTAAATCAACTTTATTAAACATTATTGGTTTGTTAGATGCGCCAAACGAAGGAAGTTATTTATTTGATGAAACAGAAGTGGCTAACTTTAATGAAAAAGAAAGATCAAGCTTGCGTAAAGCTAATATTGGTTTTGTTTTTCAGAATTTTAATCTAATTGATGAGTTAACGGTATACGAAAATGTAGAACTTCCTTTAATTTATAATAAGGTAAAAGCATCCGAAAGAAAAATTAGAGTTACAGAAATTTTAGAACGAATTGGTATTTCACATAGAGCAAAACACTTTCCATTACAATTGTCTGGTGGTCAGCAGCAAAGAGTAGCGGTATCTAGAGCATTAGTTACGAATCCTAAATTAATTTTAGCCGATGAACCAACGGGTAATTTAGATAGTAAAAGTGGTAATGATGTGATGGAATTATTAACAGAACTACATGCTTCGGGAGCTACAATTGTTATGGTTACACACTCATCTTACGATGCACAATTTTCATCTAGAGTAATTACGTTAAAAGATGGAGAAGTAGTTTCTGTGAAAAAGAATGAGCATAAAGTAGATGTTTTAATAAACTAATAAAAAAAGAAAATTTATGTATCAAATATGGTTAAAAATATTCTTTAGGAATAGTAAAAAGAATTGGTTAAACACTATTATTAATATTAGTGGTTTAACGTTAGGGTTGGCTGGTTTATTAATTGTTTTATTATACTTAAACGAAGAGAAAAGTTATAATCAGTGGAATCCTAATAAGGATGATGTTTACAGAGTAAATTTAAAACAAGCTAAAAATGATGAAGTTTGGTATACTGTAAATGCAGGAATGTATTTAACATTTCCAAAAGAATTACCAGAAGTAACAGCTTCTGTAATGGTAAAACCATTTTACAGAAGTAAAGTGATTCAGTACAAAGATGGGTTTGAATTTAATGATAAAACAATATTTACAGAACCTCAGTTTTTTGACTTTTTCCCTTTTCAAATTATTGCAGGATCTTCTCAGAAATTTACTGAAACAAGAAAGAATATAGCATTATCAAAAGCATATGCGGAAAGAATTTTTAAAGGAGATAAAGCGGTAGGTAATACGGTAAAAATTGATGGAGAAAATTATGTTGTAAGTTGTGTATATGTAATTCCAAAGAATTCACATCACGAACCGGAAGTTTTAATTCAGTTTGATGAAGCGTTTGAAGTTAATTGGGGAAATCATAATAATGAAGTTTTTTGTAGAATTACTAAAGGAACAGATTTAGAAGATTTACAAAAAAAAATGAATCAAGTTATTATTGAAAAAGCCTATAGGCCTGAGGTTGAAAGTCATGGAATGACAATACCAGAGTTTGATAAAAAATACGGAATTCCAACAGTACTTTTAGACAAATTAGATACGTTATATTTGCATAATACCGCAAAAAGAGCAGGACCAAGTGGAACAGGGAATTATCAACTATTGATGGTTTTATTAGGTTTATCTATTCTTTTAATTGTTATTTCTTGTGTAAATTTCATCAATTTATCTGTAGCTACAGCTAGTCAAAGAGCTAAAGAAGTAGGAGTAAAGAAAACACTTGGTTTATCTAAAAAGCATTTGCTTTTTCAATATATATTAGAAATTGTTTTACAAGGATTTATATCGTTCCTTTTTGCTTTGGTAATAGTAGAGTTATCATTACCATTTTTTAATGAATTTATTGAAACTGAAATTTCAATTTTACATTCAAATTCATTAATAACGTTATTTTTTACAGCAATATTTGTATCTCTTTTTGTGGGTAGTATTCCTGCAATATACCTTTCTAATTTTAAGGCTGTTGAAGTTTTAAAAGGAAGTATTTCTAAAAGTAAAAAAGGAAACTTAGCAAGAAATATGATGCTAGGTTTACAGTTTTTAATTTCTGGTTTTTTTATTATTAGCATGTTAATCGTAGGTAATCAAATTAACTTTATGATGGAGAAAGAGTTAGGTTTTGATAAAGAACAAGTGCTTTCTGTAGATGTTTATAGCATGCCTAATAAGTATCAAAAATATAAATTGGCAAAAGAAGTATTATCTAAAAAAGAAAACATTATTGCTGTAACAGCAAGTATGTTCGTGCCAGGAGAAGGTTATGTAAACGGCACAGGTTTAAGACATAAAATGAATGATAAAAGCTTAAATACAGCATCAAACGTTGTAGATTATAATTACATAGATTTTGCTAAAATTAAATTGGTAAAAGGTAGAAACTTTTCTGATGAGAAAGCGACAGATAAAACCAACAAAATTATAATAAATGAAACAGCAGCTAAGGCATTAAATATTTATAACAATCCTTTAGGAGAGAAATTAGCTTTAGGTTGGCTTGAAGATGAAGATAAATCAAATTCCTTTGAAGTAATAGGTATGATTAAGGATTATCATTTTGATGGTTTTGATTCTAAAATAGCACCTATGTTTTTAGTTCCTTGGCACGGTTTAGAGTTTACGCATAGCTGGATTCCTGCAATTCAATTTAAAATTAAACCTAATAATATTGATGAATCTATTAGCGAAATAGAAACATATTGGAAACAAAATATAGATGCAAAGTATCCTTTTTCATATGAGTTTTTAGATAAGAAATTCGCGAAAACATATAAAAAATATCAGAAACAACAAACACTCTTTTTAGTACTTTCTTTATTCGTAATTTTAATTTCTTTGTTAGGATTATTTGCTTTGGCAACCTTAACAATTCAGCAACGATTAAAAGAAGTGGCGATTCGTAAAACATTAGGCGCATCAGTACATGAAATTATGATTCAGTTATTACAAAATTTTTTAAAAATTGTAATAACCTCTTCAGTAATACTAGTTCCTATTGCTTATTACTTTATGCAAAACTGGTTACAGAATTTTGTTTATAGAATAGATATGCCAATACTACCATACATAATAACGCCAATTATTTTGATTGTATTAGTGTTCTCTGTCGTAGGTTTTAAGGCTTATAAAGCAACAAAAATCGATTTAATTAAATATTTAAAATTCGAATAATATGATGTTTGTAAATTATAAACTTAAAATATTACTTCTATTAATCACTTCATTAATAGTAAATATAACTTTTGGACAAGATAAATTTATACCGTTAAATGACAACTTTAATAAAATAATTGTTAGTCCTCATATAGAAACTATTTTTATAAAAGGTGATGTTCCTAGTATTACTATTAAAAATATTAACGTACCTATAGAGAAATTTCAATATGAAATTAACTCAAAAACACTTCAAGTGTATTTAAAAGGAGCTAAAACTGTTACTAAAAACAAAAAAGTTAAGTACAAAAATTATAAGATAAAGAAACCTATTTATAAAAACACAGTAGTTAAAATAGTTATAACCTATGCAGATGTAGAAATATTTTCATTAAGAGGAGAAGAAAAAATAAATTTTAAAAACTCTTTGAGTCAATCAAAATGTAATTTAAGAATATATGGTAAATCAGAAGTTACAGTTGATATGATTAAAGTAGATGATTTAAAAATTACTATTTACGGAGAAAGTTACCTTAACATTAAAAAAGGTATTATTGATAAACAGAAAATAACAGCTTATGGATCTAGTAAAATCATAGCAAGTAATATAAAATCTAAAGAAATTAAACTAACAGCTTATGGTGAGGGGAGTTATCAATTTAATGTATCTGATAGAATTAAAGTAAGTTCTTATGGTGAATCAATTATAACATATAGAGGAAAAGCTGACTTAAAAAAAGGAATTATTATAGGAAATACACAAATAATAACTGTAGATTAAATAAAGAAGACACATTAAAAAATGTGTCTTCTACCTTTTACATAAAAACTATTAATCTAACCCTTCAAAATTTGACTAATAACAAGTACAATATACAATTTATCAAACAAGTTCTTTGTAACATATGTTACAAAGAACTTGTTTGATATAAAAAAAAAGGCGAAATTTTATTTCCCCTTTTGCCCCTAATTTTTAATATTCTTTCCCTAAAATATATTAAACTTGTATGTATTACGAATTTATATAGATAATGAAAAAAACAACTGTAAATAACCATAATCCTTTAAATTTAATATAATTCCCTCTTTTTAATAAAATTAAAAAGAGGGAATTATATTAAAAAACACCGAGTTTATTTAGAATTTAAAATCCAATTTCTCGCATTTACAAAAGCTTCTAACCAAGGTGAAACTTCATCTTTTCTATTTTCTGGGTAATTAGCCCAGTTCCACTGAAAAGTAGAACGTTCAATATGAGGCATTGTTACTAAATGTCTTCCTGATTTATCAGATAACATTGCTGTGTTAAAATCAGAGCCATTAGGGTTGTTAGGATAGCCTTCATAACCGTATTTGGCAACAATATTATAATTTTCTTCAGGTTCTGGTAAGTTAAATTTTCCTTCTCCATGAGAAATCCAAACACCTAATTCTGTTCCTGTTAAAGATGATAGCATTACCGAATTATTTTCTTGAATTTTAACAGATGTAAAAGAACTTTCGTGTTTTTTAGAATCGTTATGCACTAATTTACCGTGTACTTTATGATCTGGATTTATTAAATCTAATTCCATCCATAACTGTGCTCCATTACAAATTCCTACAGATAAAGTATCTTCACGTTTAAAGAAATTCTTTAAAGCAGTATTTGCCTTTTCATTGTATTTAAAAGCACCAGCCCATCCTTTAGCAGACCCTAAAACATCCGAATTAGAAAAACCACCAACGGCTCCAATAAACTGAATATCTTCTAAAGTTTCACGACCTGAAATTAAATCGGTCATATGTACATCTTTTACATCAAAACCAGCTAAATACATAGCATTTGCCATTTCGCGCTCAGAATTAGATCCTTTTTCACGGATGATGGCTGCTTTTGGTTTCGCAATTTTGCTCGAAGTGACAGGTAGTTTACCTGTAAAATGTTTTGGAAATGTATATTGTAAAGGTTGCTTTTTATAGTTGTCAAAACGGTTTTTAGCTAAACCATTTGCAGTTTGTCTTTTATCTAATAAATAAGAAGTCTTATACCAAACATCTCTCATTTCAGTAACATCAAAAGAGAAATTGTCTTCATTATTTTTAATAGTTACTTTTCCTGAATTATTAGCTGTTCCGATTGTAAAAAACTCAATATTATTTTCTGATAAAATAGGTTCTACTGAAGTATCAGCTTGAAAAACAATTCCGCTATTTTCAGAGAATAATACTTTAATAGAATCTTCTTCATTTAAAGCAGAAATATCAAAATCGGCACCTAAATTAACATCCGCAAAACACATTTCTAATAAAGTTGTAATCAATCCACCAGAAGCAACATCGTGCCCTGCCGAAATTTTATCAGCTTTAATTAAATCTTGAATCGTATTAAACGTATTTTTTACAAAAGCTGAATTTTTTACATCCGGAGCTTCATTACCAATCGTATTTAAAACTTGGTTGAAAGAACTTCCTCCTAATTTAAATTCATCTTGAGAAATATTGATATAATAAATATTTCCGCCATCAACTTTTAAAAGAGGCTCAACAACTTTAGTTATTTCACTACAGTTACCGGCAGCAGAAATAATAACAGTTCCAGGGGAAATTACTTCTCCGTCTTTATATTTCTGTTTCATTGATAAAGAATCTTTTCCTGTAGGAACATTGATTCCTAAATCAATAGAAAACTCTGAAATTGCTTTAACCGCTTTATATAAACGTGCATCTTCACCTTCATTTTTACAAGGCCACATCCAATTTGCAGATAAAGAAACCGAAGCTAAATTATTTTTTAAAGGTGCCCAAATAAGGTTGGTTAAAGATTCGGTAATAGAATTTCTACTTCCTGCTTCTGGGTGAATTAATCCCGAAATAGGCGAGTGGCCAATAGAAGTAGCAACGCCTTCTTTCCCTTTATAATCTAGGGCCATAACACCTACATTATTTAACGGAATTTGTAACGGACCAACACATTGTTGTTTGGCAACTTTACCACCAACACAACGATCTACTTTGTTGGTTAACCAATCTTTACAAGCTACAGCCTCAAGTTGTAAAACTTGTTCTAAATAGATTTGTAAATTTTTAGTTTTATATCTTGAATTCTTGTAATTTCTTACAATTGTTTTATCAGTTAAAACGGTTTTAGGAGAAGATCCAAACATATCTTCTAAAGCTAAATCCATTGGTTTTTCGCCAGTAGTTTCAGATTCAAAAGTAAAACGATCGTTTCCTGTAACTTCTCCAACAGTATATATTGGAGAACGCTCACGTTCTGCAATTTTCTGTAAAGTATCTATATGTTTTTCGGCAATTACTAATCCCATACGTTCTTGAGATTCGTTTCCGATAATTTCTTTTGCTGATAAAGTAGGATCTCCAACAGGTAATTTATCTAGATTGATTTTACCACCAGTATCTTCTACTAATTCTGATAAACAATTTAAATGTCCACCAGCACCATGATCATGAATAGAAACAATAAAATTCTCTTCACTTTCTACCATTCCTCGAACAGCATTTGCTGCACGTTTTTGCATTTCCGGATTAGAGCGCTGTACTGCGTTTAATTCGATTCCACTAGCAAATTCTCCAGTGTCTGCAGACGAAACTGCAGCGCCTCCCATACCAATTCGATAATTTTCACCACCAAGAATAACTATTTTATCGCCTTCATTTGGTGTGTCTTTTAATGCTTGCTCAGCTTTTCCATAACCAATTCCACCAGCTTGCATAATCACTTTATCAAAACCTAGTTTTCTAGGTTTAGCATCGCTAGAAGCAGCATTTTCTTCATGCTCGAAAGTTAAAACAGAACCCGTAATTAATGGTTGTCCGAATTTATTTCCAAAATCAGATGCTCCATTAGAAGCTTTTATTAAAATATCCATCGGAGTTTGGTACAACCAATCTCTAGCTTCAAATTTATTTTCCCAATATCTATTTTCTTCTAATCTAGAGTAAGAGGTCATATAAACTGCAGTACCAGCTAAAGGTAAAGAACCTTTTCCTCCTGCCAATCTATCTCTAATTTCTCCTCCAGAACCTGTTGCAGCGCCATTAAAAGGCTCAACCGTTGTAGGGAAATTATGTGTTTCTGCTTTTATTGAAATTACAGAATCAAATTCTTTTGTTTCGTAAAAATCTGGTTTGTCAGCTGTTTTTGGTGCAAATTGCTCAACTTTAGGACCTTTTACAAAAGCAACATTATCTTTATATGCCGAAACAATATCGTTAGGAAATTTTTTTGATGTTTCTTTTATTAATTTGAATAGGGAAGTAGGCATCTCTTCGCCATCGATAACGAAAGTTCCGTTAAATATTTTATGACGACAGTGTTCTGAATTTACTTGAGAGAATCCAAAAACTTCAGAATCGGTTAATTTTCTTCCTATTTTAGTAGCAACACTTTCTAAATATTCAACCTCTTCAGTGCTTAAAGCTAATCCTTCTTGTTTATTATAAGCCGCAATGTCCTCAACATTTAAAATAGGTTCTGGTTGAATATCAATCGTAAAAATATCTTGATTTAAACCGTTATATTTTTGAGAAATCATTGGGTCGAAATCAGAAAAATCTTCTAAAACCACTTCAAATTCTTCTATTCTGATGATATCAGAAATACCCATATTTTGTGTTATTTCTACAGCATTGGTGCTCCAAGGTGTAATCATAGCGGCACGTGGACCAACAAAAAAGACGTCGAGAGACGTCGTATTTATTTTAGATTGGTTGCCAAATAACCAGGTAAGTTTTGAAATAGTTTCTGTAGATAATTCTTTTGTTGTTTGAACAGCAAATATTTTGCTGCTAACGTTTCCAAAGAAATGAATCATTGTGTTGTCGTATTTGTGTGTGTTGTTAAGCTGTAAATTTACTTATTTTGATTGAAATAAAAGCATAAAAAAAGCAGCAATTTCTTGCTGCTTTTTTTTATTAATTCCTGTTTTCAGGTATTCTATCTATTTCTATTTTACCTTTCTTTTGTGTTTTGTAGTTTTCGTAGCAGTTTAACACAGCTTCAATCATTTGAAGATCACTTGCTTTTTTTATAAAATATTCTGAATAATCACAATCTGTAAGTAATTTATTTAATTCTTGTCTATCCATTTCTAGATATTCCATCATTACTTCTCTATCAAACTTACCAGCAAGCATTTTACGTAAATCGTCTTCTTTTTTTAACTTTTTAAGCTTTTTAAGTTGCTTTGGTTTTTTTCCGAAGAGGTTATAAACCAAATCAACAGGATTTAACAATTTAGCTATCGGAGATGATATTTTTTGTGGTTTTCCTATTTCATAAGTTTGTGGCAATCCATTTATGTGAATTCTAGAAAAACGATCTTTAGGAACCTGTTTAACATCCACTTCTAAAACCCCTATAAGTTCTGTAGATTTAATTACAACCTCTTTAACTTCTTCAGGTTTCTCTCTTAATGAAATAACAACTTCGTTACCTTTTAAAAGATCATTTGTTACTTTTAATTTTATAGAAGAAAACCCAATAAACGAAACTAAAACAGTGTCGTTTGCTTTTGATGTTAATTCGAAAATTCCTTTTTCGTTTGTAATTGTACCAGTAACGGTGTTTAAATTTAAAATATGTGCTGCACTTAATGGTTTTTGAGTATCAGCGTCAATAACCTGACCTTTTAGTTTTTGACTTTGTGAGTAACCAATACTTGATATAAGTATTAGTACTATAAGAGATAAGTATTTTTTTTGCATGTGGTAAAAATAAGAATAATTGAACTTAAACTAGTTAATAAATTGTGAAATGAACATCACAAACATCAGCTAAAAATAAAAACTATAAATATTTTTAAAATATTTATAGTTTTATGTGTGCACGTAACAAGAGTCGAACTTGCACGTTCTTACGAACACAAGCCCCTCAAGCCTGCGCGTCTACCAATTCCGCCATACGTGCGTAAACTAAAAAAGTTAAGCAGATGCTTAACTTTTTTGTGACCGGGCTGGGGCTCGAACCCAGGACCCTCTCCTTAAAAGGGAGATGCTCTACCAACTGAGCTACCAGGTCATTGCTTCCTTCCGAAAGCGGTTGCAAATATACAACTGTTCTTTAAATCTAAAAAACTTTTTTATGATATTTTTTACGGATATTTGTAACAGCTTAATTATTAGTTTATGAAAATAGTATTAGTAGGGTATATGACGAGTGGTAAATCTACAATTGGTAGATTATTGGCAGAAAAAAAGAACTTTTCTTTTATTGATTTAGACAATTATATAGAAGAAAAGGAGGAAATGTCTGTTTCAGAAATTTTTGAAACAAAAGGTGAAATCTATTTCAGAAAACAAGAGCATCTATATTTAAAAGAGATTCTAACCTTAAAAAATGATATTATTTTAGCATTAGGTGGTGGTACGCCTTGTTATGCAAGTAATATGGATGTTATAAAAGACTCTATAAATACTGTTGCGGTTTATTTAAAAGCTAGTATCACTACAATTGCAACAAGGTTAACAACTGAGAAAAGTCAAAGACCTTTAGTTGCTAGACTAAAAAACGATGAGTTAGCAGAATTTGTAGCGAAACACTTATTTGAAAGAAGTTATTTTTATAATCAATCAAATTATAAAATAACTGTAGATGATAAAAAAACAGATATAATTGTTACAGAATTAAATGCTTTATTACGTTAAATAAACAAGCGTTTTGTTTTTATTAAATTCTACCACTACATGCTCTTTAATAGAGGTAGAGAGTGAAATACCTTTAAAATCTGCTTTTACAGGATATTTTTTATGATTTCTATTTACCAACACAGCTGTTTTAAAGCGCTTTAAAGGAACCTCTAAAAAATGTTTTACAGCATATATTAATGTGGTGCCTGAGTTTAAAACATCGTCAACCAAAACCAAAGACTTGTTTTTATACTCATCTTTAGTTAAAGAAGTTGTTATTGCCTTAATAGGATTTTTCTTATCAATAAAAACCTTACACAACTGAATTTTTAAAGGTGAAATTTCTGATAAAATTGTATATATTTTTTCAGCAAATAAATAGCCGTTATCAACGATTCCAGCAATTATAATTTCTTTTTCGTTACTATTGCTTTCATAAATTTGAAAAGCAATACGACGAATTTTTTGTTCAACTTCTAAATTATCTAGTATAATATTATCAGATACTGTCATGCTATTTATTTTAAAGGTTAAATATATTACAAATTAATATCATTTTCTTCAGAATCTGTACTATAATCATCTATATCTCTACGATCTTTTTTAGTAGGTCTTCCAGCTCCTTTTTTACGATAATAATCTTTAGAATATTTTAACAAGGCTGTTTTTTCAAATTCTTCCTTTGGAGTTAAATCTTTTCTATATAAATCAACCAATTTTGCACCAACTCGACTTGTCGGTATATCTAAAACCTTTATTTTGTAATTAATTTGATTTTTACGAATGGTTATTTCTTCATTTCCGAATATCTCTTTAGACGGTTTTAAGTTGGTTCCATTAATTTTAATATGTCCTTTTTTACAAGTATCTGTAGCGATACTACGTGTTTTAAAAAAGCGAATACACCATAAATATTTATCTATTCTCATATAAAAAGTTAAATTTTATCTTTTTGTTTTTTACAAAGGTATAAAAATGGTAAATTGCAGGTTAAAATTTCAGAATTAAATGATAAAATTTAAGCACTTATTTTACACTGTAGCTGTTGCCGCAGTTTTATATTCTTGTGGAAGCGATAATAACAACTCTTTTGTTGATAATTTTGACCACGAAGCACAAGCTATTATTGATAATGATTCATTGGTTAAGTTTTTAAAAAACAATTATTATGATAGTGATTTAGATTTAGTTAAGGTTATAGATGATAACCAAGTTTCTTTATTTGACGATACTAAACTAGAAACTAAAGATGTTACAGAATATGATATAGATTACACTTTGTATTATTATATGAAAAGTCAAGGAGAACCAAATGTTGACAAAGGTTTCCCTTCAGTAATGGATTCTGTGTACGCAAAGTATAGCGGTCAAAGAATTTTAAATGCAAATAGTATAAGCTCTAATTTCGATGCAAATACTACATGGTTATCTCTAAGTCAGGTAATAAGAGGTTGGACATATAGTTTTGTTCATTTTAAAGGTGGTAATAATATCACTCAAGATGGAGAGCAGATAAACTTTGATAAAGGAGGTAGAGGTATATTATTTATACCTTCAGGTTTAGGATATAGAAATGTAGCAAGACCTAGTATTTCAGCTAACTCAAATTTAATGTTTACTATTGAATTGTGGGATTTTGTAGAAGGTACAGATGATGATCAAGATAATGTTTCTTCTATAAATGAAGATATTGATGGTGATGGAGACCCTAGAAATGATGATACGGATGGTAACGGAAGACCAGACTACTTAGATGAAGATGATGATGGAGATGGTAAATTAACAAAAGATGAAGATGCTAACGGTGATGGAGATCCTAGAAATGATTTTAGTGACCCGAATAAACCAACTGTTCCAGATTATTTAAATAGAGATATTAGATAATAATTTTAATTATATAGTATAAAAAAACCGAAGCTTCTAAGCTTCGGTTTTTTTATACTTATTCTACATTTTAAAATCTGTAAGAAAGACCTACAATTATTTGATTTACACGAGTATCAAAATTTACATCTCCAACACTAGAATCAACAAAATTAGCTTCAGTATCAGATAGAGATCTTTCCCAACGAACGTCTAAACCTAATTTACCTAATTCAATACCAGCACCAAACTGAACACCAACAGAAAAACCATCAGAATCTACCTGCTTTAAATCAGCAATATCAAAATCAGAATCTAAAATATATTGAAAAGAAGGTCCTGCAAATACATGTGCTACTTTTAAAAACTTCATTCCAACTAAAACAGGTATGTCTATTTTTTGAAATTCATAGGTAGTAGTTCTATTCTGAATACTTCCTGTATTTTGTTTATAAATTACCTTGTTGCTTAATTGGGTATATACAATTTCTGGTCTTAAATATAAACCTGTTAGCGGTAGATTAAAACGCAACCATGCACCTGCATGAAAACCTGTTTTACTCTCTGCACCTTCAAAAACATCATCTTTTACGTCAGAGAAAGAATCTGAATTGTAATTAATACCTCCTTTAAGACCTACTTGTATTTGAGCTTGAATTAATTGTGTTCCTATTAAAAGGAATACTACTAGAATTACTTTTTTCATATTTATTGATTTTTAGTATAGTATATAAAACTTATTAATTTTAAAATTATTGAGTTTAGCAAAAGAAAAAAGCATCATTTTTATAAATGATGCTTTAATGTTATTGAGTAATAAAAATTATTTTCTAGAAATAACCTTTTTTACAGCTTCAATTATGGCTTTATCATTTAAACCATACTTCTCCATTAATTGATCTGGAGTTGCAGATTCACCAAAACTATCGTTTACAGCTACAAATTCTTGTGGAGTAGGAGTATTGGTAGCTAAACAACGTGCTACACTTTCACCTAAACCTCCATATTTATTATGCTCTTCTGCGGTTACAATACAACCTGTTTTTGCGATAGATTTTAATATAATATCTTCATCTAAAGGTTTAATTGTATGAATATTTATTACTTCCGCAGAAATACCTTTTTCTTCTAATTGCTCAGCTGCTTGTAAAGCTTCCCAAACTAAATGACCTGTAGCAACGATTGTTACATCATTTCCTTCAGTTAATTTTATACCTTTTCCTATTTCAAAAGGCTCATCAGTCATAAAAACGGGTACTTTTGGTCTTCCAAAACGTAAATACACAGGCCCTTCATAATCAGCAATAGCAAGTGTTGCAGCTTTAGTTTGACTATAATCACAAGTGTTTATAACAGTCATACCTGGCAGCATTTTCATCAAACCAATATCTTCTAATATTTGATGTGTTGCACCGTCTTCACCTAATGTTAATCCTGCATGTGATGCACAAATTTTTACATTTTTATCTGAATAAGCTACAGATTGACGAATTTGATCGTAAACACGACCTGTAGAGAAGTTTGCAAAAGTTCCTGTAAACGGAATTTTACCTCCTATAGTTAAGCCTGCAGCAATACCAATCATATTAGCTTCAGCAATTCCTATCTGAAAGAAACGTTCTGGGTGATTATCTTTAAAGTCTCCCATTTTTAAAGACCCTGTTAAATCTGCACATAGTGCAACTACATTAGGGTTTGTTTTTCCTAATTCAGTTAAACCATCACCAAATCCAGATCGGGTATCCTTTTTCTCGGTATATGTATATTTTTTCATTAGTATATATTGTGTGTTGTATGTGTCAAAAATAATCTTTTAAAAAAAAATAATCTTACAAATTTGATAATTCTTTATAAAGTTTATGAACAGGAAACCCCATTACATTAAAATAACTTCCTTCGATTTTAGTAATTGCTATTTTACCAATCCATTCTTGAATTCCGTATGCTCCTGCCTTGTCAAAAGGTTTATAAGTATTAATGTAGTAAGCTATTTCATCATCCGTCAGGTGTTTAAAGGTAACAGTTGTAGTATCGTTTATTACTTTTTTAAACTTTTTATTGGTAATACATATAGAAGTAATAACTTTATGTGTGTTGTTAGATAATTCTTTTAGCATTTTAAAAGCATCTGCGTAATCTTTAGGTTTGCCAAGTGCTTTGTCGTTAGACCACACAATAGTATCAGAAGTTATTAAAAGATCTTTTTCAGATAACTCACTTTTAAAAGGTGTCGATTTTAAGTCAGAAAGAAAATCTGTAATCTCATGTTCTTTTAAATGAGAAGGATAAACCTCTTCAACTTCCTTTATTTTTATTGTAAAAGGAACATCTAAGTCTTTTATTAACTCTTGTCTTCTGGGTGAATTTGAAGCCAAAATTATATTGTAATTTGATATTTTTTTAGATAACATGTTTAAGGTGGTAAGAAATAATTGGAATACTAATAAAGGCTAAAACATACCCTACATTTAATATTCTTAATAAATTACTATAATCGTCAGAGTTTAAGGCTTTATTTAGAAAATAGATAAAAAATAATTCAGGAATAATACCAAAAGAAATAATGACACATCTTATATATACATTAGTAACGTAAAAAAAAGCAATAAAAACAACTAAAAAACAAGCTAAAACAGTAATTGTCATAGCTATATTTTTAGATCTTCTTCTTCCTAATAAAACAGGAAGAGTCTTGTTTTTATAAAAGTTATCTTGATTAATATTTTTTATATCGATAATAATTTCTTTAATAATACTGGTTAAAAAAGAAATTATTACATATAATATTACAATAACTTGTAAGTTAAAGTATAGATCCAGTTTTGATGATGTTATATTTAAGGGAAAGTCGTACCAGCAAACAAATAATACAACAAAAGACTTTAAAAAAGGCTTTAATATATTACTCATAAATGTTTTCTGTTTGATTTTTTTTGAATAAATAAAAAGTAAGATCATACAGCTAAAAAAAAACAAACTGTAATGAGGTTTATCTATTTTATAAGAAATTAAAGTTCCCAAGGTGAGCCCAATAACACCAAAAAAAAACGCAAATATTTTAGTGTATTTTAATAAAGAATCTTTACTTTTTTTAATGTTGTTATAATGTAAAATTAAGTGGCTTGATGCTATTAGTGATGTAATTGAAGTTGCTAAAATAGCTAAGTCGTAAAAAGAAAGAACCGTATTAAACCCAAAACCATATAAAAAACAATATTTAAATAGATAAAGAACAAAAACTAAGTACAGTAGTCTTTTCCATTGTATAATATTTAATATGGTGTTAAGAATAGTCATTAATTAAAATCTTTTTTAATTCTAGCTAAATCTCTTTTACTATCTCTATCTTTCATTGTTTGGCGCTTGTCATGCGTCTTTTTACCTCTAGCCAAAGCAATATCTAATTTAGCCCAACCTTTATCATTTATAAAAAGTTTTAAAGGCACAATCGTGTTTCCTTTAGCTTCAACTTCTCTTTCTAACTTTTTTAACTCGTTTTTGTTTAATAACAAACGACGTTCACTCGTTGTTTTGTGATTGAAATGATTACCAAAAGAATATTCTTCAATATACATGTTGATAATAAAAAGTTCTCCTTGCTCATTAAATTCACAAAAACTTTCAGTTATTCGAGCTTTACTAAGTCGTATCGATTTTATCTCTGTACCTGTAAGTTGAATTCCGGCAGTATATTTATCTATGATCTCGTATTCAAAACGAGCTTTTTTATTTTGTATGTTTATCTTTTTCTGCATCAGCTGTTATTCATGTATTTTAATAACAAATATAAAGTATTAGTTTGTTTTTTACCGACTAATCAACTGTTATCTTCTTGATAGATGTAGTTTTGTTTCTGAATGATTTTTTTAATGAAATTATAAATAAACTAGCATTATCATTGTCGTCCATCGATTCGTAAACTTCTGATTTTATAATCTTATTTGCAAACTGCGGAGTAGTATTACTATGACCAACAATTAAAACTGTTTTTCCTGTCGTTTCTTTTTCAAAATCTTTAGAAAAACATATTGCTAGGATCGTAATTTATAATATCTAGTTTCTTGCTATCTGCTGTAGGTTTTGCAGTTTGCATGGTTCTGTTGTAATTTGTAGAATAGACTGCATTTAAATTGATATCTTTAAAGTATTCGCCCCATTTTTTAGCACGTTCTTTTCCTTTTTTATTTAAATTAGGATTCTTATTCGACTTATCTGTTCTGTCTTTTTCTGCGTGACGAATTAAGTAATAAGTTGTATTGGTTTCTTCTAGTGCGCAAGATGATAATAAACCAAGAGTAGCAGTAAAAATTAAAAGATATTTTTTCATGATAAGTTATTTATGATGCGAATATAATTAAAAATAAAAAGCGGTGTTTTTTCAAACACCGCTTTCAATCAACTATAATAAACAAACTTCTAATTTTCTATTAAATCAGATTGATTTCTAAAAACTAGTTTACTATCAAAAGCATCTAATAAAATAATGCTATCTGTAGTTACATTTCCTGCTAAAATCTCTTTAGATAATTGATTTAACACTTCTTTTTGAATTACACGTTTTACAGGTCTTGCTCCGAATTCGGGCTGATATCCTTTAACAGCTAAATAAGCAATAGCTTCGTTTGTTGCATCAAAAGTGATGTTTTGTAACGCTATCATTTTTTTAACATTGTTTAATTGTATTTCTACAATTTGTATAATATCTTCTTTTGATAACGGTGTAAACAAGGTTATATCATCAATTCTATTAATAAATTCAGGACGCACAGTTTGTTTTAGTAAACCTAAAACTTCTGTTTTTGCTAAATCCATTGTGGTGTGAATATCACCTTTAAAATTCTCAAATTTTTCTTGAATAATTTCACTTCCCATATTAGACGTCATGATAATAATGGTGTTTTTAAAATCAGCAACTCGTCCTTTATTATCTGTTAATCTACCTTCATCTAAAACTTGTAACAAAGTATTAAACGTATCAGGGTGTGCTTTTTCAATTTCATCTAACAGTACAACAGAATACGGTTTTCTACGAACAGCTTCAGTTAACTGACCACCTTCGTCATAACCAACATAACCAGGAGGAGCACCAACTAAACGGCTTACAGAATGACGCTCTTGATATTCGCTCATATCTATCCTTGTCATAGCGTTTTCATCATCAAATAAATATGTTGCTAATGCTTTTGCAAGTTCAGTTTTACCAACTCCGGTAGTTCCTAAAAACAAGAAACTTCCTAAAGGTTTATTCGGGTTCTGCAATCCTGTTCTAGAGCGACGAACGGCATCTGCAACAGCTTCAATAGCTTCTTCTTGTCCAACAACTCGTTTGTGTAGCTCATCTTCTAATTTTAATAATTTTTCACGCTCAGATTGTAACATTTTAGTAACCGGAACACCTGTCCACTTTGCTACAACCTCTGCAATATCAGCATAAGTAACTTCTTCTTTAATTAAAGCATTTTCACTTTGGTTTTCTAATATTTCTTGCTGTGTTTCAAGCAACACTTGTGCTTCTTTAATTTTACCATAACGTAATTCTGCAACCTTACCATAATCTCCATTGCGCTCTGCTTTATCAGCCTCTAATTTGTAATTTTCAATATCAGTTTTTAATTGCTGAACAGCATCTACAACAGCTTTTTCTGATTGCCATTTAGCATTAATTTCGTTGCGTTCTTCTTTAAAATTAGCTATATCTGCATTTAAAGATTTTAATTTAACTTCATCATTTTCACGTTTAATAGCTTCTATTTCAATTTCTAACTGCATTATTTTACGATCTAAAACATCTAAATTTTCTGGTTTAGAGTTTATTTCCATTCGTAATTTCGCAGCCGCTTCATCCATCAAGTCAATAGCTTTGTCTGGTAAGAATCGATTAGTGATATAACGTTGCGATAATTCTACAGCACCAATAATAGCATCATCTTTAATACGTACTTTATGGTGTGTTTCGTATTTATCTTTAATTCCTCTCAAAATAGAAATAGCGCTTTCTGTATCTGGTTCATCAACCATAACTTTTTGAAAACGACGTTCTAATGCTTTGTCTTTTTCAAAATACTTTTGATATTCATCTAGGGTAGTGGCACCAATTGCACGTAATTCACCACGAGCCAAAGCAGGTTTTAAAATGTTGGCAGCATCCATAGCGCCTTGTCCACCACCAGCACCAACTAAGGTGTGAATTTCATCTATAAATAGAACAATATCTCCTTCGGATGTTGTTACTTCCTTTACAACAGATTTTAAGCGCTCTTCAAACTCTCCTTTAAATTTTGCTCCGGCAATTAAAGCCCCCATATCTAAAGAGTAAATAATTTTATTCTTTAAATTTTCAGGAACATCACCACGAATAATTCGATGTGCTAAACCTTCGGCAATTGCTGTTTTACCAGTTCCCGGTTCACCTACTAAAATGGGATTATTTTTTGTTCTACGTGATAATATCTGTAATAAACGGCGAATTTCTTCGTCACGACCAATTACAGGATCTAATTTACCGTCTTGTGCTAATTTATTTAAATTGTTAGCATATTTATTTAAAGAATTATAGGTTTCTTCTGCACTTTGAGAAATAACTCTTTCTCCGTTTCTTAATTCATCAATAGCTGCTTTTAAACTTTTTTCGGTAACTCCCTGATCTTTTAAGACTTGAGAAATTTGACTTTTAGATTTAAAAATAGCTAAAATTAAATGTTCTATAGAAACATACTCATCTTCCATTTTTTGTGCAATGATAGCTGCTTCATTTAGTGTTTTATTTGCTTCACGAGAAAGCATTAAATCACCTCCCGAAACTTTAGAAAAACTCTCTAACTGTTTCTCTAAAATTTGTAACACAACATTAATATTAATATTGAGTTTCTTTAGTATAAATGGTAACACGTTTTCATCAACCGTAAATAAGGCTTTAAAAATATGCTCATTTTCTATTTGCTGATTACCATTACTTTGCGCTAATTGTTGCGCTTGTTGTATGGTTTCTTGTGATTTTATTGTATAATTGTTTATATTCATATCATTTATTTTTTCATTTGTAAATCAAAAGTAATACCATTTGATTTCGGTGAGAAAATAAAGACAAAAAGTCACTTAAGTTCTTTTTTTACTGACTTTTTGGCAGCTTGAAAGTTTTAATATAAGATATCGACTACGTTAAAAAAATAATTATGGGAATATTAAATTCAATTTTTGGAAATAAAGAAGAAAAAGAACAAAAGCAAGAATCTTTTATAAAATGGATTCCTTTAACATCAATAGAACAACTTAAAGAAATTAAGGCTCAATCTAAAAAAGAAGCCGTTGCTATTTTTAAACATTCAACAAGATGTGGTATAAGTAGTATGGTAATTAAAAGGTTTGTAAGTAGTTTTGATGAGAGTTTAAAAGATTTTAAAATCTATTATTTAGATTTGTTATCGTACCGAGAAATATCTAGCGAAATAGGGTATGAGTTTCAAGTTTTACACGAATCTCCTCAGTTGTTAGTTGTTAAAAACGAAGAGGTAGTTGCACATGCTTCTCACTACGAAATAGCTCAAATCGATTTAAGAAAGTTCTAAAATAGTTCCTGTTTTTAACAAAACTTCTTTAAATACGTCGTATTTTTGCTTTTTACAAAAAAGCACAAAATTGAGCAACGATATTACAACTACACAAGAAACCAAAGGAAAAAATTTATACGATTATCAAAAAGAAGCATTGTTTAAAATTTTTAAAAGTTTTGAAAATGCCCCTGAAAATTATCACCTATTATATCAATTACCAACAGGAGGAGGTAAGACTGTAATTTTTTCAGAAATTACCCGTCAGTTTATAAAGCATTACAATAAAAAGGTGTTAATAATGACACACCGTATTGAATTATGCAAGCAAACTGCAAAAATGCTTGGAGAGTTTGGTGTTGGTAATAAAATTATTGATAGTAAGGCTGATTTAGATGATCAAGATAAGTACGACTGCTTTGTTGCAATGGTTGAAACATTAAACAATCGTTTAAATGACGATATGTTAGATATTTCGGATGTTGGTTTGGTTATTATTGATGAAGCGCATTATAACTCATTCACCAAGTTATTTAAGTTTTTCGATAAGTCATTCGTATTGGGTGTTACAGCAACGCCATTAAGTTCGAATATTAAATTACCGATGAAAGACAATTATGATGATTTAATTGCAGGTGAAAGCATTGGTACTTTAATACAAAACGAATATTTAGCAAGAGCTAATGTATTTTCTTATAATGTAGGTTTAACATCTTTAGAAATAGGAGCAAATGGAGATTATACTGTAAAGTCTTCTGAAGATTTATACACCAATACAGATATGTTATCGAAGCTTTTACAAGCTTACGAAGAACGTGCAAAAGGTACTAAAACGTTAATCTTTAATAATGGAATTAATACATCGCTTCACGTATATGATACGTTTAAAAAAGCAGGGTATCCTATTGCACATTTAGATAACACGAACACAAAAAAGGAGCGTGATTTTATATTAAAATGGTTTCATAAAACTCCAAATGCAATAATCACGTCTGTAAGTATTTTAACTACAGGTTTTGATGAGCCTACTGTAAAATCTATTATTTTAAACAGAGCTACTAAATCATTAACACTTTATTACCAGATGATTGGTAGAGGATCTCGTATCTTAAAAGGTAAAAATGATTTTAATGTTATTGATTTAGGTAACAATTTTCATCGTTTTGGACCTTGGGGAGCAGATTTAGATTGGCATAAAATGTTTAGGGCTCCAAATTTTTATCTAGATAATTTATTGTCTGATGAAGATATAGAAAGTGAGTTTAGATATGAATTACCTGCTGATGTTAGGGAAGAGTTTTCTAAATCAGAAGATATATATTTTGATGTGAAAAAAGTATATATCGATACTATTCAAGCAGGTCAATCATCTAAGAAAGTATTAGAAAAATCGATTGAACACCATGGTAAAATTTGTGTAGAAAATAGTGAAGATGTTTTTGATGCTTTAATTTTAGCAAAAAAACTAGGTGGAGAGATAGATGATAGAATTCACAGATACTCTAAATGTATATGTAAAAGCACTCACAATTTTATTGACTGGTTACAAGATGATTATAGAAAGAAATTAAACTCTCATTTACGTTCTAATTTCGATGAAATATATGAAGATATTTTTGGGCATCCACCACCAGAAGAAGAATAAAAAACAGATATAAAAAAAGCCATTTCAAACGAAATGGCTTTTTTTATACTTAATATTTATGTCTTATTTATTATTCGATAGCAGGTAAAATTTTACCAGTACATTCACCAAAACCGATACGAACATCATCATTTTGTGAATATCCTCTCATAATAACAGTATCATGATCGTTTATGAATTTACGTTCAGAACCATCGTTCATTTTTATTGGATTTTGACCTCTCCAAGTTAATTCTAACATAGAACCAAAACTGTCTTTTGTCGGTCCAGAAATTGTACCTGAACCCATCATATCACCAGCATTTACCGGACATCCGTTTACGGTATGGTGTGCTAATTGCTGCGCCATTGTCCAGTACATATATTTAAAGTTTGAATTACAAACTACTGTTTCTTCTTTACCTTCTGGCTTAATAGCCATTTGTAAATTAATATCTAAACTATCTTTACCTTCTTTCTTTAAATACGGTAAAGGTTCGTGTACTTGTTTCGGGTTATCAACTCTAAAAGGCTCTAAAGCATCTAAAGTAACAATCCAAGGAGAAATCGTTGACGCAAAACTCTTACCTAAGAATGGCCCTAAAGGCACATATTCCCAAGCCTGAATATCACGAGCAGACCAGTCATTAAATAAAACCAATCCAAAAATATATTCATCAGCATCTTCAATAGGAATTCTATCTCCTAAATCGTTGGCTACCGTTGTAATAAACGCCATTTCTAATTCAAAATCTAATAATTTTGAAGGTCCAAAATTTGGAGTATCGCTTCCTTCACTAGGACGTTGTTGTCCGATAGGACGACGTACAGGTGTTCCAGAAGGAATAATAGAAGAACTTCTACCGTGGTAACCAATAGGTATATGAAGCCAGTTAGGTAATAATGCATTTTCAGGATCACGGAATAAAGAACCAACATTGGTAGCATGTTCTTTACTTGCATAAAAATCGGTATAATCACCAACAGCCACAGGAAGTTGCATTTCAACTTCTTCCATTCTAAAAATTATCTTGTCTTTATGATCTGCCTTGTCACGTAATTTGCCGTTAGTAACATCAAAAATATCAGCAATTCTATTACGAACTAAACGCCATGTTTTACGTCCGTCAGCAATAAAGTCATTTAATGTGTCTTGTAAAAAAATATCATCTGTTAAAGGAATCCCTTCAAAATATCCCAATTGATGCAAAGCTCCTAAATCAATAGCAAAATCACCAATTCTTGTACCAATTGTTATAATATCATCTTTCGTAATAAATACTCCGAAAGGAATATTTTGAATAGGAAAATCAGAGTTTTTTTCAACATTTAACCAAGATTTTCTATTAGGATTATTTGCAGTTATTTTCATCGAAGTAGTTGTGTTTAATTTTAGAATCAAACCTACATATTTTTTTCAATTAAAACCAATATCAGCATAAGAATTTATAAATTTTATAGAAATAATTAAGAAGTTAATTTCTGTTTAAAATAAGATAAGAATTGCATAAAAATTAATTAATAAAATTAGTACTTTTGGTTACTTATTTAACAACACACAAGATGCAAAAAGATCATCAAATATTCGATTTAATTCAAGAAGAGAAAGAACGTCAGCTAAATGGTTTAGAGTTGATTGCTTCTGAAAACTTTGTGAGCGAACAAGTAATGCAAGCGCAAGGTTCTATTTTAACTAATAAATATGCCGAAGGATATCCTGGTAAACGTTATTACGGTGGATGTGAAGTGGTAGATATTGTAGAGCAAATTGCAATTGATAGAGCTAAAGAATTATTTGGCGCTGAATATGTAAATGTGCAACCACATTCTGGTTCACAAGCAAATACAGCTGTTTTTGCTGCATGTTTAAATCCTGGAGATACTATTTTAGGTTTCGATTTATCGCATGGAGGACATTTAACTCACGGTTCTCCTGTAAATTTTTCAGGTAAATTATACAATCCTGTTTTTTATGGTGTAGATAAAGCTACAGGAAAAATTGATTATAATCATTTAGAGCAGCAAGCAAAAGAACATAAACCAAAATTAATCATTGCAGGGGCTTCGGCATATTCTCGTGATATGGATTTTGAAAAATTTAGGGAAATTGCTGATAGTGTTGGTGCTATTTTAATGGCAGACATCTCTCATCCGGCAGGTTTAATCGCTAAAGGTATTTTATCTGATCCTTTACCACATTGTCATATTGTTACAACAACAACGCACAAAACGTTACGTGGGCCGCGTGGTGGAATGATTATGATTGGTAAAGATTTTGAAAATCCGTTTGGATTAAAATTAAAATCAGGAAAATTAAAGAAAATGTCTACATTGATAAACTCTGCAGTTTTTCCAGGAAATCAAGGTGGACCATTAGAGCATGTTATCGCAGCAAAAGCAATTGCTTTTGGTGAAGCATTAACTGACGAGTTTTTAGAATATCAATTACAAGTAAAAGAAAATGCTAGTGCAATGGCGAAAGCTTTTGTTGCTAAAGGATACGACATTATTTCTGGAGGAACAGACAACCATTGTATGTTAATTGATTTACGTAATAAGAACCTTACAGGTAAAGAAGGTGAAGATACATTAGGTAAAGCAGATATTACAGTAAATAAAAACATGGTTCCTTTCGATACTCAAAGTCCGTTTGTAACTTCTGGTATTCGTGTTGGTACAGCAGCTATAACTACGCGTGGTTTGGTTGAAGAAGACATGCAAACTGTTGTAGATTTAATAGACGAGGCGTTAACAAATGTAGGAAACGAAGACGTTTTAAAGCAAGTAGGAGAGAAGGTATACGATTTAATGCACGATAAAAGGTTATTCGTAATGTAAACCACTAAGTGGTGTTAAGCATAAAAAAAAGTCCATCTAAATTTAGATGGACTTTTTTTACGAATTATTTTTTCAAAACAATATGAGTAATTTTTTATTCGTTTTCCTGAGCTCTTGCAATAATTTTTTGGGGTAATGCTTTTTTAGCTTTTGCGCCCATTTTTTTCAATTTTTCGACACTAGTTATAAGATTACCACGACCATCTACCAACTTGTTCATTGCAGCGTTGTAATCATCTTTAGAGGCATCTATTTTTTTTCCTATTCCGATTAAATCCTGTAATAATCCATGAAATTTATCATATAAAGCGCCTGCTTGTCTGGCTATTTCTAGTGCATTTCGCTGTTGTTTTTCGTTGTTCCACATGGTATCAATAGTACGTAAAGTAGCTAATAACGTAGTTGGCGTAACAATAACAATATTTTTTTCAAATGCTTTATTATACAATGAATTGTCCTGATTTAAGGCAATAGCAAATGCCGGTTCGATAGGTATAAAAAGTAATACAAAATCTGGAGATTCAATTTTATAAATATCTTCATATTTTTTTTCGGATAACTGTGTTACATGTCTTTTTAAAGAATTAATATGTGCTGTTAAAAAACGTTCTTTCTCTAAATCATCATCTGTATTTACATATTGTTCGTAAGCAGTTAGTGAAACTTTAGAGTCGACAATCATTTTTTTGTTATCAGGTAAATGAATTACCACATCAGGTAAAACACGTTTGCCTTCATCATTTGTAAAAGACTGTTGTACAAAATATTCTCTGTCTTTTTCTAAACCAGATTTTTCTAAAACACGCTCTAAAACTAATTCTCCCCAGTTTCCTTGAATTTTATTATCCCCTTTTAAAGCTTTTGTTAAATTGATAGTTTCTTTACTCATTTGTAAATTCATCTCTTTTAAACCAACAATTTGCTGACGTAAAGCTGAATGATAGTCAATACTTTCCTTATGTGTTTTATCAACTTTATCTTCAAAAGTTTTTATTTTTTCTTGAAGCGGATGTAAGATGTTTTTAATATTTTCTTTATTTTGCTCTGTGAATTTAGTTGACTTCTCATCTAAAATTTTATTAGCTAAGTTTTCAAACTCTTTGGTAAATTTATCTTGTAGTTTTTCTACTTCAATTTTGTTTTCGTTAAGCTTTATTTGAAGGTTTTTTAATTCCTCATTTTTTCTAGCTAATTCAATATTTAAGAATTCTTTTTCTCTACGGATTTCTTCAGTTTCTTTTTCTTTATCAGTGAAACGACCTTGGATCTCAGTTTTTTGAATTTCTAAATTAGAAGAATTTATTTGTTGAGTTGTTATTTTTTTTTCTAAATCTGCTAACTGTTGTTTAACTTTTAATTTTGATAAAAGATAACCGATAACAAAACCAAAAATTAAGGTACACAAGGCAGTAATGCCAATTAAAAGAGAAGTATCCATTAGAATTTCGTAAGTTTATATGCTAACAAATATAACGTAAGATTGGTTAATTTTGTTTGAATTTCATACAGAAAAGCGTAATTTTGAACTTTATAATTAATAGATGATATCTAAATTTATATTTACAAAAATTTTAGGATGGAAGTTTAACGGAGAGTTTCCGAAAGAACTTAAAAAATACGTACTAATAGGAGCACCACATACTAGTTGGGAAGACTTTTATGTAGGTTTATTCTCTAGAAACATCACAAAAACCAAACTTAATTTTGTAGGCAAAAAATCGTTATTCAAACCTCCTTTTGGCTTTTTCTTTAGAGCTTTAGGTGGAGCACCGATAGACAGAACTAAAAGCTCAAACGTTGTAGATGCAATTATTGACGTTTTTAACTCAAAAGAAGAATTCAGACTCGCAATTTCTCCTGAAGGTACAAGGCAATATGTAGATAAATGGAAAACAGGATTTTATTACATCGCTAAAGGTGCTAATATACCAATTGTAATGCTTGGTTTCGATTTTGAAAACAAACAAGTAAAGTTATCTAAACCGTTTTATGTAACGGATGATATAAAAGCTGATTTTACTCATTTTTATGCCTTTTATAAAGACATTAAAGGTGCAAAACCAGAACTTTTTAATAACAAAAACCTGCTTTAAAAGCAGGTTTTTATTTTTAGAAATAAGACTATTTATAAGTAGTTACCTGAAAAAAAGGAATAAGAATATTAATTGATAGTATTTCTTATAAGTGTGATTATCTTTGCATAAAAAATATTTTATGCCAAAACAGTTTTCAGATTTAGGAATTAATGCAGAATTACAACAAAGTTTAGCCCAATTACAAATTTCTGTACCAACAGATGTACAGGAAAAGGCGATTCCTGTAATACTAAATCAAAAAGAAGATGTAGTTGTATTGGCAAAAACCGGAACAGGTAAAACAGCTTCTTTTGGTTTACCTTTATTACAATTAATAGATGTAACTTCATCTAAAGTACAAGCAATTGTGCTTGCTCCTACGAGAGAATTAGGGCAACAGATATATAATAATCTTACGTCATTTTCTGCTAATAGTCCAAAAATATCAATCGCAGCAGTTTGTGGAGGAATACCTATCAAACCACAAATAGAACGTTTACAATCTGATACACATATTGTTGTAGCAACACCTGGTCGTTTGGCTGATTTAATAAAAAGAAATGCGATAGATGTTAAGCACATTACGCATT
This sequence comes from Tenacibaculum bernardetii, assembly GCF_029125915.1. Lineage (NCBI taxonomy): Bacteria > Pseudomonadati > Bacteroidota > Flavobacteriia > Flavobacteriales > Flavobacteriaceae > Tenacibaculum > Tenacibaculum bernardetii. Next base: position 70,572 of record NZ_JAQJCU010000005.1, read on the forward strand.
TTATTTTAGATGAAGCAGATGAAATGGTAAGTGCTTTAAAAGAAGGATTGGATAGTATTATTAAGGAAATTCCGAAATCGAAAAGAACATTATTGTTTACCGCAACAATGCCTGGTACAATAAAACAATTGATGCAAAATTATATGTCAAAACATGTAATTAAAGTCGAAGCAGACATGACAACAGTTGGTCACCAAGGTATCGATCATCAATATGTTGTAGTAGAACCTATAGAAAAATTGGAAGTACTACTTCACTTTTTAAATTCAAAAATTGGTCAGCGAGGTATTATTTTCTGTAAAACTAAAGCAGCAGTTAATAAATTAGCTAAGAATTTAGCTATAAATAAATTTTCTTCAGGAGCCATTCACGGTAGTTTAACCCAAGGAATTCGTGATCGAATTATGGGGCAATTTAGAGAAGGACATATAGATATATTAGTTGCTACCGATTTAGCAGCTCGTGGTATTGATGTAAAAGAAGTTTCGTATGTAGTAAATTACCATCTACCAGACACTTATGATGCCTATGTACATAGAAGTGGTAGAACAGCTAGGGCAGGAGCAACCGGACTTTCTTTAACTATATTACAACAAGAAGAAGTAAAAGATATTGCTGATTTTGAAAAGGAACTAGGCATTAGTTTTAAACCATTTAAAAAGGCGGATGCTAAAAGTATTGAAGAAAATAATGGTTTAATATGGGCTAATAAAATATTTAAAACCAAGCCTAACCGTAACGTTTCAGAAGATTTTAAAGCCAAAATAAAAACTATCTTTCATCATTTAACTAAAGAAGAGTTAGTTGATAAAATATTAGCTAATTATTTATCACAATCTAATACTACAAAAGTAGAAAAAGATAAAAAAAGAAAGTGATTTTAGAAAAGTAATTACTGGTTTAAAATACAATATTTATTTTTTAAAAAAATAAATCAAATAATATCTATTTTATCAAAAATATGGTACCATCTTTGCAAACAGATAAGTATTATAAATTTAATTACATTACAATGAGTAAAGGAATAGTAAAATTTTTCAATGACACTAAAGGATTTGGTTTCATCACTGAAGAAGGAGTAACAAAAGATCATTTCGTACACGTTTCAGGTTTAATCGATGAAATTCGCGAAGGAGACGAAGTAGAATTTGATTTAGAAGAAGGAAACAAAGGGCCAAATGCGGTTAACGTAAAAGTTATCTAAAAAATATACTTTAAGTTTTAAAAGTCCATCATTCTTTGATGGACTTTTTCTTTTCTTATAAAGTAATTTGATATATTAAAATTTCTCTTAAATTAAGGTATAAAAGAAAATTTAATTAAAAAAATCAAAAAAATCAAAAAAAATACGTAATTTAGGGTTATATTGGGGCGATTATGATAACACCCTAAAAAGTACTTATCAATACTCCAAATCACAAATAGTAATAAAATTATATATTAATTAATCTTATGGCAAAATCTCAGCAATCATTTAATAAGAATGAAAAAGAGAAAAAGCGTTTAAAAAAACGTGAAGATAAAAGAAAAAAAATGGAAGCTCGTAAAGCTGACATAAGGGAAAATGGACCAACTGGAATTGAATTTGCATATACAGATGCTTATGGGAATTTAAGCGCTACGCCTCCTGATCCTGATCAGGTAATAGAAGAAATCAGTTTAGAGGACATTCAAGTAAGTGTTCCTAAAACTTTAGAAGGCGATAGAGAAGCTTTTGATCCCGTTAGAAAAGGAACTGTTTCTTTTTTCGATTCATCTAAAGGGTTTGGATTTATTATCGATTCTGCAGATCAAGAAAAATATTTTACACACGTAAGTGGTATTATTGATGAAATTTCTGAAAACGATAAAGTAAGCTTCGAACTTGAAAAAGGTATGAAAGGTATGAATGCAGTCAAAGTAACATTGGTTAAATAATCAATACTTAGTTTTATACCATACTTTAATGATAATAGCTTTTCTTAAGAGTTATTATAAATATAAAATGAGATTTACCTATATGGTAAATCTCATTTTTTGCTTTTAGTATTATTAAATGATTGTTTAGAAGTGTTTTTATTCTCTAATAGATAAAAAAAATTCATTTAAAAGAGGTAATTTCGCGCCCTGAGATAAATATATAGCAAAGATTTTAATTTTTAATCTGTAACTATAAGAGATAAAGTAATTATTCTGAAGCTGTTTCAGAATAATTTTATAGTAAAAGGAACCAAAACTTCTAAAATAAAAATAAATAATTCGTTTATGAGTGAAGAAAAACCGAATATAGACATCGCTTCTTGTATTTCGACTTTACAGCAATTATTGGAAGATACAAACCAACTTTTTGAATTACCAGAAGAGCAAAGAGTAGCATTATTTAAAGCTGCCGGTGAATTATCTAGGCCAAATCGTGCCGAATTTGAACGCCGAAGAAAAGATGCTAAAAAGGCAGCGAAACGTAAAATGATAGCGAAAGATACACACGCTAGAAAAACTACAGGGATTCGTTCTGCTCGTGAAGCAGCATTATTTGTTGCGCCTAAATTATTAGGAGCTGCAGCTATAAATGAAGATACTTTAGAGCTAGAATCTCCTAGGAACTGTTACGTTTGTAAAACTATGTATACAAAACTGCATCATTTTTACGATACAATGTGTAAAGATTGTGGTGATTTAAATTATGCCAAACGTTTTCAAACTACAAACTTAAAAGACCAGGTAGCTGTAATTACAGGTTCGCGTTTAAAAATCGGTTATCATATTACTTTAATGTTATTGCGTTCGGGCGCAACAGTTGTAGCTACTACACGTTTTCCGGCAGATTCTGCTATCCGATTTTCTAAAGAAGAAGATTATAAGGATTGGAGTGATCGTTTGCATATTCACGGTCTTGATTTAAGACATATTCCTAGTGTAGAAATTTTTTGTAATTATATAGAACAAAAATACGATCGATTAGATATTTTAATAAACAATGCTGCTCAAACAGTAAGGAGACCATCAGGTTTTTATTTCCATTTAATGGAAAATGAAAAATTACCAGTAGATAAGCTTCCGAAGTTAGCGCAAAGATTATTAAAAGATCATGAAAGTTGCTTAGAAGAATTATCGAGTTTAAGTATTGGTCCTTCTAAGACTGATAAAAATAATGTTTTACCTGTTACTTGGCACGGACCAGAGCCTGGAATAGGACTCCGTAATTCTGCTGAATTATCTCAAATACCGTATAGTTTTGATAATTCTTTGCAAACATCAGAAGTTTTTCCTGAAGGGGAATTAGATGCCGATTTACAACAAGTAGATTTAAGAAAAACTAATAGTTGGCGTTTAAAGTTGGGTGAAATTGAAACAACCGAAATGGTAGAGGTACAGCTGGTAAATGCTGTTGCACCATTTGTTTTATGCAATCGTTTGTCTAACTTAATGATGAAAGAAAATACAGGTAAAAAGCATATAATAAATGTTTCTGCTATGGAGGGTAAATTTCATCGCTTTAAAAAGGAAGAAAGGCACCCACATACCAATATGGCAAAAGCCGCTTTAAATATGCTAACACATACTTCGGCATCTACGTTTGCAAAATCAGGTATTTATATGAATGCCGTAGATACAGGTTGGGTTACAGATGAAGATCCGGCTGAATTATCTAAAAAGAAAGTAGAAGTTCATGATTTTCAACCACCATTAGATATTGTTGATGGTGCCGCAAGAGTTATGGATCCGTTAATTGACGGAATTAATACGGGTAAACATTGGTCTGGAAAATTCTTAAAAGATTATTTCCCTATTGATTGGTAAAAAAAATATTTTCATAAAAAAAGGCTGTCATTTTAATGACAGCCTTTTTTTATACACTTAATTTAAATTATTTTAAGCTTTGTAATAATTTTTCTGCAACCAATTCGGAAGATGCCGGGTTTTGCCCTGTAATTAAATTACCATCTTGAATTACATAAGCAGCCCAATCATCTTTTTTAGAGTATATTCCTCCATTTTCACTTAACATGTCTTCTACTAAGAAAGGAACAACATCTGTTAATCCAACAGCAGCTTCTTCAGTATTTGTAAAACCTGTTACTTTTTTGCCATTTACTAAAAAAGTACCATCTGCATTTTTAACATTTTTTAAAGCAGCAGGAGCGTGACATACAAATGCTACTGGCTTATCTTGACTATTAAACTTTTCTATTAAAGCAATTGAAGTTGCATCAGTAGCTAAATCCCATAATGGTCCGTGTCCACCTGGATAAAATACAGCATCAAAATCGTCTGCATTAATGTCAGATAACTTGTTTGTATTTGCAATTCTGACTTTAGCCTCATCATCTTTGTTAAAACGATCTGTAGCTTCTGTAGCTGCATCAGGTGAATCACTACTTGGATCTATTGGAGCAGCTCCTCCTTTTGGAGTTGCTATAGTAATTTCTGCACCTTTATCTAATAATGAGTAATATGGGCTTGCAAATTCTTCAACCCAAAATCCTGTTTTTTTCCCTGTTTCTCCTAATTTATCGTGAGATGTTAATACAAATAATACTTTCATTTTTTTATCTTTTTTTAGTGACGTTATTTCTTTTGATACTTCTTTAGAAGTCGTATCTTTTTTAGCTTCTTTACAACTCGACGCTGTAATAATAGTAAGCGTTAACGCTAGTGTTTGTAATATTTTCATTTTATAATAATTAATAAGCCATTTTAACTATTTTTTCAGCATCTTCTGGCATTAAGGCTTGTCTTTCTCCTAATTTCCATCCACGCTCTGCAAAACGTTTCGCAACTTCTTCTGCAGTACCTTCATAATCTTTCGTGTAATCAGATAATTTTGTATCAATACCTAATTCATGGAAAAAAGCAGTTGTTTTTTCTATAGCAGCATATGCTTTATCATCTGTAGTTCCTTCAGTGATATTCCAAATTCGCTCACCATATTGCGCTAATTTTTCTTTTTTAGCTTCAAAATTATACTTGTAATGACTTGGTGTAATTATAGCTAAAGTACGAGCGTGATCAATACCAAATAAAGCCGTTAATTCATGGCCCATCATATGTATTGCCCAATCTCCAGGAACTCCTTTTTGTATTAATCCGTTTAATGCCATTGTACAGCTCCACATAAAATTAGATGCTGCTTGGTAATTTGTAGGATCTTTTAAAACTTTTGGTGCTACTTCTACTAATGTTTGTAAAATACTTTCAGCAAAACTATCTTGTAATAAAGCGCCAATAGGATATGTCATATATTGCTCTAAAACGTGTGTAAAAGCATCTGTTAATCCGTTTGCTAATTGACGTTCTGGAATTGAAGTGATAACCTGTGGATCTAATATTGAAAACACTGGAAATAAACCAGGTCCGCCCATTGCTAACTTCTCTTTAGTTTCTGCTCTTGTAATAACGGCTCCAGAATTCATTTCTGATCCTGTTGCTGGTAAGGTTAAAACGGTACCAAATGGCATTCCGTTTTCTGTTCTAATATTTTTAGTTAAAATATCCCAAGGAGTTTCGCCTTCATATACTGCTGCTGCAGATAAAAATTTAGTTCCATCAATAACAGAACCACCACCAACAGCTAATAAATAGGTGATTTTTTCTTCTTTAATAACCTTTAAAGCATCCATTAATGTTGCATACTCTGGATTTGCAGGTATACCTCCAAACTCAGTAACATCTACATTTGCTAAGGCAGTTTTTACTTGGTCGTAAATTCCGTTTTTCTTAATACTTCCACCTCCATAAAGCAATAATACTTTTGCGTTACTTGGTATTTCTTGTGCGATTTCTTTTATAGTGTCCTTTCCAAAAATAATTTTGGTAGGATTTTTAAATTCAAAATTGTTCATTTTTTTCTTTTTTTTAATTAATAATTCATTTAGAGTACTAATAACTATTATTCTATTACAGTAACTAAATCTGTCATAGGTTTTCTAACTTTTACTAAGTTAACCAACCAATCTTCATTTTCTTTTCTATATCCTAATGGTAATAAAACAGCACTACGTAAACCTTTTTCACGTAAACCTAAAATTTTATCTACGGCATCTGGCTCAAAACCTTCTAAAGGTGTTGCATCTACACCTTCATAAGCTGCAGCTATAATAGCATGAGAAAAGGCAATATATGCTTGTTTAGCAGCGTGATTAAAGTTTTCTTCTTCATCTTTTTGTGGATACATACCTAATAACATTTGACGGTAGTTTTCCCAACCTTCATTCTTAAAACCACGAATTTCATTTGTTAAGTCGAACATATAATTAATTCTATCTACGGTATAAGTATCCCAAGCAGCAAAAACTAGTAAATGAGAACAGTCTGTAATTACAGATTGATTCCATGCAATTGGTTTTATTTGTTCTTTGATTTCTTGATTTTTAACTACAAAAATTTCAAAAGGCTGTAATCCGCTTGATGTTGCAGCCAAACGAGCAGCTTCTAAAATGCGTTCTATTTTATCTTCTGCTACTTTTTCGCCATTCATTGCTTTAGCAGCATATCTCCAATTTAATTTGTCTAATAATTCCATATTTTATTTTTTTGAAAGTTTTATTATTTGGTTTGAAGTAATAATTACTTCGGTATGATTTTTATTATTTGCTAACTGTACCATTGCTTGGGCAATATTATCAGCATCAATTATTTTATAATTCTTTAATTTACCTACAAATAATGGTTGTATAATTTTAAAAACACTTAAGCCTATTTGCTCTAATATTCTGCGTTCTTTTCGTTCGCCACCAATTAAAGAAGGTCTTAAAATGATAGTTTTTTCGATATTTTGAAGTAAAACATCATTTTCCATTTCTCCTTTTGTCTTATTATAAAACACACTACTTTTTTTATTTGCTCCCATTGCCGAAACAACTAAAAAGGTGGTAATTTTATTTTCTTTTGCCAATTTAGCAGCAACTACAGGAATACCATGGTCTATCTTTTTATATAAATTTTTATCAGGTGTTTTTTTTGCAGTTGTACCAATACAACAAAACACTTCATCCGCAGTAAAATCTGCTTTAAAATCTTCTAGTTTTAAAAGATCACCTATATACTGAGTTACTTTTGTTGGTAATCCATCAATTTTAGATCTTGAAAACAATTTGATGTTCTCATAACGATTATCGTTGATTAATTTCGTCAATAAATTAGAACCAGTTAACCCAGTTGCACCTAATATAATGGCTGTTTTTTTCATATTACTTACATACTTTTATACTATTCCAAGCCGATTGATAAGCTTCTTCAATATGTGTTTTATCTAGTGTAAATACACCTCGTTTCTGAGAAATCACTAAAAATGATAAAGGGTTTATGGCATATGCATATAATATATAATCTGACATTGGTTTTATAATACCTTCACTTTTTCCGCGATTCCATAAGTCGAGTAGGGGTTGTAGGTGTTTTATACCTTCTTGTCTACTTGGTTCATCAATCATTGGTGTATTATCACATTGTGCTAAAAACATTGAGTTTTCAGGATCTTTTAATTTAAAATCAGCAATACGTTTCCAAATAACTTCAAATCCAAGTTCTACAGATGTATTTTCATCATAAGTTTCAAAAGCATAATCTGTATATTTAGCTTTAACCTCTATATATGTTTGATTTACTAAATCTTGTTTGTTTTCGAAATATAAATAGATTGTTGCCGGAGAAACTTTAGCCATTTTAGCTATTTTGCTCATTGGTGTAGCATGAAATCCATTGTTATTTACCAATTCAATTGTGGCTTTAACAAGTGCGTTTCTTTTATCTATACTTTTTTGGAGTTTAGCCATTGTTGTTTGTTTTTCTAAATTTATAAGCTAGTGCTATCAAAACAAATTGCATTGGTAATCTTATTAAAGCTGCTTCATGACTACCAATTGCAGGAGTATCTGTAATAACATCCCAAATATGTATTGGTAAAAAAAGCAACATTAAAATTAATATTCCGCTTGCTGCAACACGTGTATATTTAGGAATTAATAACAGTACACCAAGAACGATTTCTATAATACCTGATACGTATATAATTGTTGATTTGTATATTAAAAAATCAGGCACAAATGCGTTAAAAAAATCAGGTTTAATAAAATGTTGTATACCAGCATATACTATAAATATAGCTAATAATATGCGTAAAAAATTCCAGATATGTTTCATTGTTTTCTTTTGATGGTACAAAGATATAAAAAAAGAATGAACATTCATTTTTTATATATAGTATTTATTTATACTACTATAAACAAGATCTAATCATTCATAAATAATACTAAACTTAAAAGAAGTTTGATTATTAAAATATGCATCTTTGCAGTATGTATCAATCTATTCTAAAACACATTCATGATCATATAACTCCTACAAAATTAGATTTAGAGAGGTTTAATGAGGCTTTAAATAAAGTATCAATATCTAAAGGTCAATTCTTATTAAAACCAGGTACAACTGTTAAACATGAGTATTTTGTTATTAAAGGTTGTTTAAAAGCTTATTATTTAGATGATAAAGGGAGTAGCCATATAATTCAGTTTGCTATAGAAAACTGGTGGGTTGGCGATTTTGATGCTTTTTATAATAAAATACCTTCAAAATTATATATAGAAGCTATTGAAGATTCTGAATTGTTAGCTATTAATTATGATAGTCTTCAAAATATTTATGACAAAGCTCCTATTTTTGAGCGTTATTTCAGAATCTTAACAACCCAAGCTTTTATATCTCAACGCAAACGAATATTATCAACTTTAGAAAAGAACACGCAAGAGCGATATCTTGAATTCTGTACTTCGTACCCCAAAATAGAAGATAGAGTTCCTAATTATGATATTGCCAATTATTTAGGTGTTTCTCCAGAAAACTTAAGTCGTGTAAGGCAACAAATGAAAAGTTAATTATATCTCAATTGATCTATATCAATGAGATTGATAATTATGTGCCGTAGCTTTGTTTTTTATTGTTAAAACAAGCAAAATACATGAGCAAACAACACCTATTAACGGCATATAATAAAAATATTAACCTAGCAAACCGAGTTGTCATGGCACCCATGACGCGTAGTAGAGCAGACAATAGTGGTAATATACCAACGGATGATTTACATGGTTTATATTATGAGCAACGTGCTTCTGCTGGATTAATTATTACAGAAGGTTCTCAAGTATCTACCAAAGCGGTGGGATATATTCATACAGCAGGAATCCATTCTGATGAACAAGTTGAAGGTTGGAAGAAAGTAACTAAACGTGTACATGATAAAGGAGGAAAAATATTCATTCAATTATGGCATGTTGGTAGAATGTCGCATCCTGATTTTCATAATGATAAATTACCTTTATCAGCATCAGCAATAAACCCTAACTCAAAATCATATACTCCAGAAGGTTTTAAAGATACTGTTACGCCTAAGGAAATGACTGTTGAAGATATTAAAGAAACAATTCAAGATTTTAAAAATGCAGCGGCTAATGCTGTTAAAGCTGGTTTTGATGGTGTAGAAATACACTCATCTAACGGTTATTTATTTCATCAATTTTTTAACGGAACCTCTAATAAAAGAACAGATAATTATGGTGGAACTATAGAGAACAGAGCTCGTTTCTTTTTTGAAGTACTAGATGCTGTAAAAGAAGTGATTCCCCAAGAGAAAATAGGAGCACGCTTTAATCCTTCATTAAATGGTTTATTCGGAATGACTATGGATGAAGATACAATTCCAACTTTTGAATATATTATTAAGAAATTAAATGATTACAACTTAGCATACATTCATCTTTCAGAACCTTTTACAGATGTATCTGAAGTTAAACATGCTGTTACTGAAATAGCAAAACACTTTAGACCTTTGTATAACGGTACCTTAATGATTAATTCAGCTTTTGATCAAGAAAAAGGAAATAAAATCATTGAGGAAGGTCTTGCGGATTTAGTAGCTTACGGAAAACCATTTATCTCTAATCCTGATTTAGTAGAACGTTTTGAAAACAATCTGGAATTAGCAACATGGAATGAAGATACATTTTATACTACCGGAGCAAAAGGGTATACAGATTATCCTAAAGCTTCAAAATAAATAATTTAACCTAAAACACATATATTATGAAATTTACAAGAAAAGCAAACGCAGAATGGAAAGGAAGTGGAAAAGAGGGGAAAGGAAGTATTACAACAGCAAGTAATGTTTTAGATAAAACACAATATTCATTTCAAACTCGTTTTGAAAATGGAGAAAAAGGAACAAACCCTGAAGAATTGATAGGAGCAGCCCACGCTGGTTGTTTTGCTATGCAATTGAGTTTTTTATTAAACGAAGCTAACTTTACAGCAACAAGTTTAAATGTTGATGCTACCGTTAGTTTTGAAGATGGAGCAATCACGAAAATCACTTTAAACTTAGAAGGAGATGTACCAAATATAGATGCAGAACAGTTTCAGCAAATAGCGCATAAAGCAAAAGAAGTGTGTCCTATTTCTAAATTATTAAATACAAACATCGAATTAAAAATCACTTTAAAAAACGCACAATAATGGCAACAACAATAGTAAAAGCATATGGTGCAACAGCACCAACAGAAGATTTAAAACCTTTAGATATAAATAGGAGAGCAGTAGGAGTAGGAGATGTTAAAATAGACATTACCTATTGTGGTGTTTGCCATAGTGATATACATACTGCAAGAAATGATTGGAAAGGATCTAACTATCCTGTAGTACCTGGCCATGAAATTATTGGTCGTGTAACAGAAATTGGTGGCGATGTAAGCAATTATAAAGTAGGTGATTTAGTAGGTGTAGGTTGTTTGGTAGATTCTTGTCAAACATGTGCGTCTTGTGAGCAAGATTTAGAGCAGTTTTGTGAAAAAGGAAGTACTTGGACATATAACAGTCCTGATAAACATATAGAAGGTGCTCAAACATATGGAGGTTATTCAACATCTGTAGTTGTAGATGAAAAATTTGTACTTCGTATACCAGAAAACTTAGATGAAGCAGCAACAGCGCCTTTATTGTGTGCAGGAGTTACTACGTGGTCGCCATTAGCGCATTGGAAAGTGAAAGAAGGCGATAAAGTAGGTGTAATCGGTTTAGGTGGTTTAGGCCATATGGGAGTTAAGTTTGCGAATGCATTAGGAGCTCACGTTGTTATGATTACCACATCACCAGAAAAAGGGAAAGATGCTAAAAGGCTAGGAGCTCATGAAGTTTTAGTATCTAAAGATGCAGATGACATGAAAAAACATCAGGGAAGTTTTGATTTTATCTTAAACACCATTCCTGTTGGTCATGAAATGGACCCTTATTTAGGTTTACTTAAAATTGATGCAACAATGGTATTAGTTGGTGCAGTAGAGCCTTTAAAACCATTTAATGGAGGAAGTATTATTATGGGACGTAAGCGTATTGCGGGTTCTTTAATTGGTGGTATTAAAGAAACACAAGAAATGTTAGATTTTTGTGGTAAACATAATATTACTAGTGATATTGAGCTTATAAACATGCAAGAAATCAATACAGCTTATGATCGTGTTACTAAAAACGATGTTAAATATAGGTTTGTAATTGATATGAAATCACTTAAATAAAACTATTATATATTAAAACAACATTAAAAATTATTTTAAATGTTGTTTTTTCTTAAAGAAAAGGTACAAACAGCTGTTTTGCACCTTTTTTTATGCGTTTTGTAGTAGATAACAACAAGATCTATTTTACTACTATTTTATTAGTTATCTTGATGATATACATATTATAAGAAAACGAAAACAGTGCCAATTAAACCCTAAAACATAGAGTAAATTAACACTGTTTAAAAAACAGGGGACTTGCGGGGACTTTTAATTGATGTTATTTTTTCTTAGCGAAAGGATCTATTGAGATACCTACGTTAAAATAACCTGTAGCATCTTGTGTATTTTTATAAATATAGTCTTTAGACGATACTCCTTTTTCAGTTAATTGATTGCTTATAAAGTTTTGTAAACCTCCTTGAAAAGTACCTATAAGAAAATTATTAAATCGGTATTCGTACATAACTCCAGATTTTATTTCTAACTGGCTGTATTCAAAAGTTTCAGTATAAGCAGGGTTATTTTCTATATTTACATAAAAACCATTACCACCAAAGGTACTACCTATAGAAAATCGACCATTTTCACCTACAAACCTTCTAAATAATAAACGTTGAGGCAATATAAAATCTAACTCCCACTTAGAGTTTTTAAATTTATGATTGTACGAAAAAGTAGGGAAAAATGGTATTTGAGATGTTGGATCAACAAAAACAATTGCACCCAAAGTCATCGTTGTGCGTTGTGTTCTCTTTAGTATAAAAGACAAACCCACTAAACTTTTAATACGTTCTAAACCTTTCTCATTCCCATCAACAATTAATGAGGCATTATAAATTACTGGTTTTTTGAATAATGAAGAGAAATAAGTAGAACTTATTGCCGTAGAGAAATTATGGAAATTTACAGTTCCGTTTTGCTCGAATATAGGTTCGTTAGCTTCATTGATATCCTCAAACTCAAAAGAATTTAATTGATAATTTAAAGAACCTGTAACCGCCCATTTTCTATTTTTTGATCTATGTAAAGGAATGTTAGCAGAGGCTTTAAATGTTTGTTGTGATTTTATTTTTGCATCATTAAAATCTACACCTAACAACTCCGAATTAAAGTCACGAGATAACGATTGACCATATTCAAAATTAAATAATCGAGCACTCGGAAATTTTTCTTTTACACTAATAGCTGTTTCTTTCTGAAATGATTCGTTTTTTTCTTGAGCGTTAACAATCGACGTTATAAAAAAAAGAGTTATAACTATTTTAAATTTATTCATTATTAAGGGTTCTTATATTTCTATTAAATTTATTTATCTGTTGATCTTTAAATACCATTGTAGTATGCGGAAAAGGAATTTGAACACCTTCATTATCAAAACGTTTTTTTATACTTTCGTATAAATCACATTTCATTCTAAAAGCATCATCAAAACTTGCAGCCCAAGCCCAAGCTCTTATAGTTATAGCAGAATCTCCTAAATTAATAACACGCACAACAACCTTTTTTTCATTGTTATACTTATCTAACTCACTACGATGATCTAATATATTAGGATGACTTTCGCATTCTTCTCTAATAATATGTTTTGCTAAATCAATATCACTATCGTATGAAATACCTATTTCTATCCATTGGAACACATTCGTTCACCTAAATCGTAGTTAACCAACTTCTCTTTGTTAATTACAGAATTAGGAATAACAATCATTTTGTTTTCATAATTCCTAATAATTGTATGGCGTAAAGTAATGTCTGTAACTTTACCTACCATAGTTTCATCTAGTTTTATAATATCGCCAATTTTAAAAGGTTTAAAAGTGATTATAAAAACTCCTCCAACCAAATTAGCTAAAGCTTCTTGAGATGCCACACCAGCAATCACAGCAATTACACCAGCACCACCTACAGCAGTTTGGGCAATACCACGTAAGGAAGGAAAAACAAGTATTGCCAATACAATTCCTATAAAATAGATACTAAAAAAAGAGATGTAACTTAAAAATTTATAACTCGTAGGATCTTCATTAGTCTTAATTTTTATAGCAATAGAACGTTTAAACCATGTTTGCGTTAATGAAGCTGTGGTTATAGTAGCTACAGCTACGATTCCTATATAAAATACTATGTAAAATTTTTGAGCAAATACTTTATAATTTTCTTTATCGATAAAAATAAAGACTAATGCCATAATACCTAAAACTAACCAAAGAGAATTTAATATTTTTCGAGTTAATTGAATTGTTTCAGGGGTTTCGTTTGGATGTTTTTTTCTTGATCTTTTTTCTAAGATGTTATGAAATAACTTCGTGAAAAAACGCAAAATTAAAACTACGCAAATCACTATTAACACATATATAATTACTCTTTTATTGGCTGTCCAAAATTCTATCATTTATACTTATTTATTTTTTTTAGTTTTATTTATTTCATTTGTTCAGTATTAAAAGAACCAATTTTATCAAAAAAACTATTCGTTTTTCCAATTTTCAATCAATTTAATACTTTCTTTTTGATAATACTCAATAAATTGGGTAAAGTCTTTCAATTGTGAGTTAAATTCAGGTGTCTTGCTAGTTCTATTACTAAGAATCTGAAGGACAACATCATTATAACTTGTAAGTGCATTAATACTATCTTTAAAAGAGTTTTTCCATTGCCCTAATTTGGTGTGAAAGTATCTTTTTCTATCTCCTGGTTTTGTTTTATAACCAATACGCTTTAACATTAATAAATTATTAATAGCATTACTAGTTGCACTTTTACTTAATTCTAAATTTTCTCTAACTTCATCAAAAGTTAACTCATGAGTGTCGGCCACAATAAGCAATGCATCAACACGAGCAGATGCAGGTGAAAGTCCCATACCTTCCTGAACGACACCAAAACTTTCTATAAGTTCTTTCTGCTTTTCTGTTAATTTATTTTTCATGTAGAGAGGTAAAATTAAATTTTTTAATAGTTGTTTCTGTTACTTTAATATACTTAAAACTAAAGATGTTTATATCGAAACTGTCTTAGCATATTGCATAAAATAAGATTCTAAACGCTTTAGAATAGGAGGCATTTTTTCTGAATAAATTACAAACTGACATTTATTTACACTCTGAGTAATTGACATAAGAGTTGTGTAAGAAGCGTTATTAACTAAAAAATCAGCATCATGTATGTTAAATATTTTTAATTGCGAAGTGCTTAACCCCTCTAATAAAAGTAATTTATTTACAATTTTAGGAGTAGCAATTAGCACATCAATCCCTTCAAATATTTCTGATTTTAATACATCAATATGTAACTTCTCGTCACCTAAATACACTCGAAATTCATGATATCTAGTGTATTTTAAAAAAGCGTTGTATACTTCAGTTGCCTTTTCGTTATTTTCTACTAAAACTATTGCTCTTGGTGCAGTACCAATGGCTTCAAATTTTAACTTATGTAATGTTGTTAATATCAGTGTTGTTGTTTTTCCGCTACCTTCTGGAGCAGTACAATAAGTATTTGCACCACTTTTTATTACAGGAATACTCGCTTTTTGAAAAGGAGTAGGAGTTGTTATTTCAAGAGATTCTAATTTCTCTTTTATATCAGATTGTAATTTTTTAAAAGGCATAGGAAATAAAAAGGATAACTAGTTTGGTTAGTGTTTTTAATAACCGCAAATATACAATTAAATAAATGTGAATATATTTTCAAAGAAATATAATTTAAGGGTTAAAAACTGTACAGTAGTAGTAAATCAATTAAGAAATATCATTATAGCACTTTTTATATTAATTTCATTTTATTAAGTTTATTTTAAATATATCTTTTACTCATAATATTCTTATTTTTACTTGAAAATTATCAATACTTACAAGTTATTTAATTAAAATACCAAGAATTTCTTTTCGAAATTCGTTATAATGCTTTTTCTTATCAATTAAATGAGGCAATTTGACACTTTTCCATTTTCTTCCAATCAATTCCATTGTAACAATTTTTGTGCAAAAAGATATTTTATCATTAATTTTAATCTTTGATCTTTTTTCAAACAACTCTCTTCTGTCCATTTCTGTAATAATTATTATTGCAAAGTTATTCTACATTAATTTAGTTATCAACCATATATAATATTGATAATAAGTGATTTTAAAAACAGTTTTACATCAAATTTGTTATATTTATAGCGTCCATAATTTTGATAAAACTATATCATATTCAGATTTGTTTTTAGGATACATCTCATAATTAAAGTATACTAAAACTTTGTATACATCTTAAAAAGAAGTATAATTAAACTGCAGTATCATATTCATCCGAAGAAATAAAGAACTAATACTTAAGTACACTTTAGTGCTTAATAATATGAGTATATTTTTATATTAAAAAGAACTTTATTAATTCTAATTTAGGATATATTTAAAACTTATAACTATTCAAAAAAAAAGTAAAAATACTTTGGTAGAATAGAAGTAAATCAAGTTCTTGCAACATTAAAATTGACAATTCATGGACAATATAATTACGTTTTCAATTACCGTATTTACCGCCTTTTTTGCTATGACAAATCCAATATCTAATATGACCGTTTTTTTGTCTTTAACGCAAGGAGCGGACAAGAAAACAAAATTAGATATTAATAAAAGAGCCAATATAACGGCGTTTATTATTGTAACTGTATTTATACTTTTAGGTAAATATATTTTTGAATTATTTAATATTAGTATTCCTGCATTTAAAATAACAGGAGGTATATTAATCTTTTTTATTGGTTTTGATATGCTACAATCAAAGCAATCTAATGTAAAAACCATTGATAATATAGATATAGATGAAAACATAGCTGTTTCACCACTTGCAATACCTATTTTAGCGGGACCAGGAACTATTGTAACGGCAATGAATTTTGTATCTAAAGCTGAGTCTTTACAATTATTTCTAGTAATTGCTATTTTTGGATTTATGAGTTTGTTAACTTATTTTACTTTTAAATTAAGTGACTTAATAGTTAAAGTAGTTGGTAATAATGTTATTTCTGTAATAGGTAAAATAATGGGATTAATAATAGCTATTATTGGAACCGGAATGATTATACAAGGTATAAAATTATCTTTTGATTTAATTTCTAAATAGATTACAACAAAAGCTAAATAACTTGCCAAGTACTGTTAGATGTACATCAAATTTGGTCAGAAAACCACCTGTTTTTAAATATAATTCATATTTATTAAAGCTAACATTTATTTGCCTTGTGTTTTTTATAAAATGATATAAAAACAAAAAAGTTACACTAATTTTGTTTCTTATTTATCTGTTATAAAACCTGAAATTTGTTAAAGAAAAACCAACAATTATCCCAAGAAAAATTTACAGAAGGAGATTATTTTGTATACTGTTTGGAAGGTGTTGACAATATAGAAACCAAAAAAATTACGGAAGCTCAAAAAAATATAGAGCAATTGACTTTACAATACGGAATAGCTAGTATTTATAAAACATGCGATACCATTGAAAGTTTAGAAGCTAGCTTAAATGCATTAGTTTTAGATGATCATAATTTTAAAGATTATGAAGTAATTTACCTGGTAATGAAAGGAGAAGCAAATAGTATTTGTTTAAATAACTATTATTATAGCCTACAAGAAATTGCAGAAATTTTTGAAGGAAGATTAAAAGGAAAAATTCTACATTTTTCAAATACTAAGGTTTTAAACTTAGATGAAGAAGAAGCTCAATATTTTTTAGATATCACAGGCGCAAGAGGTATTTCTGGTTATGGCAATGAGTTTAATGGTGTTTCTAGTTCAAACTTAGATAAAGTTTTTTTTAACTTATTTCAAGAAGATGATAATATGTTAGATGTTGTAGAAGAATTACATCAAAAACATTACAGAGCATGTAAATTACTTGATTTTAGATTATATTATTAAAATAAATATTATGTGATTTACATTTATCAGATTACATAAAACTTGTACTGTAATATTTTGTTTCTTCTCTAATATTTCTCTACTCAATTAATGCAACACTCTTTTCTGAAAGGGAATAGGAGGTGTGTGGAATGTAAATTTAAGTCAGTAACTTATTCAATTCTGGTAGAACCAAAAAAATCACTTATAATTATATTATCATTCATGTCAAATATCAATTAAAAAATAATAGTATAATACATTAAAGGTTAGTCTTCCTAAACGTGTTAGGGGTTATGTGTTTTATCATTTTAAATTGTCTGTTAAAGTTAGAAATGTTATTAAATCCAGATTTAAAAGCAATGTCGTTAATCGATAAATCCTTGTTAGTACTTAATAATTTACAAGCATTTTCAATCCGTAGTTCAATTAAAAAACGAACAAACGTTTTATTTGTTCGTTTTTTAAAATATTTGCAAAACGCATTTTTTGTCATATTCGCAACGCTTGCAATATCATCTAAAGTTATATTTTGACACGCGTTTTCTAATGTAAAATCAAATACATTTCGCATCCTTTTTCCTTCAATATCAGAATATTTTTTATCGTATACAAACATTGAAAGAGGAGCTGATTTTGCATTAGAAAAAATTTTCAGCACCTCTAAAAACAAGATAAAACGTTCTAATTTAGAAGCATCTTTTAGTTTTATAAAGTTTTTTATAATTTCATTTTTATGTGTTTTAATTACTAAACCTTGTAAAGTTTTAGATAAAAAATTTTTTATCTCTGCTAGTTCATTTAATTCAAAAAAAGAATCACCAAATGAAGATGTTGTAAAAAAAATACTCAACATTTTAGAGGTGTCTTCAGTATTCTTATCACTTTTAAATGCATGTGGTAAATTACTTCCAATAATAAAAATATCATTTTCAGAATAGCTAGAAACTTTATCACCAACTAATAAAGTACCTTTTCCTCTTTCAATAAAACTAATCTGAATTTCATCATGTTGATGTAATTTATCATAAAAAACAACCTCTATATCTTCTTGATAAATTAAGAAACTATTTTCTGGTTTTGGAATTTTAAATGGTAAAACTTTCATTTTAAATATTTTATTTTAATTTAAAATTACTCAATAATACAAAAATATGTACTATTAAGGATAATATAGTATCTAAAGTGGGTAATTTAATCTTATTTTAGTATTTGTTAACTCTTTAATTTTACAACATTAAAAATGGAATTATGAGTATACAATGGAACGGCGTAATGCCTGCTGTGTTTACATGGTTGAAAGAATCAAAATCTGGTTCTCTTGAAATTGACCTCGATGCAACACAAAAACAGGCGGCAGGTATTTTAAAAACTCAAGGAAAGGGAGGAAGTAGAATGAGTGGACTTGTCGGTTCTGGAACTCTGGGTGAGAATAGTTACCTTAGCACTAAGCAGCGTCTTTGCTTACTTAAATCTCTTTCTGAGGTTGCTAAAGAATATCATGTCCCGTTGATTAGTGGAGCAGCAGCAGAAACTAAGGAAGAACTTGCTAAAATTGTTGAAGGACTTTCAACAGTTGGAGTTGATACAGTTATGGTTATGCCGCCAAAAACTAAGGCGGTTCCTTCTGAAAAAGAAATGTATGAGTACTATGCACTTTCTGAAGCAACTGCAAAAGATGTAGGCGTAACAATTATGCCTTATAACAATCCTGATGCAGCTGGTTATCATGCGCTCTCAACAGAACTTCTTAAAAAAATTTCTGTTCTTCCTAAGGTAACTGCTCTTAAAATATCTACTATAGATGTTTCCATTATTGAAACCCTAATGTTAGAGAACAAAGATTTAAAAATTTTAGCTGGAGTAGACACAGTAACTGTATATGCAGGTCTTGCTGGAGCAAGTGGTGGCATTACAGGTGTAGGTACTATATTCCCAAAAGCAAGTGTAACAATGCAGGAGTATGTTTTAAATGGAGAATGGACTGAGGCATACAAAATTTCTCAGGCTTTAAATCCATTGTCGTATCTAGATGCTCAGCCACTGCTTATGGAGTATCTTAAGCTTGCTATGGGAATTCATCATAATGATATTGCTGGAGGGCTTCGTACTTTTGGTAAGAAATTAACGCAACAGCAAATTGATGATGTCCGTGTAAGATATATTTTGGCAAAAGAAAGACTTGAAGTTCTGGATTTAGTAGGTTAAGATTTTTAAGTATTCAAAAAAGAGAAAACTTTGTTTTTAAAGAAGCTAGAATATAGATATTTTAAAACGTTTACATATTCAGAGATGATTATGACAAAAATTTTCATCTAAAGCTATTATTGATAAAATACCTAGAATCTAAAAAGTAGTTTATAAATCAATAAAAATGATATCAGGAAAAAACTTTATTGGCAATCAATTATCTGCCAACGGAATCAAAAAATACAAAACCTTTAATCCGGAATTAAATATAGAGAATGCTACTGTTTTTACAGAAGCAACAGCTCAAGAAATTGATGACGCCGTAAATTTAGCAGCAAAAGCTTTTAAAGAACTTAGAACTGTTTCTGGAATTAAAAAAGCCGAATTTTTAAACGCAATTGCAGAGGAAATTTTAGCCTTAGACGATGTCTTAATAAAAACGTATTGCTTAGAATCAGGTTTGCCAGAAGGAAGAGCAAAAGGAGAAAGAGGAAGAACAATTGGACAATTACGAAGTTTTGCAAATTTAGTAGCAGAAGGATCTTGGGTTGAAGCAACCATAGATACCGCACTACCTAATAGAAAGCCAATACCAAAACCCGATATTAGAAAAATGTTAATTCCTTTAGGTCCAGTTGTCGTTTTTGGCGCAAGTAATTTTCCTTTAGCCTATTCTACAGCAGGAGGAGACACAGCAGCAGCTTTAGCCTCAGGTTGCCCAGTAATTGTAAAATCGCATCCAATGCATGCTGGCACAGGAGAGTTGGTAGCTTCTGCTATTGTTAAAGCAGCTAAAAAAACAGGAATGCCAAATGGTGTTTTTTCTAACTTAAATTCTAGTGGAATAGAAGTTGGACAACAATTAGTGGCACATCCAAAAGTAAAAGCTGTTGGTTTTACAGGAAGCATTAACGGAGGTAGAGCCTTACTAGATTTAGCTTCAAAAAGAACAGAACCAATTCCTGTTTTTGCAGAAATGGGAAGTATTAATCCTGTTATAATTTTACCAGAAGCACTAAAAAACAGACAAGCAGACATTGCTAAAACATATGCTAGTTCTATTACCTTAGGAACAGGTCAATTTTGTACAAATCCTGGATTATTATTAGGTATTAAAAGCGATGATTTAACAGGCTTTATAAATAATGTCTCGGAAGAGATTACTAAAATAAATCCGTCGTGTATGTTGCATCCAAATATTAAAAAAGGATACATAAGTAATAAAGAAAAAGTAGTGTCGCAAGATAACGTTACCGTAACAGCAAACTATACATCAGAGGTTCAAAATAATTATGCAGCACAAACGATTGTTACTGTCGATGGAAAAACATTTTTAGAAAACTCAGCATTACATTTAGAAGTTTTCGGACCTTTTTCTATGATTGTTCAATGTAAAAACGTAGAAGAATTAGAAGTGATTATTACTAGTTTAGAAGGGCAATTAACAGGAACTGTAATTTCCTATGAAAATGAAGTTGCTAACTATCCAGCAGTAATTGCTGCACTACAAAATAGAGTAGGACGTATTATTTTTAATAGCGTTCCAACAGGAGTAGAGGTTTGCGAATCTATGGTTCATGGAGGTCCTTATCCTGCATCTACAGATAGTAGATTTACAGCAGTGGGTGTTGGTTCTATAAAACGTTGGGTACGTCCGTTTAGTTATCAAGATTGGCCAAATGATTTATTGCCAAATGAATTAAAAAACGATAATCCTTCTAATATTTTTAGAGTTATAGATGGATTAAGAGCAAAAAAATAAGAAATGAGTAAGCACACATTTGTTTGTATAGATGCTCATACTTGCGGAAACCCTGTTAGAGTTATAAAAAGTGGAGGCCCAAAATTAATTGGAAATACCATAAGCGAAAAACGACTTTATTTTTTAAAAGAATTCGATTGGATAAGAAAGGGACTAATGTTTGAGCCTCGAGGACATGATATGATGAGTGGTAGCATCCTTTATCCACCAGATAGTTCAGACAATGACTTTGCTATTTTATTTATTGAAACGTCAGGTTGCTTACCAATGTGTGGACATGGTACAATTGGTACTATTACAGTTGCAATTGAAGAGGGTTTAATACAACCTAAAATTCCAGGAAAAATTAAAATGGAAGCACCTGCAGGTTTAGTAGAAATTGAATACAAGCAAGTAAACAATAAGGTTGAATGGGTAAAACTTACTAATGTAAAAAGTTATTTAGCTGCTCAAGAGCTAACAATAAATTGTCCAGAGTTAGGAAATATTACGTTTGATGTTGCTTATGGCGGGAATTATTATGCCATAGTAGATCCTCAGGAAAACTTCTCTGGTGTTCATGATTTTACAGCGTCAAAGATTATTCAATATTCTCAAATAGTACGTGATAGAATTAACGAAAAATATCCTAATCAATTTGTGCATCCAGAAAATAAAACTATAAAAAATGTAACACATATGCTGTGGACGGGTAACCCTATAGACCCAACATCATCAGGAAGAAATGCTGTCTTTTATGGAGATAAAGCTATAGATAGAAGCCCTTGTGGAACTGGTACTTCTGCAAGGTTAGCACAATTGTATGCCAAAGGAAAATTAAGACTAGGAGAAGCATTTATACACGAAAGCTTTATTGGCAGTAAATTTATAGGACGTGTTGATAAAGAAACCATTTTAGATAATAAATTAGCCATAATACCAAGCATTCAAGGCTGGGCAAAAGTTTTTGGGCACAATACAATTACCATCGACGATCAAGATGATCCTTATGCACATGGTTTCCAAGTAATTTAATATGAAAAAAAACGTCATAATAATTGGTGGAGGAATAATAGGTTTAAGTACAGCTTATTATCTTTTAGAAGAAGGCCATCAAGTAACTATAATTGATAAATCTAATTTCTCTAACGGTGCATCCTATGTTAATGCTGGTTATATAACACCTAGCCATTTTATTCCGTTAGCAGCTCCAGGAATGATTAATAAAGGAATTAAGTGGATGCTTAATCCAACGAGTCCTTTTTATATAAAGCCTCGTTTAAATGTAAATTTTTTTAAATGGACTTGGGCGTTTAAAAAATCTGCTACTGCGTCTAAAGTAAAAAAAGCAATTCCCGTAATTAAAGCTATTAATATTTTAAGTAGAGATTTATACGAAGACATTAAAGCATCTAACACATTTAATTTTCACTATGAACGTAAAGGTTTATTAATGTGCTATCAATCAGATAAAGTTGGTGAAGCAGAATGGGAGATTGGTAAACGCGGAATTGAAGAAGGTTTAGGTGTTAAAAATTTAACAAAAAAAGAAGTTGATGTTCTAGAGCCAAATGCAAACCTAAATATTAAAGGCGCTATTTATTTTGATTCGGATGCACATATGACTCCGACAGATTTTATGCCTGAAATGGTAAAGTATTTAAAGATAAAAGGAGTTATATTTTATGCTGATGAACACGTAAAAGATATTGAAGTAATAAACGGAAAAGTTTCAAAAATAATAACAAACAAACAAGAATTAAAAGCTGATGAAGTTGTTTTAGCTGCAGGAAGTTGGAGCCCTTTATTGACTAAAAAACTGGGATTACAAATTCCAATACAAGCTGGAAAAGGATACAGAATTAATGTAAACAGAGAAACAGGAATTACAATTCCCGCAATACTATGCGAAGCAAAAGTAGCAGTTACACCAATGCAAGGATTTACACGTTTTGCTGGCACGATGGAAATCGCAGGAATCAATCATAATATTAATCCAATTAGGGTGCAAACTATTGCCAATGCAGCTAAGAATTATTATAACAATTTGAATATTTCTGAAGAAGAAAAAGAGTCTGCAACTTGTGGATTAAGGCCATGCTCTCCAGATGGTTTACCTTATATTGGTAAATCTTCTAAATGTAATAATTTAACAATTGCAACAGGACATTCGATGATGGGTTGGAGTTTGGGGCCAGCAACAGGGAAGTTAGTTTCCGAAATAATTTCAGAAAAAAAGACTACTTTAGATTTAAGTCCATTTAATCCTGATAGAAAATTTTAATATGAGTATTGACTTAAAAATGTTTATTTGGTTTAAAAATTCTTAAAAAGCAATCGAGTGTTTTGGCAAGAGGCAATTTAACATAATGTCGAATTATAATACAAATTGTATAGTTCGAATGTTTATTGAGAATCGCGTATTTAAAAAATGATGAACCATTGTACAGAATATTAAATTCTCACAAATGCCAAAAAATGAATGTTTAATGACCCAAGTAATACAGCTTGTATAGAAACGAGAACATTCTGGGATATTTAACATAATATAATTATAACTTACAAACCCAATGTTTATAGTAAAACTTGAATATGATATAATTTGTATTATAATTAATATTATGTTAAATAGATTATTTTATAATAAAGAGTTATTAAATAATCCTACTCAAAATAAACATCCTATTTTTGCCGAATGCAAAAACATAAAAAATATAGATTAGAGTTTATTGGTTTAATGGCAGCCTTAATGTCGTTAGTAGCATTATCTATTGATGCATTATTACCTGCTTTAGAACAAATAGGAATCAGTATTAATATACCACAAAATTCAGACGATAATCAGTTACTAGTAACTATGATTTTTTTAGGATTGGGTTTTGGCCAGTTAATTTCGGGACCAATATCAGATAGTTTAGGAAGAAAACCTATAATATATTTTGGTTTCATCGTTTTTATTATTGCCAGTTTTATATGTATCAGCGCTACAAGTATAGAAATGATGGTTTTTGGTAGAATATTACAAGGTATTGGTTTATCTGCTCCGAGAACAATTAGTATTGCTATGGTAAGAGATAGTTTTGAAGGTAATTATATGGCCAAAATAATGTCTTTTATAGTGGTTATTTTCATCCTAGTTCCTGTTGTAGCGCCTGCTATTGGTAAGTTGATGTTAGATGCTTACGGTTGGAAATTTATATTTTATAGTCAATTAATATATGGCTTTATTGTTATGATTTGGTTATGGAAGCGCCAGCCAGAAACATTAAAAAAAGAAAACAGAACAACCTTGTCTTTTAGTCTTTTTATTGAAGGAACAAAGGAATTTTTAAAACATAAACAAGCCGTTGTATTTACCTTAATATCTGGGTTTATAACAGGTTCTTTTATGGTGTATTTAAGTGCTTCACAACGTATTTTTCAAGTACAATATGATTTAGCAAATGAATTTCCATACATATTTGCAGGTTTAGCTATTTCGGTAGGATTTGCAACTTTTTTAAACGGAACTTTTGTAATGAAGTTCGGAATGTTAAAATTAATTTCTACTTTTTTAATTGTTTTTACTTTAATTCCAATTATTTATATCGTCTTATTTTATGGAAAAGAAAACCCTAGTATTACTGTATTAATACCTTTTTTTGCCATACAGTTTTTCTCTATCGGTTTTCTCTTCGGAAATTTAAGAGCTTTAGCAATGCAACCTGTTGGTCATATTGCAGGTGTTGGAGCTGCAATAAACGGATTCGTATCTACAATTATGGCAGTTCCTATTGCTACCCTTATTGGAAAATATGTCGAAACCACTACCCTGCCTTTGTTTGTAGGTTTTTTAATTTGCGGAATTTTATCGTTATTATTATTGAACTTTACGAAGTTAAAAATTACAAATAATTAAACTTTATGAGCATTACTATTCTTTTTGAAGACGATTATGTACTTTGTGTTGCCAAACCTAATAATGTAGTTGTACATCATGCGCATCATTCTAGAAATGTTTCTGATGAAGATTCTTTATTGCAATTATTATTTAATCAATTCGGTCATAAATTTTATCCGATACATCGATTAGATAGAAAAACTTCAGGAATCATTTTATTAGCTAAAGAAACCAAACATGTTTCTAAATTTCAAGAGTTATTTACAAATAATGAGATTCAAAAAACATATTACGGAATTGTAAGAGGACATTCTCCAGAAAGTAAAGTGATTAATTCTCCTGTAAAAGGAAGAGATTCTGACGTTTATAAAGGGGCAGAAACACATTTAAAAACGGTTACGAATGTTATTGTAGATATTCCTGTAAAACCTTACGATAGTTCTCGATATAGCTTAGTAGAGATGAAACCTACCACAGGAAGATTACATCAGTTGCGTATTCATATGAATAAAATTAGCCATCCACTTATTGGTGATCCGAAATATGGTGACAAGAATCATAATGTAATGTTTATTGATAATTTTAACTGTGAAAATTTATTCTTACATGCATATTCTTTAGAGTTTATACATCCTTTTTCTAACGAAAAACAACTAATAAAGGCAGATTTACCAAATGACTGGAATATCGTTTTTAAACGTTTTAATTGGTATGTTTAAGGAAATAATATTAAAAATAATAGTGGAAAAATCATACCTAATAGCGCTAGCTTCCACCCTCTTTTAGAAAATCCGTTTTTACCTGCAGGGATTAAAATACCAGTAATAGCGATTAATAACATTGCTGCACCAAAAATATCAGAATACCATATCCAAAAATTATTTGTCGATTTATGTAAATACATAGCATGACCAATTATTGGCACTTTTTGTTTAAATTCTAAACTAGCAATACCAGATTTCATATCAACATCTAAAATGGTATTATTCTTATAATATACTCTAAGTTTATTATCTCTTACTCTATGACCATCATATTTTAAATTAAAATCTTTAGTAGCATCTATAAGAAACTCTTTGGTTATATTTTTAGAATCTTTTGGCAAAGTAATAGCTACTTCTTTGTTTTCGTAGGTATAATCCATCGGATACCAATCTCCTCTATGGTTTAATATAATTCCCGAAAAAGAAAAAGCGATAATTAAACCTACATAAAAATAGGCAAAGTCTCTGTGTAAACTACGATTTGTTACTTTCATTAAATTGATTTTAAAAAAAACAAATATATCAGAATTAACTTTAAATAATATTTATAAACAAAAAAAGGTTGACAATTATGTCAACCTTTTTAATTTAATATGTAAGTTTTTAAATTTCCTGAAAAATAGCGTGCATTAAACGTTTTTTGTCATTAATGCTTTCTTCTAAAGAAATCATAGTTTCAGTTCGGTTTACTCCGCTAATATCATCTATTTTATAAATAATGTCTTTTGCATCATTAGTGCTTTTAGCTCTTACTTTACAAAAAATATTGTATTTACCAGCAGTAACATAAGCAACAGTTACGTTTGGTATTAAACGCAAACTATCTAAAACATGCTGAGTCATAGATGTTTTTTCTAAATATACACCTACATGAGCTATAAAAGTATATCCCATTTTATCGTAGTTCAAAGTTAGTGTTGAACCTTGAATAATACCTTCATCTTCCATCTTTTTAACACGCACGTGAATAGTACCAGCTGATACTAATAACTTTTTTGCAATGTCGGTAAAAGGAGTACGCGCATTTTCAATTAAAATATCTAAAATTTGATGATCAATCTCATCTAATACAAACTTTTTCATTTTTCTGTTTTATTCAAGTAATATTGCTAAAATATGATTTTTTTCTATTTAAAAAAGACTTTTACTGAGAAATATTTAGATTTATATCTTTTCCTTTGAATTCTTTATGCCCCAAATATGAAGATAAATCGCCTTCTTTTTCTTTCATTAAATCCAGTGCAAATTTACTATTTTCTAATTTCTCTACATACTGATATGCTACATCTTTTTGATTATTTTTTGACCTATAAATAACATCATAGAAGTTCTTGATATTGTTTGGAATAGATAAATAATCTAAGTGATTTTCGAAGTTTTCAGCAACCGAAATATGATATATTCCTTGTAAAATAGCAAAGAAATTATATTTTCTTACGATTTCTCGTTCGTAATCATTCGGATAATGACCTCCTTCTATCAAAATAGTGTTATGTCCTAATTTCTGAAAATTATCTCCAGTTGCCGTCGGATAAAACTCATCAGTATAACGACCTATATAATTTGGAATTATTTTTTGAAGTAAGCCATTCATAGAGACTATAACATTCATAGTTTCTTTACGACCTTTTGTAATTTTGCGACTTTCTTCTTCTGAAGGAGCTAAAAATGAAATAGTAGCCGGGTTTTTGGTTCCCTCTACCCCAAAAATAGTTCTCTGATCATGAAGGTTAAAACAAAAATCTGGTTTAAACCTATCTAATATGCTACGTAATAACTTACTTTCTTTAGCTTGCAAAGCAACAGCATCTCTGTTTAAATCGATTCCATTCGCATTAACACGCGTATATACCTCTGCTCCATCAGGATTTAACATCGGTATAATTTTTATAGTACAGTTCTCTAAAACTGCTGTGACTATTTTATTTTTTGAGTGTAGTTTTATGAAATTTAAAAAATCGAACACTGCTTTAGTACCTGTACTTTCATTACCATGCATTTGGCTCCATACAAGTATTTTTCTTTTACCGGATCCTAATTTTAATTGATAAATATCCTTACCTACTTCAGATTTACCTATAATTTTATGTTCGATATTTTTATCTAAGCCATCAAAAAGAGGCTTAATATCATTAAGTGTTATATGCCTTCCTGATATTCTTTCTTCTTTAATTTCAGAATAATGTTCTTCTAAAAATGTAGCGTCTAAAAGATTCATATTATAAAGTAAACCAATCTGCAATTAATTCTTTTTCTATAGGCTCGGTTGTAGCATGGATATAATCATTTTTAACCATATCATACATATAATCTTTAGACCATTCTTCTATATTTTCAGTTAAGGTTTTTAATGAATTACAAATAAATTGTATTTCGGTATCTGTAATTGTAGGGTGTACAGACAAACGTACCCAACCTGGTTTATCAGTATTACAACCTTCTAATATTTGATCTTTTATTTTGTTTGATTTATCTAAATCTACATTTAATAAAAAGTGACCATAAGTACCGGCACAAGAACAACCTCCTCTTGTTTGAATTCCGAAACGATCGTTTAATAATTTAACCACTAAATTGAAATGGTACTTTTCATAGTAAAAAGAAAAAATACTCAATCGATCTTTAGTATTAGGCGCTAAAATTTTTACACCTTCTAAGTTTTCCAAACAATTAAAAATAATAGGGTTTATTTCATCTTCACGTTCTTTCATCTTATCAGTTCCCATCTGATTTTTTAACTGAATAGACAATGCTATTTTAATCGTTTGTAAAAAAGCTGGAGTTCCACCATCTTCTCGTGTTTCAACATCATCAAAATAATCATGTCCTCCCCAAGGATTGGTGTAGCTAACAGTTCCACCACCTGGATTATCAGGAATCATGTTTTTATATAATTTTTTATTAAAAATCAATACTCCAGAACTTCCTGGTCCTCCTAAAAATTTATGAGGAGAAAAGAAAACAGCATCTAAATACTCATCTTCATTTTCTGGATGCATATTTATATCAACATAAGGCGCCGAACAAGCAAAATCAACAAAACATAAACCTCCATATTTATGAATTAATGAAGCTACTTTATGATAATCTGTTTTAATACCTGTTACATTAGAACCTGCAATAATCGATGCAATTTTTATAGGCCTATCTATATACTCTTTTATGATTTCCTCAAACATTTCTAAGCATATAAGGCCTTCTTTGTTACAAGGTACAACAGCTACATCAGCTATTGTTTCTATCCATGATGTTTGGTTAGAGTGGTGCTCCATATGACTTACAAAAACAATCGGACGTTTTTCTTCAGGTATTTCTGTATGCTCTTTTAAGTTTTCAGAAACCTTTAAACCTAAAATACGTTGAAATTTATTTACAACACCCGTCATTCCTGATCCTTCAGTAATTAATACATCATCTTTTGAAGCATTTACATGACGCTTAATTATATTTCTAGCTTCATGATAAGCTAATGTCATAGCGGCTCCTGAAGTAGATGTTTCTGTATGTGTATTTGCTACAAATGGGCCAAATTCATTTAATAATTTTTCTTCTATAGGTCTGTATAATCTACCACTAGCAGTCCAATCAGTATATAACATTTTTTGTTCTCCATAAGGAGATGTATATGTTTGATTGATGCCAACAATGTTTTTTTTAAACTTAGCAAAATATTGTTCTAAATTCATAATTTTAATATTGTTTTTATGGTCTAAAATTAGAGTTCTACTAAGAGTTAGCCTAAACGGTTTATAATATTAACTAATTTGTAACTTTTGTTTATTTAAAGTCTAAACTTACCTCCTATTAAAATAGTGTTTTCAAAGAAGTAAAAACTTTAATATTATATTTTAAAACCACACTATATAGGTGATTTTTATTTTATTATTTGTTCTATTTCTGTTATAAATCGCTCTGCAAGTGTGTCTGCATTTTCTTGACTTGTACTTTCAGTGTAAATTCTAACAATAGGTTCGGTATTCGATTTACGTAAGTGCACCCATTCTGTATCAAAATCAATTTTCACTCCATCAATTGTATTCACATCTTCGTCTTTATATTTAGAAGCCATTGTTTCTAAAATTTTATCAACATCGATTTGAGGTGTTAATTCTATTTTATTTTTACTCATAAAGTAACCAGGATAAGAATCTCTTAATTCTTTACAAGACATTTTTTTATGTGCTAAGTGCGATAAAAATAACGCAACACCAACTAATGAATCACGACCATAATGAGAAGCTGGGTAAATGATACCTCCATTTCCCTCGCCACCAATAACAGTATCGGTATCCTTCATCATTTGTACTACATTTACTTCTCCTACTGCAGAAGCAGTGTACGTGCCGCCATGTTTTTCGGTAACATCACGCAATGCTCTTGATGATGATAAGTTAGAAACCGTATTTCCGCCTCCTAATCTTCCTAATACATAATCTGCACAAGCTACTAAAGTATATTCTTCACCAAACATAGAACCGTCTTCAGATATTAATGCTAAACGATCAACATCAGGATCAACTACAATACCTAAATCAGCTTTTTTCTTAACTACTAGCTTAGAAATATCAGTTAAGTTCTCTTTTAAAGGTTCAGGGTTATGAGGAAATTGTCCGTTTGGCTCACAGTATAACTCTATACACTTAACGCCTAACTCTTTTAACAAAGCGGGAATAAAAATTCCTCCGGTAGAATTAACTCCGTCAACAACGACTTTAAACTTGGCTTTTTTAATTGCTTTTACATCAACTAAATCTAACTTTAAAACTTCTTTAATATGTTTTTTTAAGTATTTTTTATTTTTCTTGTAGGTACCTAAATCATCAACTTCAGCAAAAATAAAATCTTCACTATCTGCTAATCGTAAGATTTCTTCTCCATCAGCTCCATTTAAAAACTCACCCTTCTCATTTAATAGTTTTAAGGCATTCCATTGTTTCGGATTATGAGAAGCGGTTAAAATAATTCCTCCTTCTGCTTTTTCTAACGGAACAGCAACTTCAACGGTTGGTGTTGTAGATAATCCTAAATCAATTACATTAATACCTAAACCTACTAAAGTATTTGCTACTAAATTACTAATCATTTTACCAGAAATACGAGCATCTCTTCCTATAACAACTTTAATCTCCTTTGCACTCGGATTTCTTTTTTGAATAAATGCTCCGTATGCAGCAGCAAATTTTACAGCATCAACCGGAGTAAGGTTTTCACCAGTGTTTCCTCCTATTGTTCCTCTAATTCCTGATATAGATTTTATAAGTGTCATCTTTCTTTTTATTTTAATCACAAATATACTAGTATTTAAGAAAATACTAACACTTCAAAAGAGGTTTAACTGTAACATAAGTTACACATAGTACTAATTATGTTTTAATATTAAATTTGTGAAATAGTATATAAAACAAATAAAAACTCCTTAAACTAAATTTAAGAAGTTTTTATTTTAAATATGATGAGAATTTTATTAATCTACCACACTAGATGTTGTAGTAATAGTGTTATTTTCATCTATAGAAATTTTATATGTTCTACAAAATGCCATGGTAACTGTTTCTACTACTTCTGTTTTATCTTTTAGAACAATTGTATACTCAATTACACCTGCAGCATAGCTTACAGAATTAGATGACATACCTGGTTCTATATTATTAATATTTTCAGTATTACCTCCTGAAGTTTTAATTTGTACGCTCACATCATCTATTCCATTATTTATAACTCTTGCTGAAGGGTTTTGATTATCACAACCAGAACAACTATTTAAAGTTATAGCAAAAATAAATACTAATAAAGCACTTGTAACTTTTTTAAATAATTTCATAATATTCTTAATGTTTTATTTTAAGTAATATAGGCATAAAGTAATTTACCTATTATTATTATTATTATCTGTAAAGTTGGAAATAAAAAAAAACCACTACTTGCGTAGCGGTTTTAAAATTTATGATTTCAGGAGATTATTTTCCTTCCATTTTTCTTTTTAATTCAGCTAATCCACCAATATCCCCTAAAGTAGTTTTTTCTACGTCAGCAGCTTTTTTAGCAGCAGCCTTGATGTTTTTCTTTTCTTCTTCTTTGAAAAGAGAAGTATGAGAAACAACAATTCTACGGTATTCTTTACTAAATTCAGTAACGATGAACTTTACAGCATCACCTTTTTCTAATTTAGAACCGTCTTCTTTTTCTAAGAAACGAGTTGGAGCGAATGCTTCGATACCATCTGCAAATACTACAGTTGCACCTTTATCATTCTTCTCTTTAATAGAACCTTCGTGAGTAGATCCGATTGTATACGTAGCTTCATGAGCATCCCAAGGATTATCTTGAGTTTGCTTGTGACCTAAGTTTAACTTACGGTTTTCTACATCTAATTCTAATACTTGAACTTCTAATTTATCACCAACAGTTACAAAATCTGATGGGTGCTTAATTTTCTTAGTCCAAGATAAATCAGAGATATACACTAATCCGTCAATTCCCTCTTCTAATTCTACGAATACACCAAAGTTAGTGTAGTTACGCACAGTACCAGTATGAGTTGAGTTTACAGGATATTTAGTTGTAATATCTGTCCATGGATCTGGGTGTAATTGCTTCATACCTAAAGACATCTTACGATCTTCACGATCTAATGTTAAGATTTGAGCTTCTACTTCATCACCAACTTTTACGAAATCTTGCGCAGAACGTAAGTGTGTAGACCAAGACATTTCAGAAACGTGAATTAATCCTTCAACACCTTCTTCAACCTCTACGAATGCACCATAATCAGCTAAAACAACAACTTTACCTTTTACTTTATCACCTACTGCTAATTCAGTATTTAAAGCTTCCCAAGGATGAGCAGATAATTGTTTTAATCCTAATTGGATTCTAGATTTGTTATCATCAAAGTCTAAAATTACAACATTTAATTTCTGATCTAATTCAACAACCTCATTCGGGTGGTTGATACGAGACCAAGATAAATCAGTAATATGTACTAATCCGTCAACACCACCTAAATCAACAAAGACACCATAAGAAGTAATGTTTTTAACAACACCTTCTAATACTTGTCCTTTTTCTAATTGACCGATGATTTCTTTTTTCTGATCTTCTAAATCTGCTTCGATTAACGCTTTATGAGATACTACTACGTTCTTAAATTCGTGGTTGATTTTCACAACTTTGAATTCCATAGTTTTCTCTACATACTGATCGTAATCTCTAATAGGCTTCACGTCAATTTGAGAACCTGGTAAGAATGCTTCAATACCAAATACATCAACGATCATACCTCCACGAGTTCTACACTTAACAAAACCGTTAACGATTTCACCAGTTTCATGTGCATTATTAACACGTTCCCATGCTTTTATTACACGTGCTTTTTTGTGAGATAACACTAATTGACCAGAAGCATCTTCTCTTTTGTCAACTAATACCTCTACAGAATCACCAACAGCTAAACCTGGATTGTAACGGAATTCGTTTAAAGAAATTACTCCCTCTGACTTAGAGTTGATATCGATAATTGCATCTCTATCAGTAATTCTTGTAACTTTACCTTCAATTACATCACGTTCGTTTACAAAACCTACTGTACCTTCTAAGGCTTTTTCGAATTCTTGTAATTTAGATTCATCAACTTCATCAATACCTTCTTCGTATTTATGCCAGTTAAATGTTGCTAAAAATTCTGCTGGATTTACTGTAACTGCTTCTGCAGTTGTTTTTGTTTCTTCAGACATTCTGAATAATACTTTGTATCTTTTTGTTAGCCAGATTCTTAACAACACTAACGCCAAGAGAAATTTATATAAATTTTATTTTCTCGTTCCTTTTATAAATCTGTTATTGTAAAAAGGAGTGCAAATTTACGAAGTTTTATTTAAATAACCTATAAAGGTTTTGGTTTTAAGTAAGTTGACTAAAAATATTTCTACTCGTTTATAAAATACAATACAGGTGCTAAACTTTCTGTAGGACTTTCTTCCATAGGAGTATGCCCAACTTCTTTTAAGATTATTAAACTATTATTAGGTAAGTCTTTTTGAAATTGATACGCATTTTTTAAAGGAATTAAAAAATCTTCTGCTCCCCAAAGTATCAATGTTGGTTGCTTGATTGTTTTAATTTTTGCAGATGAACTTGCAGGTGATTTCATATTAAAACGATCTACAAAAGCCTGACGATTCCCCTCTCTTAAGGTAAGGTCAAAATAGCGATCGACTAAAGAATCAGTTACTTTAGATGTATTATAATATACATTCTCTACACTCGATTTCACTACAAAACGAGGCGTTATATACGTAAGTAGCTTGCTAAGAACAGGTGTTTGAGCTATTTTAAAAGCAAGAGGAACACTTTTAGATTCCATAGGATAACCAGCAGCATCAATTAAAATTAACTTTGATACCATCGATGGTTCTTTTACCGTAAAATTCCAAGCTATTTGTCCGCCTAAAGAATTACCTGCTATAATACATTTTTCGATAGCTAACTTTTTTAAAAACCTAGCTACAAAATTGGTGTAATTGGTCATCGAATAATTACGATCAGGAAATGGCCCTGTTAATCCGTATGCAGGAAGATCCATTCTTAATACTCTTTTTGTTTTCTTTAAAGTATCCGTCCAAGCATCAAAAGTGTGTAAACTTGATCCTGTACCGTGAATAAGTAAAATTGGAATTGAATCATTTTTATTTCCTTCATCACGGTAATGGATATCCATTCCGTTTACAGAAATAAACGAAGAAGCTTCGTTTACATATTTTTCTTTCAATTCTTTTAGCGGAATATCTCGATGCCCATATAAAAAGGTTATTCCTATAACAATCAATAAAATAAAGGTTAAAGCAATTTTAAGAATTTTGATAACGTATTTCATTGAGTAAATTTGGATGTTAGCCCAATTTTTTAATTAAAAATTTATTTTTTCGGAATTTGATCCATGGCATGCTCAGCGATTGCTGTAATTGACAATGACGGATTCACTCCCGGATTTGCTGAAATCATAGATCCATCAATAATATAAAGATCATTATAACCAAAAACTTGATTATTTTTATTGATAACACCTTCTGACGGATTTTCGCTCATTACCGCACCTCCCAAAACATGTGCTGTTGACGGAATTCCTGCCAAGGTTTCTAAGGCAAACGAAGTGCTTACGCCATTTACAGCCTTGCTATATTCTTCTACCAACTTGCGAGACTCCTTAATAAACGGAGTTGGTTTTTTACCTGTACTTACTGTTGAAGTCATCAATCCAAAAATATTTCTTTTAAATCGAAGTGTGCTATCTAAAGTTTGCATAAAAAGTAGTACTACCGTTTTCTTTGCCCAGCTATTAGCAAAATAAATTTTAAAATATTTAATAGGCGATTTTACTAAAGACACAAATATCATAGCGATACGAGCAAAAACATTTGTGTTTGTAACATATGGTAAATGCAAAAACTTCCATGCATTAGAACCTTCTGCATACCTAACAATTTCTAAATGAGAATTCTCATCAGTATCTAAAATACTACCAATTGCTACTCCTTTTGAATAATTCTTGTCTTTTTCGAGACTAGAAACACTTACCAAAGTTTCGTTATTTGTTCTTATATCTTGACCTAACCTGTCTGAAATATTAGGTAATGAATTCATTTTTAATTTTAGTAAAAGTTTAACTGTCCCCATCACTCCGCCTGAAAAAACAACACCTTTACTTTTAATTTTTCTTTTTTTAGTAAATAATTTAGTACTAGTTTTTATAGCTACTTTATAACCTGTATTTCCATCACTTAAAGTTGCAGGAATAACATCATAAACTTCGTTTTCTGCTATGATTTCTGTACCCAATTTTTGAGCTAGGTACAAGTAGTTTTTATCTAAAGTATTTTTAGAATTATTCCTACAGCCTGTCATACAAGCACCACAGAAATTACATCCTGTTCTTTCTGGACCTTTACCATTAAAATAAGGATCTTCTTTAGTTACATTTTCTTCGCCAAAATACACAGCAACATCCGGAGCGTCAAACTTATCCTCCATCCCTAATTTTTCGGCTACTTTTTTAAGACCTATATCTCCATCATAGAATTGCGGGTTTTTTGCTGCTCCAAGCATTCGCAATGCTTCTTTATAATAAGGTGCTAATTCGGTTTCCCAATCTTTTAAGTTACTCCAACTACCAGTTTTAAAAAAAGTTGATTTAGGAACAGGTAATGTATTAGCATAGACCAAAGAACCACCACCAACACCAGTACCCGATAATATTGCTACGTGTTTAAAAATGGATAATTTCATGATACCGAAAAAACGTAACCTTGGCATCCAAAGCCATTTCTTAAAATTCCAGTTTGTTTTAGGGAAATCTTTAGCTTTAAACCATTTTCCTTTCTCAACAACTAAAACCTTGTATCCTTTTTCTGATAATCGTAAAGCACTTACAGAACCACCAAAACCGCTACCAATTATTATATAATCGTATTCTTTCTCTAAACTCACTAATTTATATTTAAATATCTCTTATTTTACTTCAGATATTGTTAGAATGCCAAGTTATAAGATTTTATGATAAGAATCAAACTGTATTTTATTCAGTTATACATTTTATAAATAGGTAATGTAAAGTAAGTCTATTCTTTAGCTCCATGACTTTTTGCTATTTCTATCCAATGTTCAGAAATCCCTTTAGTATCAGCTCCTAAACCTCTAGATAAATGCAATGCTACTGCAATTAGTAGAACGGATGCTTCATGAAGTTCTTCTAATGTTTGTATAGCACCAAATTCTTCTTGTGCTTTTTGAAGTAATAATTCATTGTGTTTTTTTGCGAATGATATAGGATTTTCAGTATCAATAGTTATTTCAGGCACGATTAAACAATCTAACCACTCCTCACCTATTCTATTTGCTGATAATTCATGTGTTTCGATTCCTGTTTCTCTCCATAAAGCTAGTGTTTTAGTGTCTCCAGACACAGCTAAACCAGTATCTAAAAGTAATTCGAAGCCAATATCAGCAATATTTTGCATCACTATTAAATATTCATCTAAAGCTTTTTCAAATTTATCAGCTTTTTGACCTTTAAGATAATCACCAACACTCAATTTTGGTAAATCTAAAACTTCAGCACAATCTGTTAAGCAAGGGAATTGTTTTCCTTCATAAATATATGCTGCTTTATCAAATTGCACCTGGCGACCTAGCGGATATAAACGACAAGCCAAGGGACGACCTTCGTGAACGCTACATCCAGCATTATCTAAATATAAACTACACGCATGTTGCCCTTCTTTATCTTGTTTGCCATTAAAAAGCAGTTGAATTCCGCCAAATTTAGTATGTAAATCTCTAAACTCTTTCGGAGTTGTTTTTTTTTCTTTACTAAAACGAAACAATTCCCAAGGATTAAGCATTACATCTTTACCAAAACAACAAGTTCCCGATCGAGAACACGTAAGCGGTAATACACTATTAGTAGTAAGTTTGGTTATTTGCATTTTAAATTATGGTGATTTATATGTAACTACAATTCTTTAATTGTAACCTTAAAAAGGTTATCAAAAATATCGAATATCATTTGTGCCTCTTTTTTACGAACAGCAATAGTGTATTGGCAATCCATTTCTAATTTCTGTGCAATAATATTTAGGTTTCGCTCTTTTACAACGCGTTGTACCTTATTCATCATATCGTAATCAAAAGTTAATTGATACTGAATATCTATGGTTTTTTCTTTGATATTGGAAATCTCTAAAGCTAACTGAGCTGAAGTTCTATAAGCATTTATCAAACCTCCTACTCCTAATTTTGTACCACCGAAATAACGTACAGAAACAATTAAAATATTGGTAACATCAAAAGCTTGTATTTGTCCGTAAATAGGCATTCCGGCAGAATTACTAGGTTCACCATCATCATTAGCTCTAAAACGAATTGTTTCTGTGCCGAATTGCCAAGCATAACAAAAATGGCGTGCCGAATGGTGTTTCTTTTTTAAACTTTCTATAGCTTCTTTAACATCGTCTTCTGTAAAAACAGGAAAAGCATAGCCAAAAAACTTACTATTTCTGTCTTTAAATAATGTTTCTTCAGAAGCAACATCAATCGTTTTGTAGGTGTCTTTTATCTCAATCATTACGCCGAAGCTACTAATAAAATACTAATTACAGCCAATCCTATTCCTATCCAATTTTTTTTGATCAATTTTTCTTTAAAGAAAACCAATGCAAAAACAGTGGTTAAAATAACTATAGAAACATTGTTTATAGTGAATAAGGTTGAACTTTCTAATCCTTCGGTTTGTAATGCTTTTAATAAAAATTCCATCGAGTAATAATTCGGAATTCCTAAAACAATTCCGCCTAAAATATTTTTCCATTGAAATTTAAAATTCCCTTTTATGATTTGTACAATCATAAAAATACAGCCCAATAAAAATGCGCAACCAAAAATAGTGGCTAAAAACATAGGCACTTCTCCTTCTGACACATAAGTAGTTTCGGTATATTTTAAACCTGCATCTATACAACCTGAGCCTAAGAATAATAACAACGGATATATTAAATTTTTAAATTTTACTGGAGAAATATCACTTTTAGCAGAAGATAAATAAACAGCAATTAACGCCATTAAAATCCCTAAAATTTTTACAAAGCCAACACTTTCTTTATATATAAAAACTCCCGCTACAACAGGTATAACTACCGACATTTTACCAGCTACAGAAGCAACAGAAAGTCCGTTTTTTTGAGCCGTGATTCCCATCACATTAAATATTGCAATAAATAAAAATCCTAAACAAAAAGCACCTAAAAACCAAGGTTGTTGGGGTATTTGTGTAATTGACAAAGGAACATTTGATGTAAACAATCCAAAAGACAAAGCGATAATATAATTTACAACAATGGCTTGTGAGGTGTTTATTTTAAAAACATCAAAAAGTTTAAAAATTACAAATATTAAACTTGATACTAAAACACTTAAAACTAAATAAATCACACTAAAATTTCTTGTCTTTTTAACAAATTAACTACATCTTCTTTTCCTGGAATTAAATTCCAAACTTGCATTCCTAATTCTTTAGCTGCCTCAGTATTTTCTTTTAAGTCATCTACAAAAATAGTTTCTGATGCTTTTAAGTTATTTTCACTCAATACAAATTCATAAATATTTGCGTTTGGTTTCCTGAAGTTTATTTCATGCGATAAATAAAACTGCTCAAAGCAGCTTTTAAATTCATTATACAATTCAGTTCCCCAATTATTCTGAATCCAAGATATATGTAAATCGTTTGTATTACTTAATAAAAATAACCTGTATTTATTAGACCCTGCTAATTCTTTTAAAAAAGCTAATCTGCGTTTCGGAAAATCTAATAAAATAGCATTCCAAGCATTCACTAAACTTTCACGACTTAACTGCGGAAATTTAGTTTTATAAAAATTAACAAACTCATCCGTAGAAATTAAACCCATTTCATATTGATGATAAGTTACAATCATATCTTCAGAAATATTGGTTACGCCCAGTTTTGCTAATTCTTTATAAGTTGCTTCTTTATCTAAATTGATGAAGATGTCACCAAAATCGAAAACAATATTTTTAATCATTTATATATGTCTTTAATACATCATCTTCGATGTTTTCCTCTTTCTTTAATTCTCCTTTTATAACCGGAGCTACTACTCCACTTTTAAACGTTGTTTTTCCTATAAAAACTTTTGCTTCATCCCAAAGATTCGCATTTATAAAAGTTTGCAAAGTTAGTGTGCCTCCTTCAATAATTATAGATTGAATGTTATGCTTTTGCAATACATCACATATTTGTTCCGCTACGCGGGATGAAAAATCTAAGTGTTCGTATGAGATTGCTTCACCCTGTTCGCAATGACGAATATTTTCTTGTTTATCAAAAAGAACAATCGTTTTTACTTTCTCATCAAATACTGTGGCATTTTTAGGGATTCGTAAGTTTTTATCTATTACAATTCGAATCGGATTATTTCCCGACCAACTGCGTACTGTTAATGACGGATTGTCAGCAATTACAGTATTTGTACCAACTAAAATAGCATGTTCTTCACTTCGCCATTTATGAACTAGCTGTTTTGAGTATTCGTTAGAAATCCAAACTGGTTTAGCGTCATTGTGAAGCAAGTTTTTTTGCTGAGGCAATCTCTTTATCGATTTAGAGGTTACTTCGCTTTGCTCGTAATGACGAAACGGCGCCACAAAACCACCCGAAGTTTCGGCCCATTTTAATATTATATAAGGTCGTTTTTTATTCTGAACAGTAAAAAAACGTTTATGATGTTGTTTGCATTCTGCTTCTAAAACACCAACAATTACATTGATTCCTGCTTTTTTTAAACGCTCAATTCCTTTACCGGCAACCAAACTATTCGTGTCAACACAACCAATTACAACGTTAGATATTTTATGTTTTACGATTAAATCGGCACAAGGCGGTGTTTTACCAAAATGCGCACAAGGCTCTAAGGTTACGTAAATAGTTGCTTCTTTTAATAACTCTTTATTTACAACCGAATTTATGGCATTTACTTCTGCATGATTACCACCATAAATACTTGTATATCCTTCACCTATAATTTTATCATTACAAACAATAACGGCTCCAACTGACGGATTTGGACGTGCAGTACCAATACCATTTTTGGCTAATTGTAAACAACGTTGTATGTAATTTTCGTGCTTCAAAAAAACTAGAATTTTATTTTAATATCTTCTATTTTATCAATCGGATATACATCTGAAAAACCAAATATGGTATAACGTAAGTCTCCCTTAAACTGCACTTTTACGCTTTTATTTAAAATTGAATTAATCAAACCTCCTAAAATTCCGTTTTTAGTATCTCCAAATATCTTTTTAGCAGGAATTACAACTTGCAACGGAATATTAAATTCGTTGCGAGCGGGAACTTCAAACTCATCAGATGAAACCTGAGCCACTTCTTCGCCATTTACGATTACTTTAATTTCGTCTGTTGCTATTTTTCCACCAATATCATTGGGGTTTTTAAAGAAAGCTTTCGCTTGTAATCGAATTGTATCTGAAGAAATAGATAAAATTTTAATATTATCTATTTTTATAAATATTGGTTTCTCTTTTATAGAACAACTCACTATAAATAAAACAACTATAAAAAACCCCAATTTCTTCATCTCGATTCTTATTTTTTTAGGTAATTTGCAAAGCAAAAATAAGGTATTCCTATGACTCCTTCTGATTTTATTATCCGAGAAATTAAACCTAGTGACAATCAACAAATAGCGAGCGTTATTAGAACTGTTTTAACTGAATTTGGCGCACCTAAAGTTGGTACCGCTTATGAAGATAAAGCAACTGATGAGATGTTTGAAACGTATCAAAAAGAAAAAACAGCTTATTTTGTAATAGAACATCAAAATAAAATAGTTGGCGGTGTTGGTTTTGCTGGTTTACCTGATTTTGAAGAGACTATTTGTGAACTACAAAAAATGTATTTTTTGCCAATAGCAAGAGGAAAAGGTTTAGGAAGCAAGCTAATTAATTATTGTTTATCTAAAGCAAAAGAAGAAAAATATAAGCAATGTTATTTAGAAACCATGCCTTATATGGATGCTGCAAGAGCTTTGTATGCCAAAAACGGATTTGTTAATTTAGAGGCTCCTATGGGAAATACAGGTCATTTTTCTTGTAATGTTTGGATGTTAAAAGATTTAATTAAGGCTTAAAAATGATTTTAAAAGAATTCAAAACATATTTTACAGAAGAATTATCAGCAATATATCCGGAAACAGAAATAACTTCTTTTTTCTTTTTATTGATTGAAGAAAAATTGGGATTTCAACGAATTGATTCCGTTTTAAAAGCAGATTTTAATATTCCTTCGGATGTTTTAGCATTTTTTAATAAAGCGATAAAAAGATTACAAAAGGAAGAGCCTATTCAGTATATACTAGGAAATACCGAATTTTACGGATTGCCTTTTTTAGTGAATAAAAACACGTTAATTCCAAGACCAGAAACCGAAGAATTGGTAGAATGGATTATCAATGAAGTTACAAAGTTGGAAAGCAAAAATGTTGCAAAATCTTTGAATGTCACTTCGAGCGCAGTCGAGAAATCTTTAACCCTGTTAGATATTGGAACCGGAACTGGTTGTATTCCTATTTCATTAAAACAGCAGTTACCAAATGCAATAATTTCAGCGATTGATGTATCTAAAAAAGCTTTAATTACTGCCAAAGAAAATGCGAAACTAAATTCAGTTGAAATTGATTTTTTTGAAGTTGATATTTTAAAGACTGAAAACTTAAATGTTATTGCGAATAAAATGAAGCAATCTTTTACTAAGAATGAGATTACTTCGTCGCACACTTCTCAGCATGACGTAAAATTAGATATTATTATTTCCAATCCACCTTACGTACGAGAACTTGAAAAAGCAGAAATTAAAAATAATGTTTTAGAAAACGAACCACATTTAGCTTTATTTGTTGATGACAATAATCCGTTAATATTCTATGATAAAATAGCCGATTTAGCAAAGCTTCATTTATCAGAAAACGGATTCTTATTTTTTGAAATCAATCA
This sequence comes from Tenacibaculum bernardetii, assembly GCF_029125915.1. NCBI lineage: Bacteria > Pseudomonadati > Bacteroidota > Flavobacteriia > Flavobacteriales > Flavobacteriaceae > Tenacibaculum > Tenacibaculum bernardetii. The sequence continues at coordinate 113,141 of NZ_JAQJCU010000005.1, forward strand.
ATACTTAGGAAAAGAAACCGTAAAAATGTTAGAAGACAAAGGTTTTAATAACATTGAACTTAAAAAAGATTTCTCTGGCAACGACCGAATGATAAAAGCTAGTTTTTAAGCGCTAACATTGTTGTTTTTAATTTAGCAATTAATTCGTAAATCTCTTCTTCATTATAGCTTGCAAAACCAATTCTAATCGCATTGTGATTTGTATTTACAGCTTCATAGCGTGAATAATCGCCAATTTCTAATTGGTGTTTTAAAGCCTCTTTTGTAACTTGTTTCCACGAATATTTTTGATTTAAAATTGCCCAAACAGCCATCCCTCCTTTTGGTTTATCAAACTTAAAAAAGCTACCTAACTCTTTGTATAACAAACAACAAAACAAGTCTCTTCGCTGCTTATAAACTTTCATTACTTTTCTAATATGTCTATCTAAATCACCCGATTTTATAAAATCAGCAAATGTTAATTCTAACAACTCATCTCCTTGCCTATCCACTATTTTTCTGCGATTTGCAGCTTCATCTACAAACTCCTTAGACGCTATTAAATATCCAACTCTAAAAACAGGCGCCACCGTTTTACAAACCGAACCAATATAAATTACGTTTTTATTTACATCGTGACTTTTTAAAGGCAAAATTGGCGCATGATTGTAGTTAAAATCATAGTCATAATCATCTTCAATAATTGCAAAATTATATTGTTTTGAGAGATTTAATAAATGAATTCTTCTTTCAGCAGATAATGTTACCGTTGTTGGATGATGATGATGAGAAGTTACATATACCGCTTTAATTTGTTGCTTTTTACAAATAGTTTCAATCTCATCGGTTACAATTCCGTTTTCATCAACCAAAATAGTTATTACCATAGCTTTCTGACCAGAAAAAGTAGCATTTGCCGAAGCATAATTTGTTTCTCCAACTACAATAATATCTTGCTCTTTTAATAATAATTGAGATGATAACCAAATTCCCATCTGACTTCCGCGAGTTATTAAAACATTTTCTTTGGCTATTTGTAATCCTCTTGTTTCATTTAAATAAGTAACTAAAACTTCTCTTAATTTATCACTTCCGTAAACTGAGTTATACCCCAAATGTTTGTACACATTTTTTTTAGCTGCAATTCTTCTATAAGCTCTTACAATTTCATCTATTGGTGTTAATCTCCCGTCAGAAACACCGTCATTAAGAGATAGCATAGTTTCATCTTTCTTTTTAGAGAAATTTTGAAACGCATTATTTTTGTAGAAAGAAAAACCAGTTTGTGTTTCTTCAGCATTAAAACCTAATTTAGAAAACGCTGTTTGTTGCAATAAAGGTAAATTACTATGCACAAAAGTTCCTTTTTTAGCAATACTTTCTACCCAACCTTGTAACATTAACTCCTCATAACAAGCAACAACCGTTTTTCTATGCACGTTTAACAACTCCGCTAAACTTCTACTTCCTGGAAGTTTGGTTTTAGGTTTTAATTTTTGTTCTTTTATCAATTGAATAAACTTATTAGACAATTGTAAGTACAAAGATTGAGAACCTTTTCTATCTATCTTAAAACTGGTTTTATACGGAAACATCTGGACTACTTATTATATCTTTTCTGGATGATTATAACAATCCATAAATATATTATTTTTGAACAATAAAACATTAAAAAAATGACAAAACAAAACATACAATCGAATGAACATGATGCGTATTACAAAAGATATTTAGATAAAGTAGCAGATTCGATAGATTTAATGACAGGTTTTGAAGAAGACAAGAAAATGGTAATCGATTTTTTTTCATCTGTACCTAAAGATAAATTAGAGTACCGCTATCAACCTGAAAAATGGACAATCAAAGAGCTTTTACAACATATTATTGATACCGAACGCATCTTTATGTACCGTTTTTTACGAATTGCAAGAAAAGACACTACGGCTATGGCTGGATTCGATCAAGATATTTATATAGATCCATCAGGAGCAAACGATAAATCTATGGATGAATTATTGGAAGAGTTTACTGTTTCACGTATGTATTCTATGAATTTAATTAATAGTATTTCTGATGATAATTTAATCAATTTAGGAACCGCTAGTAACTCACCTGTATCTGCAAGAGCGTGTGCTTTTATTTTATTAGGGCACAGTGTTTGGCATATTGATATTATTAAAGAACGCTATTTATAATGTTAGAAATAAGACCTAGTTGCGAGCACTGCAACAAAGATTTACCTAGCAATTCTAGTGAAGCCATGATTTGCTCTTTCGAGTGTACTTATTGCAAAACATGCGCTATAGAGATATTCGAAAATGTGTGCCCTAGTTGTGCTGGTAATTTTGTAGAGCGTCCTATAAGAACATCAGAAATGATAGCAAAGTATCCTATTTCAACAAAAAGAATATATGATCCAAAAGATTTAGAAAAAGCGAAATTTAATGCTGATAAATTTAGAGAGATAAAACCTGAAAATAGATAATTGATGATTACGTTTAAATTAGCAACAACTTCAGATACTGAAGTTATAGCCTTATTAGGTAGAATTACTTATACAGAGTCTCATGGTCACTTTATAGACGATAAAAATGATTTATTAGCTTATTGTGCGAATGCTTTTTCTATCAAAAAAATAATAGAAGAATTAGAAGACAAAAATAATCTGTTTCATATCGCTTATGTAGATGATTTACCTGTCGGTTTTTCTAAAGTGGTATTAAATTATCCGTTTGAAGACAAAACAGCTAATAGTAGCGTAAGATTAGAAAGAATTTATATTTTAAATCAGTTTTTACCCTTAAAAATTGGGCAACCTTTTTTAGATTTTATTATTGATAAAATCAAAGAAAAAAATGCCACTGCAATATGGCTTTCTGTATATATTAAAAACGAAAGAGGTATTCGTTTTTACCATAGAAATGAGTTTAAAAAAATTGGTGAGTTAAATTTTATTGTTAATGGGAAAGAATACGAAAACTACGTTTTATCAAAAGAAATTTAAAATGGAATACGAACAATCAAAATTAAATAGAGTAAAGCGAGGAGCAAACAGAGCAACCTATGATGTAGATAAAATTAATGCTATTTTAGATGCAGGTTTTTTATGTTATGTTGGCTATATTTATGATGGTAATCCTATTACAATTCCGATGGCATACACCAGAAGAGATGATAAGATTTATATTCATGGTTCAACTGCGAACAGAATGTTATTATCGATATTAGAAAGTGGAAAAACCTCGATAACCGTTATGCATCTAGATGGACTGGTTTTAGCGCGTTCTGGCTTACATCATTCTGTAAATTATCGTTCCGTAACCCTTTTCGGAAGCTTAAATAAAGTTGAAAAAGATACTGAAAAAACGGAAATTTTAAAATGTATTGTAGATCAAATGGTTCCTAACCAATGGGGTTCTTTAAGGCCTATGCATCAAAAAGAATTAGATAGAACTTTAGTGTTAGAATTTACTATCGAAACCGCCTCAGCAAAAGTTAGAGATACTGGTGTAGTTGATGAACCTGAAGATTACGACTTACCAATTTGGGCGGGTATTGTACCTATAAAACAAGTTGCTGAATTTCCTATTTCTGACGATAAATTAAAAGAAGGTGTTGAAATTCCTAAACATGTGTTAGATTATTATCAACAAAATAAACAATAAGTTTGCTCTTTAATTTTCTAAAACCTTAATCCCCCAAAACATGTATTCAAAAAATATACTTTTTAATTTTATTTTCTTCCCTAATATTTATTTCATGTAGCGAAAGCTCTATAAATGATATTGATAGTACCGAGAACAACACAATTACTCAAGAAGTTCATAAATTAATAAATGAACACAGAAGTAGCATTGGTAAAAACACACTTATTTTTAATGATCAAATAGCAGACATAGCCTTAGAGCATACGCAATATATGATTGATAAAAACAAGATAAGTCACGATAACTTTGACACAAGGTTCATTGAAGTAAGAAATCTTGTGAATGCTATTGCCTTCGGAGAAAATGTTGCTTCGCGTCAAAGAAATGCTCAAGAAGTTGTTACAGGTTGGTTAAACAGTCCTGGTCATAGAGAAAATATTGAAGGAAATTATACTCATACAGGTATCGGAATTAAAAAAGATTCTAAGAATAATTATTATTTCACACAATTATTTTACACTAAATAAAGCACACAACACACATTACTACCTTTTTAATAATATCTATAATAAAATAACATCATAAATTATTGTAAATTTCCTACATGAAAATTTATGATGTTATAATTCTTACAGAAACTAGGTATTTAAATCCTACAAAAGTTGATTCTTACAGTAAAAATGTATTAAATGAGGACAACTATGTAAAAGTTGCTTTAGAAAAAATAGGCTTAAAAGTTGGTCGTCTTTCTTGGGATGACGCTACTTTTAATTGGTCTACAACTAAATATATTTTATTTAGAACTACCTGGGATTATTTTGATCGATATGATGAGTTTTCTAAATGGTTAAATAACGTTTCTAAACAAACCATTTTACTAAATTCAGAAGCTATAATTCGTTGGAATATTGATAAACACTATTTACAAGATTTACAAAAAAAAGAGGTCCTTATTTGTGAATCTTATTTTATAGAAACTACGGAAAAAAGAAGTTTACAAGAATTAGCCACAAAACATCAGCTTAAAGAGTTTGTACTAAAACCTTGTATTTCTGGTGGCGGAAGACATACTTACCGAATAAATCCTCAAAATATTCCTGACCATGAAGCTATTTTTAAGCAGTTAATAACTAAAGAAGCTTTAATACTACAGCCTTTTCAGCATAACATCGTTAAAAAAGGTGAAATTTCATTAATACTTATAAACGGTAAATTTACACATGCTGTTTTAAAAATTGCTAAAAAAGGAGATTTTAGAGTTCAAGATGATTTTGGAGGTTCTGTACACAACTACACTCCTACGCAACCAGAAATTAACTTTGCAGAAAAAGCCATAAAAGCATGTGATGAGCTTCCTATTTACGCCAGGGTTGATGTTTTTACAGACAACAATAACAACTTAGCACTTGCAGAATTAGAGCTGATAGAACCCGAATTATGGTTTAGAAACAATCCGAAAGCTGCCGATGAATTAGCGAAAGGAATTCAAAAATTAATCAATCAAAAAGCAGTGTAATTATAGTATCAAAAAATTATCTTAGAAAAAATAAATTCTTAAAATTATAATTTACCAATTTTAAGGAGAAATTATATTCATAAATGTAAAACTGATTTGTTTTTAAGAAAATGAACGGATTAACTACTAATTAACAAGATTGAATTACAAAAAAAAGAAACCTTCTTAGTTACATAGCGTTCAGTAGAAAAAAAAGGGAGTTTAAAAATAGAAACAAATAGTTATTATAAGCAAAAAAGAGTGACTTTTCAGTCACTCTTTTTTTTAAAGAAATACATTTTCTTATTTTCTTTTTCCGAAAATATATGTGATACCAATGTTTAATCCCCAAGAAGAATATGGCGCATTTTCTGCCAATTGCTTTCTTGCTAAAGGATTTGTTTGAGCATCTGCATACTCCGCTAAAGTTAACGAATCTTCGTAAGAAATTTTATCATTAATTAATGGAAGAAGAGTTCCAAAACTTTGTAATAAAGCAGGGTTTCCTCCTACTGTTTGTAATAACTGTGCTCTTGTAGCAGGTTGTCCTGCTATAGTAGCAGTAAAATCTCCAATCTCAGAAACATCTCTAGTTACACTAATACCTAAGTATTCAACTTCTCCAAACAACTCTAAATTTTTTGTTATTGCATGCTTATAACCTATAGCTCCAATAAACCCGATAGGAAATTTACCTTTAAAATCTCTAGTAAAATCCATATTTAAAGGTACAGTTGCTCCTGCAGGGGCAGCCGGGTTTAAGATAGCAGCAGGCAATTCTGCTCTAACTTTTCCAACTAGTTCTGTTTTACCACCAACCTTTGTTAAAATACCAGCTCTACCATAAAAGTTTTCAGTGATATTGTAAACAGTAGAAACAGATAATCCAAAAGCTCTACCTCTAGCTTTTACATCTACAAACGGCTGATTAGGAACATCAACAAGTAACATAGATTGGTCTGCTCCATTCAAATAACCTCCAGCAACTTCAATACCCCAGCTCTTATTAAAAAAATAACCTGTTCTTAATTGAAAATGTGAACCTTCACCATAACTACCATAAGTATTCTCTACACCACTAGTAGTTGTTTTAGTTCCAAATTGTACTCCTGCAGCCTCAAAAGAGTAACCATTACTTGCAGATACATAAAACTGTGCATTAACAGCAAGTGACGTTAAAAAAACGATCACAGATAAAATAATTCTATTCATATTTATTTCTATTTTAGATTATAAAAGTAAAAATAAAAATGGATACTAGGCTGTATTTACCTTATAAAATCGATAAAAATATCATAATTTTGTTATTCAAAAAACAAAGCTATTGAATACCAATATTTTAGATAAAAAGGTCCAAGAATTTATTAATATAAACTTGAATTCTGATATCACAAAGCTGATTTTGAAAGGAAGTCCGTTTGAGAATATATCAATACAGGAATTATCAAATCAAATTATTGGTAAACAAAAATCTAAGAACAAATTACCACATTGGTTTGCTACAAAGAACATCTATTATCCAGTAAAAATTAGTATTGAACAAACATCTTCTGAAGTAAGTGCTAAATATAAAGCGAGCTTAGTTTCTGGTAAAAACTTAATTGACATAACAGGAGGTTTTGGAGTTGATGCTTTTTATTTTTCTAAAATATTTGATAAAGTTACACACGCAGAAATCAATGAAGAATTATCAGAAATTGTAACTTATAACTACAATCAATTATCGATTAAAAACGTTCAAACAGTTGCTGATAACGGATTAGATTTCCTAAAAAAAACAACCGAAAAATTCGATTGTATTTATATTGATCCTTCTCGTAGAAGCGACATAAAAGGAAAGGTGTTTTTATTAAAAGATTGCTTACCTAATGTACCTGAAAATATTGATTTTCTATTTACAAAATCAGATACTATCTTAATTAAAAACTCACCAATGTTAGATATAACAGCAACATTAAATGAGTTAAAATTTGTAAAAGAAATTCATATTGTTGCTGTAAATAATGAAGTAAAAGAATTACTTTTCCTACTAAAAAAAGATACTAAAGCTAAAATAGAGATAAAAACACATAACGCACTGAAAAACAGTGTTCAGTGCTTTGATTTTAAATTCGCAAAAGAACACAAAACAACATACTCTTTACCAGCTAATTATCTATACGAACCTAATGCTGCAATTTTAAAGTCAGGCGGATTTAATGAAGTAGCAAATCAATATGATGTTAAAAAACTACATCAACATTCACATTTATATACATCCGAAGAATTAATACTTAATTTCCCTGGAAGGACATTTAAAATAGAAGAGGTTTATCCTTACAATAAAAAGAAATTGAAAAAAAAATTAACTATTTTAAAAGCAAATATCACCACACGAAACTTCCCTAAAACCGTGGCACAAATAAGAGTCGAAACAAAGCTTAAAGATGGTGGAGATTCTTATCTATTTTTCACAACAAATAGTAACAATGAGTTAATTGTAGTCAATTGCACTAAAACTTCGTAAAATAAAGCCTCTCTCCTTAAATATTCGTTTTTATTAGATGGCTTTTATCTTATAGTATTGAAGAATATCTTTAAAATTTTTGCTATTCACTAAGGCTTTTCAGTTCATTTACTTTTAAGTACTTTTGTTTATAACATGAAACAAGCAAGCACATATCAATCTATAAAATTATCAGAAAACTCCTCTTTAAAGGTGGATGATAATTTGGTGATTGAAGCACCACTTCAGATCAACATAAACAATGAGTCTTATACTGTAGTTATGAGAACTCCAGGAGACGATAACGAGCTTATAAGAGGACTTTTGTACGCAGAAGACATTTATAAAAGCAATGATGAATTAAAGATAGATATTATTGAAATAAATAATGATTTTTCGGCCATCTTAAATGTTAGTATTCCAAAGGAAAAATTAAGAAAAGGCTACCTTAATAAACGAACACTTTTATCAGTTTCATCTTGTGGAATTTGCGGAAAAAAAGAGTTAAAAGATCTAAAAACAAGTGATGAGCCTCTTAATAATAAACATAATGAATCAATTGATGTAACATTTGATATGTTTTTAAAAATGAATGATTTACAGTTTTTATTTAAAAACACAGGAGGAAGTCATGCTTGTGCTTTATTCGATAAAAAAAAGGAACTCTTAACTATCAAAGAAGATATTGGTCGTCATAACGCAGTTGATAAATGTATTGGCGATTTAATTAATAAAAATAAAATAAAAGAAGTAAGCTATATGCTAGTAAGCGGTCGCGTTTCGTACGAGATTGTTTCGAAGGCTTTTTTTGCTAAAATCCCTATTATTATAGCTGTTTCTGCCTGCTCTTCTTTAGCCGTTGATTTTGCGAAAGAATTTGGCATTTGCCTAATAGGTTTTAGTAGAAATAACAGAATGACGGTTTACGCTAATCCTCAATATATAAATTATGAGTGATAAAAAAATACAAGAACAACCTCCTGAGAAATTAACTGGTATTGAACTTATAGATATTCCTAAAAAGGCAGTAGGTACAAAAGCTATACAATCAGCTTTAAGTCATGTTTTTTCAGAAACAGGTGTAGTAAAAGGAATTAGCCTTCTTAAAAACATCAATCAAATTAATGGTTTTGATTGTCCGGGTTGTGCCTGGCCAGATCCAGATCAGAAAAGAGCTTTTTTAGCGGAATATTGCGAAAACGGTGCAAAAGCAGTTGCTGAAGAAGCTACAACGAATAGAGTATCTCCTTTATTTTTCGCAACACATTCTGTGCAAGAAATGTCTGAATGGTCTGATTACGAAATTGGTAAAAGTGGACGAATCACTCATCCAATGATTTTGAAAGAAGGCGCTGATAATTATGAAGAAATTTCTTGGCAAGCGGCTTTTAATCTTATTGGGAGTGAGTTAAACAACTTAAATTCTCCTGATGAAGCCATCTTTTACACTTCAGGAAGAACAAGTAATGAAGCTGCTTTTTTATATCAGCTATTTGTACGTCAGTTTGGTACCAATAACTTACCAGATTGCTCTAATATGTGTCACGAAAGTAGCGGTAGCGGACTTTCAGAAACACTAGGAATTGGTAAAGGCTCTGTTACTTTAGATGACTTTAATCATGCTGATTTAGTGATTGTTATAGGTCAGAATCCAGGAACAAATCACCCTAGAATGCTAACCGCATTAAAAGATACTAAAAAGAATGGCGGAAAAATAATGACTATAAATCCGTTGCCTGAAGTTGGATTAATGAATTATGTAGATCCGCAAAATCCTTTAAAATGGTTTGGAGCTGGTGATAAGTTAACTGACTTGTTTTTACAAGTAAAAATTAACGGAGATGTTGCCTTGTTAAAAATCATCTTAAAGATGATGAAAACTGAGGAGGAAAAATCGGGAGATGTTTTTAACCATCAATTTATAAAGGAAAAAACACACGGCTTAGAAGAATTTTTAGTTGATTTAGATAAGTATTCAATAGACGAATTATTACCCCAAACAGGCCTACCTTTAGAAGTAATTAAAGAGGCTGCAGATATGATTATCAGTAATGATAAAATTATTATTTGTTGGGCAATGGGGTTAACACAACATAAAAATGCAGTAGATAATATTCGTGAAGTTGTTAATTTACTATTATTAAAAGGAAGCATCGGTAAAAAAGGTGCTGGTACTTGCCCTGTAAGAGGTCACTCGAATGTGCAAGGCGACCGAACCATGGGGATATGGGAAAAGCCTAAAGATGATTTTTTAGATAATTTAGAAAAAGAATTTCAGTTTAACGCACCACGTAAACATGGATATGATGTTGTGGCAGCGATTGAGGCCATGCATCAGAAAAAAGCAAGTGTTTTTATAGGAATGGGAGGTAATTTTATCTCTGCAACTCCAGATACAGTATATACTGCTGAAGCTTTAAAAAACTGTGATTTAACAGTACAAATATCAACAAAATTAAATCGTAGTCACTTAATTCATGGTAAACAAGCATTAATTCTTCCTTGTTTAGGTCGTTCCGAAAAGGATAATCAAAAAAGCGGAGAACAGTTTATTACTGTAGAAAATTCGATGGGCGTTGTACATCAGTCAAACGGACATTTAACGCCTGCTTCTAAACATTTATTAAGTGAGCCCGCTATTGTTGCAGGCATTGCTAACGCTACATTGAAGAATAATAAGGTTCAATGGAGTAAATTAATTACCAATTACGATTTAATTCGCACTAAAATAGAAGCCACCATAGACGGTTTTGATAGCTACAATGAAAGAGTTCGTGTAAAAGGAGGTTTTTACTTACCCAATAATGCACGCGAAAACAACTTCTCTCCTACTTTAACTGGAAAAGCAAATTTTTCTACAAATTCACCTTCGGATATTGCTCTAGATGAAAATCAATTTATGATGATGACCATTCGTACACACGATCAATACAATACTACTATTTATGGTTTGAATGATCGTTACCGCGGAATTTTAAATGAACGAAGAGTTATTTTTATGAATCCTGATGATATGAAAAATCAAGGTCTAAAAAAATTAGACAAAGTAGATTTAACTAGTCATTTTAAAGGAGAAGAAAGAAAGGCAAACGGATTTTTAGTAATTCCGTACAGCATACCTAAACAATGTACTGCAACTTATTTTCCTGAAGCAAACGTATTAGTTCCTCTAAAAAGTAAAGCGAGAATTAGCCATACACCGGCATCAAAAACTGTGATTATAACCGTTAAAAAACAAGACTAAAAAAAGATTTGTACTTTAGTAAAATATTTTAACAAAAATCAACCTACAATTATGCCTTTTATAGAAGAAGATAAGTTTCAATTAATGCAAGAAGACTTAGATAATGCTAAGCTTAAAAGAGAAGAAGCAGAAAGCGAATTAGAAGAAACAAAAGAAGCACTTACTTCCGCTAAAAAAGGATCTATGATATTGCCTATTATATTAGGTCTAATGCTTGGAGCTGCCTTAGGAGCTACTTATTATTTTTACACCAATAATGGCGGAGTTTCTTATACTTCATCTGAAGATGAAACTGCTATAAGAAAAAGTGAAAATATAAGAGTGTTAGACAGTATTGTTAGAGCAAATGCTAGAGCCGCGAGAAACAACAGTTCTACTACTGATGAAAATAATTTAAATGAAACTATCGATTCTGTTATAGATAATACAAGCGACAAAACAATTTATTCTGTTCAAATTGGTGTTTTCTCTAAAAAGAAGCACGCTTTAATTTCTACTTCAACAATACCTTCAACCGTTACTATAAATGATGGATACTTTAAATATTCTATAGGTTTATTTGATTCTTTAAGCGAAGCTAAATCGTTAAGAAAAGAATTAATAAAAATAGGCTTCAAAGATGCTTTTGTTGCTTCATATATTAATGGAGAACGCCAAAAAATACACCCTTAAAAACAATATATAAATGCTATTTAAAATTAGTAAAAAAGCACTCATGGTATGTTTTACCTTGAGTGTTTACTTTTTATACGCTCAAACTGAAATTCCTCAGCAAGAAACTCAAATTGGCTTCGGACAACTAGATTTTTTATCTATTAAAATGCCCGATAATGAGAAAAATATGGATTTCACAGGAGTTCATTATAATTTAAAACCCAATAAGTGGAGTTATGTTGGTGTAGGTATTTATGGTGCTGTTGGCGGAATTCGTGGTGGTTTTTTTACTTTAGGAATCAATGCTGGTATTCAACATAAAATAACCGATAAACTATTTATAGATGCCGGATTTCATTTTGGCGGCGGTGGCGGAGCTGCAGCTCCTGACGGTGGTGGTGCTTTTATTTTACCTCATTTTAACTTAGGATATGATTTTAAACATTTCTCTACAACTGCAGGTTATAGTTATGTCGATTTTTTTGATGGAGGAACCATTAATAGCAGTCAATTTAATGTAGCTATTCAAATTCCTTTATCTTTTAAAACAACAAGTTTTAAAGAGCGTGAAAATTCTTTCACATATGACTTGTTAAAAAGTAGCTCTTGGGATACTCCTGCTAACAAAATTTCTTTACTCGTACATTTAAATAATTTATCTGTAACAAAAGGTTCTTATAAAGGTAAAACAATACGTTTAGCTGGTTTTGAATTAAACTCATATCTTAATAAAAACATCTTCTTTTTTGTAAAAGCTGACGGTGCCTACCACGGAATTAGAGCTGGATATATGGATGTTCTTTTAGGAGGTGGATATCATTTATCAATGAATAAAAACCGTACAAACATCTTAGCTAAGTTTGGTGTTGGTGCTGGCGGTGGCGGTGGTGTTGATACTAAAGGTGGATTTTTAATTTATCCTGATATTTCTATCGAACAAAAATTATTTGATAATATTTATGCTTCAATTAACAAAGGATATTTAATGTCGCCTGATTCACATTTTAAAGCATCTACTTTAGGCTTTGGTTTAAAATATTATATAGATAAAGATGGTGTTTCTGGAAATGACAAATATAAAAGTGGAAAATTTAAAGGTTTAGAAACAATTATAAAACAAGATTTGTATTTAAGTGCTGCAAGAGATAATAATGGTGGATTTACTCAGAACATGCATCAAATTTCTTTGCAAATAAACTTTTTCTTTAATAAGTATATTTATGGAGCCGGACAAACATCATTCGCTAATTTTGGTGATGCTGGTGCTTATGCTGAAGGTATTGTTGGTTTAGGAGTACAATCAAATACTTTTTTTAACAATACAACTTCAATCTTTGGCCAACTTTTAGGTGGAGCTGCCGGTGGTGGTGGAATTAGTACAGGACAGGGTTTAATTGTAAAACCAAGTATGGGACTAAATTACAAACTAACAAATAAATTAAATGTACGTGGTGGATTAGGATATGTTAAAGCACGAGGTGGTAAATTAAGTAGTACTTATTTAAACTTTGGTATTAGTTATAACTTTTCTTTTTTAAGCGTTAAATAATTACACCAAAACCTAACTATTACTTTTACCTATTTTGCAAACATATTTTCAATATTTTTCGACTTCTATAACCGAAATAAAGCTTCCTAAAAAGTTTACTTTTCCGTTTTATTACGAACCTCATTCGTTGTGCAAGTTAGCTTCAAAAGAAGTGCAAAATTATTTGAGTGTGCAAACAGATTTCGAACATAATTTCGGGTTAGACAACTCCAAAAAAGGAGCTATTTCAGGAAAAATGTTTGGAGTTTTAGTCGTACAAAATCAACAAAATGAAATCGGCTACATAACTGCTGTTTCTGGTAAGTTAGGCGAAAAAAACAAGCACAAAAAGTTCGTTCCACCTGTTTACGATATGCTTACTAAAGATTCGTTTTTCTTAAAAGAAAAAGAAACTTTAAGGAATATAAGTATTGAATTAGATCGTTTAGAGAATACTGCTGAGTATTTAAAATTACGTACTCTTTACGAACAAGAAACTAACAAGGCGGCTGATGATATTACAGAAAAAAAAGAAGCTTTAAAAAAAGCTAAAATTGCTCGTAAATTAAAAAGAGAAAAAGCATTTACCGAGTTATCAACAGAAGATTATGAAACTTTAATAAATATTTTAAGTAAAGAGAGTTTAGATGCCAAACATTACCTAAATAATGTAACTCGCTTTTGGGAACATACTTTGAAACCTATTAAAGAAAAACTATTGATTTTTACCAATCAAATAACGTTACTAAAAGAAAAACGTAAAACTAAATCCACAGCTTTACAGATTTATATATCAAAACAATATCAATTTTTAAATTCAAAAAAAGAGGTTAAAAATTTAGGGGAGTTATTTACGAATGTTTCTATACAAAATATTCCAGCAGGAACTGGTGAATGCGCTGCTCCAAAATTATTACAATATGCTTTTTTACACGACTTAAAACCTATTGCAATGGCAGAATTTTGGTGGGGGAAACCGCCAAATAAAGAAGTAAGGAAACACCAACAATTTTATCCGGCTTGCCAAGGAAAATGCAAACCTATTTTAACACATATGCTAGACGGAATTGAAATGGATACGAATCCGTTATTAGAAAATCCTGCTGTTGGAAAGAAACTAGAAATTGTTTTTGAAGATGATGAGTTAATCATTATTTATAAGCCTAATGACTTTTTATCGGTTCCTGGAATTCATATTCAAGATTCGGTTTATTCTCGCATTAAACAACAGATTAAAGGTGTTTCGGGTCCCATTATTGTACATCGTTTAGATATGGCTACTTCGGGTTTATTAGTTTTAGCTAAGAACAAAAATGCTCATAAAATTATACAAAGTCAGTTTATTAATAAAACGGTTAAAAAAAGATACACGGCTTTATTAGATGGAATTATTACCGAAAATAAAGGGATAATTAATTTACCACTTCGTGTAGATTTAGATGACAGACCAAGACAATTGGTATGTTATGAACATGGAAAACCTGCTGAAACTAAATGGGAAGTTATTGAAAGGAAAAACGGAAAAACAAAGGTGCACTTCTACCCTATTTCTGGTCGAACACATCAATTACGAATGCATGCTTCTCATAGTTTAGGACTAAACACACCAATTATAGGTGATGACTTGTATGGAAAAAAATCTGACCGTTTGTATTTACATTCAGATACTTTAGAGTTTGCACATCCTATTACTAAGGAGAAAATGAAATTTCATAAAAAAGCGGATTTTTAAGCTTTCACTAAAACTTTATAAAATAGTTTAGCCCAGATTGTAGCATTTGTTTGAGCTCCTCGCAGAGAGCGAGTGCGGAAAGCTGGAATTAGCTTCTGACAGAATTAAGAATAAAAAAAGCCTCTCGATTTACTGAGAGGCTTTTGAATTTACACTAATTTCTTAGCGTCTTTTACTTTTTGCTTGGTAAGCGCAATATCGATTACCTCGCTCATTTCGTTTACGTAATGGAATGTTAATCCTTTTAAGTAACTTTCTTTTATTTCTTCGATGTCTCTTTTATTCTCGACACACAAAATAAGCTCTTTAATATTGGCGCGTTTTGCTGCTAATATTTTTTCTTTAATTCCACCTACTGGCAACACTTTTCCACGTAGTGTAATTTCACCTGTCATGGCTAGTTTATTTTTCACTTTACGCTGTGTATATACCGACATTAATGAAGTTAACATAGTAATACCTGCACTTGGCCCATCTTTTGGTGTTGCACCTTCTGGCACGTGAATATGTACATCGTACTTTTCTAAAATTTCTTGTTTAATTCCGAATTTTTCAGCATTTGCTTTGATGTATTTCATCGCAATTGTAGCAGACTCCTTCATTACTTTACCTAAATTACCTGTAATAGAAAGGTTTCCTTTACCTTTAGATAAAATAGATTCTATAAATAAAATATCACCACCAACACTTGTCCACGCTAAACCAGTAACTACACCTGCAACATCATTATTTTCGTACTTACCTCTTTCTAGACGAGCAGGACCTAAAATAGTTTCGATATCTAAGTCTGATAAAGCAATGCTATACTCCTCTTCCATCGCTATTGATTTCGCCGCAAAACGAACTATTTTAGCAACTTGTTTTTCTAAACCACGCACACCTGATTCACGTGTATAACCTGCAACAATCTTTTCTAATTGTTTTTTTCCAGCCGTTAAATGTTCCGGTGTTAACCCATGCTCTTTTAACTGTTTTGGAAGTAAATATTTTTTAGCAATTTCAATTTTTTCTTCAATCGTATAACCCGTAACATTGATAATCTCCATACGATCACGTAATGCCCATGGAATTTGACCTAAGTTATTAGCCGTTGCAATAAATAGCACTTTAGAAAGATCGTAACCTACTTCTAGATAATTATCATAAAACTCGGTGTTTTGCTCAGGGTCTAAAACTTCTAACATAGCAGAAGAAGGGTCTCCTTGACTACTTTGACTTAATTTATCTATTTCATCTAAAACAAATACAGGGTTTGATGTTCCAGATTTTTTAATATTCTGAATTAAACGTCCTGGCATGGCTCCAATATATGTTTTACGGTGCCCGCGAATCTCTGCTTCATCACGTAAACCACCTAAAGACATACGCACGTATTTTCTACCTAAGGCTTCCGCTACCGATTTACCTAAAGATGTTTTACCTACTCCAGGAGGACCGTACAAACAAATAATAGGAGACTTCATATCTCCACGTAATTTTAAAACAGCTAAATGTTCTATAATACGTTCTTTTACTTTTTCTAAACCAAAATGATCTCGATCTAATATTTTTTGCCCTCTTTTTAAATCAAATTTATCTTTAGAATATTCTCCCCAAGGTAAATCTAACATCAACTCTAAATAATTACGTTGAACTCCGTATTCCGCCATTTGAGGATTCATTCGCTTTAAGCGATTCAATTCCTTTTCAAATGTCTCAGCAACCTCTTTATTCCATTTTTTTGTTTTAGCCTTTATTCTCATTTGATCTAATTCCTGATCATGAGAAACACCACCTAATTCATCTTGAATGGTTTTTAACTGCTGATGTAAATAATATTCACGCTGTTGCTGATCTAAATCAGAACGTGTTTTAGACTGAATATCATTACGCAATTGTAATTTCTGAAGTTCTTTGTCTAAATTTTTTAAAGTTAATAAAGCGCGTTCTTTTAAGTTATCTTTTTCAAGTAATACTTGTTTCTTAGCAACACTTAAATCCATGTTTGATGAAATAAAGTTCACCAAAAACGAGTTAGATTTTATGTTTTTAATAGCAAAAGAAGCTTCAGAAGGTAACATTGGGTTTTCTTTAATAACCTCTAATGCTAATTCTTTTATAGATTCTATAATTGCCTCAAACTCTTTTTCGTCATCAACTTCTTTATCATCTACTGCTTCCTTAACTCTTGCTTTTAAGTATGGTTCTTCTTGCGTAATTTCATCAATCTCAAAACGTTTTTTTCCTTGAATGATAACTGTTGTGTTACCATCAGGCATTTTAAGAACACGTAAAATCTGTGCTACAACTCCGGTTTTATGAATATCATTTAAACCAGGGTTTTCTACATCGCCATCTTTCTGAGCAACAACACCAATTACTTTATCTCCTTTGTTTGCATCTTTTATTAACTGAATAGATTTATCTCTACCCGCTGTAATAGGAATTACAACACCAGGAAATAACACCGTATTTCTTAACGGTAAAATTGGCAGTTCTTCAGGTACTTTTTCTTTATTTATTATTTCTTCATCTTCAGGAGTTAATAAAGGAATCAATTCTGAATCTTCATTAAAAGCTTCTTGAAGCGACAAATTGTCTAAATGTATAATTTTTGATTTACTCATATCTTGTATATATGTCATAGTGACATTTATATATTGTTAGCAACAATACCAAACGCACTTTTTAACTTTTAATTATTTGATAAACAGCACACTATAAACATATGCACTATTTCGCTCGATTATATAAGTCAATTGTTATGCCAAGTAAAACTTATATTACTTGTAACTAATTACAAGCTGAGTCGTCATATTAATATATTTTTACAAAAACTAACCAAAAAATGAAAACTAAACTAATTTTTATTGCTTTTATTTTACTAATAACAAGCTGTACAACGAATAAAAACTCAGATAAATTTATTAAAAATGCTACGGGCCGTTATTTTTTTAATGCTGATGAAATTATAGAGGTTAACTTTAAAGAAGGTGAATTACTTTTAACATGGCGTAATCAGCAATTGGTTCCTTTAAAAATTAACGATAGTACTTTTTATGCAAGCGAATTAAATGAAAAATTAATTTTTCATACAGATAAAGATAATATTGAATTAGCGAAAAAACGAGAACATAATGATAATGTATATGTTTTTAACAAATTAAATGATGGTGAAAAAACACCTAAAGAACATTTTGCACAAGGAGATTATAACGCTGCATTAGTTGGTTATAAAAAAATTAAAGAAAAAGACAGTTTAAATCCTATAATTAGAGAACATACTTTTAATAATTTAGGCTATCAATATTTAAGAGAAGATAAATATGAGCAAGCAATTGAAATTTTTAAAATTAACATTGCTTTATACCCTACTAGTTCTAATACTTACGACAGTACAGGTGATGCTTATTTAAAAAAATCAGATACTATTAAAGCAATTGAGTTTTATAAAAAAGCGTTGGATATAAACCCTGAAAATGGCAATGCAAAAAGGGCGTATAAAAAACTTACTAAAACTAACTAATTTGGAAAGACTAAAATATCCGATCGGAAAACCTGATATTCCACCTGAAATTTCTTCAGAAAAAATTAACGAATGGATTATTATTTTAGAAGAATTTCCTGCAAAATTAGAGCTTCTTGTTAAGAATTTATCCGAAGAACAATTAAATACTTTATACAGAGATGGTGGTTGGTCTGTTAGGCAAGTTATTCATCATTGTGCAGACAGTCATCATAATTCATACACTCGTTTTAAATGGGCGTTAACAGAAGAAGAACCTGTTATTAAAACGTATTATGAAGCGCGTTGGGCAGAATTATTCGATTCTAAAACTGCCCCTATTCAGTTATCTTTAAATTCATTAAAAGCTTTACACGCTAAATGGGTGTATCTTTTAAAAGGATTAACTGATGATGATTTAAATAAGTGTTTCATTCATCCTGATGGAAATGAAAAAGTAAGTTTAAAAGAAAATATAGGTATTTATGCATGGCATTGCAACCATCATTACCAACACATAAATCAGTTATTACTTATAAAAAAGTGGTTGTAAAACAAATTATGTATTTTTACACAAAATAATAAAGTGCTATTTATTATTTAAGTTCAGATAAAATATTAAAAAATATGATACGAAGCTACAGAAATGAAAGGTGGAAAGAAATAGTATTTGATAATAAAATCTCTGAAAAAGAAAAATTTAAAATCTCTAATTACGGTAGAATTATCAACTGTAAAAAAGAAGAAGAGTTCCTTGTAAACGAATATTTTATAAACGGTTACCAGAACTTACCATTAAAACAACGAGTAAATGGAAAAAACACCAGTAGGTATGTTCATAAACTCGTAGCAGAATGTTTTTTACCTCGTAAAGAGGATGAATTGTATGTGATTCATTTAAATTATGATAAAAAAGATAATAGGATTGAAAACCTTAAATGGGCTACAAAAAGGGAAAAAGAGGTACATCAATATACCAATCCCGAATATGTAAATAAAGTTCATAAACCCAGAACTGCAAAACTTACTGAAACTAGAGTTAAATTACTTAAACGTAAGCTAAACGACCCAAACAGAAAGACTCGTTTAAAAATGATTGCGAAACAATTTGGCGTTTCAGAAATGCAATTACATAGAATTAAAACTGGTGAAAATTGGGGATACGTTACTGAAGATTAACTTATAATAAAATTAAGATAGCAATAGTTATAAAAACTACAATTTGCGCCCATTTTAGGAACACTCCTATTTGGGCGTTCTTTTTTATTGATGTTGATATTGTTCCTGCCAAAATAGCAATTGTAGAAAATATTACAAAAGAAGTAAGTATAAATAAGCCGCCTAAGACATAAAACTGAATTACCGTAGAAATCGTTTTTGAAAACAAAAACTGAGGAAAAAATGCCAAAAAGAAAATAGTAACTTTCGGGTTTAAAACATTCATCCAAAAACCCTTTTTAAACAATTCGAAAGTAGATTTCTTAACTACATTATCTGTTGAAAACGCAATTTTAGCATCACTTTTATAAACTTGATATGCAATATACAGCAAATACAAGGCTCCGAATAATTTGATAATAAAAAACAAATTCGGATTTTGCTTTATAACTTCCGAAACCCCAAAAGCAACCAAAGTTGTATGAATAATACAACCCGTCATTAAACCAACAACTGTTGCTAAACCATATTTTTTACCATGCACAATACTTTGTGTTAGTACAAAAATATTATCTGGCCCTGGTGAAAAAGCTAAAGTAGCCGTAGCTAAAACAAACGAAATAAGAGTTTCAATCATTAATTAAATAAATATAAAAAACTACTGAAATTAATTCAGTAAAAAGTTAATTTAAGATTGATCTAAAATAGCTTTATTGATTCGCTTTACCAAACTCGGTCCTTCATAGATAAACCCAGTATAGATTTGTACTAAATCTGCACCAGCATTTATTTTATCTAAAGCATCTTTTTCAGAATGAATACCTCCTACCCCGATTATAGGAAATGCTTTGTTAGATTTATCTGCTAGGTATTTAATTACTTTCGTACTTCTTTCTTTAACCGGTTGACCGCTAACACCACCATTACCAATTTCTAATAATCGTTCTTTAGAAACTTTTAAATTATCTCTATTTACTGATGTGTTTGAGGCAATAACTCCATTTATTTTAGTTTTAGCAACCAATTCAATTATTTCATCTAATTGTTGGTTATTTAAATCTGGAGCTATTTTTAAAAGAATAGGTCTCGACTTCGCTCGACCTGACACTGAAAGCTCCTTATTTAATTTCTGAACCTCAGTAATTAACTCATATAAGTATTCAACATCATCTAGTTTTGCATGACTCCCAACATTAGGGCAACTTACATTCAACACAAAATAATCTACATACGGATGCAGTCCTTTAAAACACTCTAAGTAATCTGTTGTATAATTTTCAGGAGCAGTATCGGTGTTTTTACCGATGTTACCTCCAATGATAATTTTACCTTTATTCTTTTTTAATTGTTCGATCGCAATGATTAATCCTTCATTATTAAATCCCATTCGGTTGATAATTCCTTGATCATCTTTTAAACGGAATAATCTTTTCTTCGGATTTCCAGCTTGCCGTTTTGGTGTTACGGTTCCTATTTCTACAAAACCAAATCCGAAGTTTGCTAATTCATTATACAAAACCGCATTTTTATCAAAACCAGCAGCTAAACCAACAGGATTTTTAAAAGTTAATCCGAATAAATTACGTTCTAATTTTTTATCATTCACCTGATATAAACTTCTGAATATTGAAGCTACAAAAGGAATTTTTGTCATGAATTTCACCAATGAAAAAGTAAAATAATGAATCTTTTCTGGATCAAAAAGAAAGAAAATCGGACGGATGATTAATTTGTACATACTTCTTATCAGGTCGAGCGCAGTCGAGACCTTAATTATAGTTTAAAAAATGACCTCTCGACTGCGCTCGAGGAGACATTTAAATTAAAAAAAAGCCCCAATAAAAATTGGAGCTTTTGAATTATCTTAATACAGCTTCTAAATTCTTTTCGAATGTTAGCTGTAATTTTTGCATTATTTTATCAATCTGTTTATCTGCCAATGTTTTGTTTTCATCTTGTAAAACAAAACTAACAGCGTATGATTTTTTACCTTCAGGTAATTTATCACCTTCATAAACATCAAATAAATCTACTTCTTTTAATAATTTCTTTTCTGATTGAAAAGCAAGGTTGTAAATTTCTTTAAACTCTATTTTATCATCTAATAATAACGCTAAATCACGCTTTACTGATGGAAACTTAGCTAAATCAGATACTTTAATTTTCTTATTACCAGCTAAGCTTAAAATGTTTTCCCAATTAAAATCAGCAAATAAAACTTCTTGTTTAATAGAAAATTCTTTTAAAACAGCTCTTTTTATAACTCCGAATTCAACTAGCTTAGTTTTTCCTAAACTTAATACTACACCTTCAGAAAACACATCTGTTTTAATAGGTGATGTTTTTAAATTATCAAGCCCTAATCTACTTAATAAGTTCGTTACAATTCCTTTTAAATAAAAGAAATCAGAAGCTTCTGTTGCTATTTTCCAACTATCTTTCGTTCTGTTACCGGTAACAAACAACGTTAAATGTTTGTCTTCCTGATAACCACTTTCGTATTTATGATATGTTTTACCAAACTCATAAAATTTTAATGCGTTATTTTTTCTGTTGATATTATAAGAAACCGATTCTAAACCACTAAACAATAATGATTGTCGCATTACCTTTAAGTCGTTACTTAACGGATTTAACATTTCTACATTATGTTCTTCCTTTAAATTCTCAGACAAAGCAATATAATCTGCTTTTGTTAAAGAATTTGCCATCGTTTCGTTAAATCCTAATGAACTTAACTGATTTGCAACAATGTTTTCTACCTTAACTTCTTTATCGTTATCAAATGAAATAGAAGTATTTAATTTATGAGAAAACTCGATGTTATTGTAACCGTAAACTCTTAAAATTTCTTCAATAATATCAGCTTCACGCTGAACATCTACTCGGTAAGAAGGTATTGTTAAACCTAAACCTCCTTCAGTTACACTGTTTATTTTAATTTCTAAAGAAGCTAAAATATTTTTAATCGTTTCTTTAGGAATTTCTTGACCTATTAATTTATACGTGTTTTCGAAAGATAAAAACACTTCGAAATCTTCTATTTTCTCTGGATAAAAATCTAAAACATCCGAAGACATTTTTCCACCAGCGTACTCTTCAATTAATAAAGCAGCACGCTTTAAAGCGTATTTTGTTGAATTGATATCGATTCCTCTTTCAAAACGGAAAGAAGCATCTGTATTTAATGCGTGACGTTTTGCTGTTTTACGTACAGAAACCGGATTAAAATAAGCGCTTTCTAAGAAAATTGCTGTAGTATGTTCTGTTACTCCAGATTTTAAACCACCGAAAACACCACCTAAACATAATGGATTATCATCTGCATCACAAATCATAATATCATCAGCATCTAACGTTCTTTCTACTTCATCTAACGTCTTAAACTTCGTTCCTGCAGCTAAGGTTTTAACAATAACTTTATTCCCTCTAATTTTATTAGCATCAAAAGCATGTAAAGGTTGCCCTAACTCATGTAAAACATAATTTGTAATATCTACAATATTGTTTTTAGGCACAATACCAATAGCTTTTAATCTATTCTGAATCCATTCTGGAGATTCTTTAACCTCAATATCGGTAATTGTAATTCCGCAATAACGAGGTACTAAATTTTTATCTTCAATTTCGATATCAATCTTGTGTGTACGTTCATCTACACGAAAATCTGATACAGAAGGTGAAATTAGCTCTAAATTTGTTCCTTGATGCATTAAACCTGCACGTAAATCACGAGCAACACCAAAGTGGCTCATTGCGTCTGCACGGTTTGGCGTTAAGCCTATTTCGAAAACATAATCTGTTTCGATATTAAAAACTTCTGAACAAGGTGTTCCTGAAGCTAAAGCGGCATCTAAAACCATAATTCCTTCATGACTGTTACCTAAACCTAACTCGTCTTCGGCACAGATCATTCCGTGGCTTTCTTCTCCTCTTATTTTACCTTTTTTTATTTTAAAGCCTTCGCCTTTTTCATCATACAAGGTTGTTCCTACCGTAGCAACAGGCACTTTCTGACCAGCAGCTACATTTGGAGCACCACAAACTATTTGTACAGGATTGCCGTCACCTAAATCTACCGTAGTAATTTTTAGTTTATCTGCGTTGGGATGCTTAACACATGTTTTTACTTGACCAACAACGATGCCCTTTAAGCTACCTTTAATACTCTCTACTTTTTCTATTCCTTCTACCTCTAGACCTAAATCTGTTAATAGTTCTCCTGTTTTTTCAGCTTTCCAGTCGGTTTGTAAAAATTGTCTTAACCAATTGTATGATATCTTCATAATCAATCTCTAATTTGAGCAGGCAAATTTAAGGAAAATAAAAGGAAAAATAACAGTCCTTCTTAACACTATTTACACCGCTGATTGTTAACTATTTGATAACATTTATTTCTCAGAATAATTGTTTTTTTGCACTCCCCCATAACTTAACACAACTCAATTTACATGAAAAAATTACTACCCTTCTTTTTACTGATTGTATCTCTTTCAGTATTTTCTCAAGTACCTAGTTATTATAACGATGTTAACTTGAACCAAAGTAGCACAGCTTTAAAAGATGCTTTAGCTACAAAAATTATTAGCACACATGCTGTTAATTTATCCTATTCACCAGGTGTTTGGGACGCTTTAAAACAATCTGATTTAGACGCTGCAAACAACAGTAATGTTGTTTTAATTTATGGTTATAATGACTCTGACGGAAACTATGTCACAGACAGAACTCGTAGCAAAGATGCTAACGGTGGTTCTGCTGGAACGCAATGGAACAGAGAGCACGTATATCCGAAATCATTAGGGAATCCTAATTTAGGAACTTCAGGGGCTGGAGCAGATGTACACCATTTAAGACCTGCGGATATTTCTTTTAACTCACAAAGAAGTAGTAAAAAATTTGCAGCAGGATCTGGTAATGCAGGTGATTCTAACGGTGGTTGGTACCCTGGTGATGAGTGGAAAGGAGATGTTGCTCGTATGATGCTGTATATGTACGTACGTTACGGAAACCAATGTTTACCTAGTAACGTTGCTATTGGTTCTGCAAGTTCTTCTGACAATAATATGATTCAATTATTATTACAATGGAATGCTGAAGACCCTGTATCTAGTTTTGAAACACAAAGAAACCCTATATTACAAGGAATACAAGGAAATAGAAATCCGTTTATCGATAATCCTGCTTTTGCAACTCAAATTTGGGGAGGTCCACAAGCAGAAGATAAATTTGGTAACGGTGGCGGTTCTTCTGACACACAAGCACCAACAACTCCTACTAACTTAACTGCTTCAAATATTACGGAAACATCAACAGATTTATCTTGGTCTATTGCTACCGACAATGTTGCTGTTACTGGTTATGACATTTATAAAGGAACTACTAAAATAGCTACAAGCACTGCTAATTCGTACAATGTAACAGGTTTAAATGCTACTACTAACTATAGTTTTTCTGTAAAAGCAAGAGATGCAGCTAGTAATGTTTCAGCATCTAGTTCTACTGTAAATATTACTACAAGTGCTGGGAACACTTCTGGAGGCTCTGCTTCTGATTTATTAATTTCTGAATACGTTGAAGGTTCTTCTAACAACAAAGCCTTAGAAATTGCGAATTTCACCGGTACAACTATTAATTTAGCTGGCTATTCTCTAAAGAAAGCTTCTAACGGTGGCGGATGGACAAACACTGTAACCTTAAGCGGACAATTAGAAAACGGAAATGTATATGTAATTGCAAACAACAATGCTTCTACAACTATTAAAAACAAAGCACAATTAACAGAAACTAGTGTTAGTTCTTTTAACGGAAACGATGCTATTGGTTTATTTAAAGGAAGCTCACTTATCGATTTAATAGGAAACCCTAATAGCTCATCAACATTTGCACAAGACAAAACATTACAGAGAAAATCAACAGTTTCTTCTCCTAATGCAAGCTATACTACATCTGAGTGGAATATCCTTTCGAAAGATACTTTTAATGGCTTAGGAAATCATACAATTGATGGAGGAACTCCACATGTTGACACTGCTGCTCCTTCTACTCCTAGTAACTTAACGGCTAGTAACATAACAGAAACCTTTGTAAACTTAAATTGGAATGCTGCTACAGACAATACTGCTGTGACAGGTTATGATGTTTATAAAGGCTCAGCTAAAATAGCTACAGTAACAACTACAAATTATTCAGTTAGTGGTTTAACAGCTGCTACGAATTACACTTTTTATGTAAAAGCTAAAGATGCTGCTGGTAATATTTCTACATCAAGTAATACTGTTGGTGTAACCACTAAAAGTGTTGTGGTTAATTACTGCGCTTCTAAAGGTAATAATTCAAGCTATGAATATATTGATAATGTTGCTATAGGCGGAATTTCAAACGCTTCTTCTTCTAATAATGGTTATGGTGATTTTACATCTCAAACAGGTAATTTACCTTACGGAAACAATACTATAATTATTAGTGCAGGTTTTTCAGGCTCTTCTTATACTGAGTTTTGGAAAGTATGGATTGATTTTAACAAAAACGGTATATTTGAAAGCAATGAAGAGGTAGTTAGTGGATCATCTTCTAGCTCAGCTAATTTATCTGCAAGTTTTACAGTACCTACTTCAGCTTTAACAGGAAAAACAAGAATGCGTGTTGCCATGAAATGGGATGCTGCTCCTACTGATTGTGAAACTTTTGGTTATGGAGAAGTTGAAGACTACTCTGTAAATATTGGAGTAAGTGCAAAAGGTGGATACAATACGAATGTAATTGCTGAAGCAAAATTAGGTAATGAAACTGCTGTTTTTAATGCTATTCTTTCTCCAAATCCAACTACTAATTATTTAAAAATTGGAATGGCAGATAATAGAGATGCTAATTATACAATTGTTAATGTTATTGGTCAAAAAGTTTTAAACGGAAAAGTAAATCATTCAACTATTAATGTTTCTAATTTAGAAAACGGAATGTATATTCTTGAAATTAATGACGGACAAAGAGCTTTTACTAAAAAGTTTATTAAAAAATAACGATATCAAATTATAAGAAAAAGGGAAGCTAAATGCTTCCCTTTTTTATGCTTAAAAAATACAGGTTCTAAATATCGATTGTACTTTTAGATTTATCAGAAGCAAATACATATGTAAACAACCACATAAGTGTAAAAGTTGGTATCACATCTAAACCTGGCATTGCTTCTTCTACCAGAGTAACACCTGCTGCAATTTTACCTTTACCTCCTTTATACATTTTAGTCATTAAATACGCAGCAATCGGCGCCCATACTACATCTAGTAATTCACCTACACCAGGTATTATATATGATACAAGTCCTATTGCATCAAACAATAAACTTAACCCTAAGTTTTTATATTTATTTTTTTTATCCATTTATAAAAAATTAATTCTGTTTGTAACAAATCAAAATTCAAGCCAAAATTTTTGATTTTTAACTCTGTAAATTAATATGTTTGCTCTAAAATACTAAAAACGAATGATTTTCTCTGATTTCATAAGTCAATTAGAAGAATTTAAGAACAAACCTTTAGGAGGCTTGGCTTCTCAACTTAAACTTGCTCCAAAGTTAAGAACACAATTTCCTCAAGAATTAATAGACAGTAAAAAGCCAAAAAGAGCTGCTGTTTTGGCATTGTTTTATCCTGATAAAAATAATGAAACACGGTTTTTATTAACACAAAGAGCAAAATATAAAGGAAAACATTCGGCTCAAATAAGTTTTCCGGGTGGTAAAACAGATAAAGATGACATCAACTTTAAAGCAACTGCTTTAAGGGAGACATTCGAAGAAGTAGGTGTTATTTCTGATGATATAAAAATTGTAAAGCAACTTTCTGATTCTTACATACCTCCTAGTAATTTTCTAGTTGCTCCGTTTATTGGCATAACCAAAAAACAACCACTTTTTACACCTAACTACGAGGTTGAAGGTATTATTGAAGTTTTAATGAGCGATTTATTAGATGAAAATAATTTAAGCTCTATTGAAATGGAAACTTCATATATGAAAAACATAGACGTACCGTGCTTTAAATTAAATAGTTATATCGTTTGGGGAGCTACAGCAATGATGCTTTCAGAAATTAAAGATTTATTTAAACAGTAATGTTTTCTATTTCTTTTGTAATTTAGCTCTTACACTAAAAAAATAATCACAAATGCCTTTATTTAAAAGGAATCCATTCGGACATATTTTATTCATAAAACGCTTTCTAATACAAGTTTTAGGCGTTATTTCTCATGGTCGTTATCGTAAATTTAATAATTTACAAATTGAGGGTATGGATATTCTTCGGAATCTTCCTGACAAAAATGTATTATTCATTTCTAACCATCAAACTTACTTTGCGGATGTAGCTTCTATGTTTCATGTATTTAATGCTGCTTTAAAAGGGCGTGATGATAATATTAGAAACGTAGGTTATTTATGGAACCCTAAATTAAACTTATATTATGTTGCTGCAGGTGAAACTATGAGATCAGGTATACTTCCTAAAATATTTGCATATGTAGGTTCAGTTTCTGTAGAAAGAACCTGGAGAAGTGAAGGGAAAGATGTTAAGAGACAGGTAAAAATGTCTGATATTTCAAACATAGGTAAAGCCTTAGACGATGGTTGGGTTATTACTTTTCCGCAAGGAACAACAACGCCTTTTAAACCTATTAGACGCGGTACAGCTCATATTATAAAAACGTACAACCCAATTGTTGTTCCTATTGTAATAGATGGTTTTAGACGTTCTTTTGATAAAAAAGGATTGTTAATTAAAAAACGAAATGTTTTACAATCAATGGTTATAAAAGAGCCTTTAAAGTTTGATCATGAAACTGAAGATGTAGCTAGTATTGTTGAAAAAATAGAATATGCTATAGAACAGCATCCATCATTTTTAAAAGTACTAACTCCAGAACAAATTAAACAAGAGCAAGAATACCGTGAAAAACGACGTTTTTGGGGAGCTGACTCTTACAAAGAAGAAGAGGAATAATTATAACATTACAATTTATGACTAAAAATAAATCAATCTTAAATGAGAAGTCAATCGATTTCTTAACTAAATATTTAAATAATGCTGCTCCAACTGGATATGAATGGGAAGGACAGAAAATTTGGATGGATTACCTTAAGCCTTATGTTGATGAATTTATTACAGATACTTACGGGTCGGCTGTTGGAGTAATTAATCCAGATGCTAAATACAAAGTAGTTATTGAAGGACATGCTGATGAAATCTCATGGTATGTAAACTATATTTCTGATGACGGATTAATTTACGTGATTCGTAACGGTGGTTCAGATCATCAAATAGCACCAAGTAAAATTGTTAATATTCATACTAAAAACGGCATCGTAAAAGGTGTTTTTGGATGGCCAGCAATTCATACTCGTAATAAAGCAAATGAAGAAGCTCCAAAGCCTGACAATATTTTTATAGATACAGGTTGTGCTACTAAAAAAGAAGTTGAAAAATTAGGAGTGCATGTTGGTTGTGTAATTACGTATCCAGATGAATTTCATATTTTAAATGGAGACAAATTTGTGTGTCGTGCTTTAGATAACAGAATGGGTGGATTCATGATTGCTGAAGTTGCTCGTTTATTAAAAGAAAACAAAAAGGAATTACCTTTCGGATTATACATTACAAACTCTGTACAAGAAGAAATAGGTTTACGTGGTGCTGAAATGATTGCTCAAACAATCAAGCCAAATGTAGCAATCGTTACTGATGTTACCCACGATACGACTACACCTATGATCGAGGAAAAGAAAGCGGGACTTTTAGAAATAGGAAAAGGACCGGTAATTGCTTATGCTCCTGCTGTGCAACAAAAGTTACGTGATTTGATTATTGATGCTGCTGAGGCTAACAATATTCCTTTTCAACGTTCTGCATTATCAAGAGCTACCGGCACAGATACCGATGCTTTTGCATACAGTAACGGTGGTGTCGCTTCTGCGTTAATTTCTTTACCATTACGTTATATGCATACAACGGTTGAAATGGTTCATAGAGATGATGTTGAAAATGTAATTAAAATGATTTACGAAAGTTTATTAAAAATTGAAGACGGAGAAGATTTTTCATATTTTAAATAAGCTATAAGTTTTATTGCGAACGTAGCGAAGCAATCTCTACTTCAAAAAAGAGACTCCTTCTTCATACTTCATCGGAATGACATCTTTATATCAAAAAAAACCTCGAAAACAATATGTTTTCGAGGTTTTTTATAGTTGTATAACTATACTATTTTACAGCTTCATTTCTTTTTGTTTTACGTCATTCTCTTTGCCTACAGATAACATATTTGCAAATAATTTATACGCTCCTGAAACTCCTACAGGTAATTCTCTAAAGAAACTTAAGCCGGTGTATATATAATTTCCTTTTCCGTATTTAGCAATTAATAAACTACCTTCTTTAGCTGTTTCCCCTTTATCATTCATTAATAATATCGGAGTGTACTCTTTACTCCATTGATTCGGAAAATACAATCCACGTTCTTGAACCCAACCTTTAAAATCAGCTTCAGTAACTTTATTCGGGTAATTTAAAATAGAATGTTCTTTGGCTAATAAAGTAACTTTTGCATTTTCATCTGTTACCCTATCTCTCGATAATTTCAACTCAAAAGGTGCCTTTACATCTACCCTTCTATTCGTGTTATACTGTACAATCATATTTCCTCCGTTCTTTACAAATTCTAGCAAATATTTTTGCTTAAACTGTAATTCTGGCAAGGTATTATATGCACGAATTCCTACAACAATAGCATCAAAATCTTGTAAATTTTTATCATTTATATCTTTAGGATTTATTTCTGTTACCTCATACCCTATTTGACGTAAACTCTCTGGAATTGCATCTCCTGAGCCTTGAATATAGCCTATTTTATCTCCTCTTTTTTTAATGTTTAAACGAACAAGCTTTGCTTGTGATGGTAATAAAATAGATTGTTTAGGAATGTGATCGTAATTAATTTCGGTTAACTCTTTACTATATGTTTCGTTACCAATTGTTGCTATTGCCTTTAAAACTCCTTCTGATTGATTTTTTGGTGGCGTAACTTTAAAATCTACTATTTGTTTATCTCCTTTTTGTTCGATATTAAAATTAGCCATTTTAGGAGAAACCTGCCACCCATTAGGAACCTGTAAAGAAACACTTCCTATTACATTTTTATCTCCAGAACGAACCTCTAAAGACACTTTTTGAGAAACATCATCAGAAAAAATAATAACCTTACTTTTTAATTTAGTCGTTACTTTAGGCAACACCTCAAAAGGTTCATAAATTTCGCCTTTATCGCTTTTAGAATACCTGTAAACAACCGGAATTTTAAATGATATCGGTTCATTTTCAATAATCAAATTATAAACGATGTTAATAGGTCTTTCGCTTTCCGGATTTCCTATTAGTTTTTTGTTATCAACAGTATACATTCCTAAATCCCATGGTTTTGTTAACCAATAAGGAGATGAATAACCAATGTTTTTAATCGCAATATTTTCTTTAAAATTTTGCTTTACATTGGGTGCTAATGCTAAATTTTTAGCAATTATATTTTCGTTAGGTAATGTTTTAATAGATACTAATTCTATTGAATTAACACTTCTATTTAACGCTTCAAAATTAACTTCAAAATTACTATTTGATGTGGTGCTAGATTTGTTTGCAGAAGCTTCTAAATACAAACCTGCACTAGCTTTAATTACCTCTTGTAATTCTGTTGTTTTTATGTTTTTCCAATGTGCATCTTTTAAGTTCTGAACCAACTTATAAGCTTTCATTAATTCAGGTAAATGCTTTGAAGGATTTACAAAATCGAAATTCTTTTCAATTTCATATAAAATATCACCAATTTCGCCTCCGCCTTCTACTCTGTTCCACGTAGTATTTATACCAGAAAAAATATCTTTTTTATCCTTTGGAAAATCACCTTTTAAAAATTCAACATATTCGGTTTGACTTCCACGAGTTGTTAAACGGCCAAAACCTTGACATAAGTGTTGGCTACTAGCCATAGATGCCAATTCGTTGTTTGACAAGCCTTTTAACGGATAATAAGCACCAATATCAAAACTTAGCATCTTGCTTTTATCTGCTTTATCGAACTTTTCTTGACTACCATAAAACCACCAAGAAGTGTTAAAAAATAAGCGTTGTGGTTGCCAAATACTGGTATTTTTAAGCTGACTAGCATATTTTGTTTTATCATTTGCTAAATCAAAAGCTTCCATACTTAACATTGCCGATGAAGTATGATGACCATGTGTGGTACCTGGAGTTCTGTGATTAAAACGATTTATAATTACATCTGGCTTAAAAGTTCTGATAGCCCAAACTACATCTGCTAAGACTTCCTCTTTATTCCAAATTTTTAAAGTTTCATCTGGATGTTTAGAATACCCAAAATCGTTTGCTCTTGAAAAACGCTGTTCTCCACCATCTACTCTTCTAGCTGCTAATAATTCTTGCGTACGAATTACTCCTAATAATTCTCTCATTTCTGAGCCAATTAAATTCTGACCTCCATCACCACGAGTTAATGATAAATAAGCTGTTCTTGCTTTTTCATGGTTTGATAAATAAGCGATTAAACGGGTATTTTCATCATCTGGATGCGCTGCAATATATAATGCAGAACCTAAAAAGTTTAATTTTTGAATTTTCTCAAAAATCTGATTAGAATTTAATTTTTGAGGTTTTTGAGCATTTATTGTCGTTGAAATACAAAAAATACCAATAATAGAAAGTGCTCTTTTAAACATTATAAAGATTTAATTGAACAACAAATGTACTTTTTTTAGTACTAAAAAAATTTATAATATGTTAATTGTATGCAAAAATTATAATTTAATAGTCCATTGAAAAAAGTATAGGAAATCCATAAGAAACATTCACTTTTTTACCATTATGTTTTCCTGGAATAAACTTTGGAAGGGTTTTTATGATCCTGATAGCTTCTTTTTCTAAAATATTATTATTTATTTCATTACTTGAAGCTTTAATGTTTATTACTTCTCCGCTAGTATTAATTACAAAATTAACTAGAACAGAGCCTTCAATATTATTTACTAATGCTTGTTCTGGGTATTTTAATTGAACTTTAATATGTTCAGCCATTCTTTGATTAAAAGAAATATTATTATTTGGCATTGAAAATGAAGGCACATTTGATACTTCCGCAAAAGAAACTGTTCTTATAAAATTAGTTAAGTTAATACCTTCTTTAACTTTCAATTCTGATTGAATTAACTCGTTATTAACTTTATTCGCAACTAAAGCTATACTTTTCACACTGTTTCTAATTAACTTTTCTTTATTAGAAATAACTTTAGGCTCATTAATTAGCATTGCAAGATTTTCTATTTCACTTTTAGCTACCTTAAGTATTGTTTTATTTAATGGATTTTTTACCCTATTACTAGATCTTCTTTTCTTTAAATATCTTTTGCTAAATGTTTTTGATGTTGTTTCTGAGTTTTGAATAACAGCTCTAGATGATTTGTTTTCACATTTTTTTACAGATATACTATTTAAATCTACGTAGTTCGACTCAACTTCATCTTCACAAACTTACTGAGCGACAACTACTTGAGTAAGAAACATTAATAATGCTAATGTTATATTTTTCATGTTAAAAAATTTACATTCATATATTATAAATGTATCAATAACATAAGCATCTTCAGTTTGTTTTTCGATAAACGACCTTATATGTATAGATGAAACCCTTTTTAAGTGATTTAAAGCGTATTTTATTAAAAGAATAACTATTTACTCTAAAAAGCAATCATCTTTAAAGCCTATTAAATATAATTTATCTTGCGCTCTGGTAACTGCAGTATATAACCAACGTAAATACTCAACACTTGGTCCGTCAGGCAAATAAGGCTGCTCAATAAAAACGGTATTCCATTGTCCACCTTGTGATTTATGACAAGTCATCGCGTAAGAAAATTTTACCTGAAGTGCATTAAAGTATTTATTATTTTTTACGCCCATAAACTGCTTATATTTCGATTTTTCATCAGCAAAATCTTCTTTTACAGCTTGATATAACTTATTTGATTCTTCATAGCTTAAAGAAGGACTTTCACTAGAAAGCGTATCTAAAAGCAATACTGTTTCAAAAGGACTCATATCAGGATAATCAATCATACGAACCTCTACTTCAGCAAATTTAAATCCGTATAATTCTTTTATATCAGTAATTCGCATCACTTCACAGATATCACCATTTGCTATAAAACCTGCGGAAGAAGAGTCTTTTAACCAAAAGTAATTGTTCTTAACAATCATTACATAATCTCCTGTAGAAATCTCATTTTCTTGACCACGGATTTTAGTTCTAATTTGGTCGTTGTATTGATTAGCTCTTTTATTTGATCGTACAATAAAAGCGGTATCTTCTACCCCAATATCACCATCGTACGCCTGTGTAATAGCATCCTGTATGTCGTAACTGTCTTCTAGCCTGATGATATCTAGATAATTTATATCAAACTTAAAGTCGGTAACATTATTTTGTATTAATAAGCGTAAATCAGTTGCATTAGCTAAAATACCTGAATTTTGTTGCTGACGCACTACTTCATCTAACTCAATTTCGGTAACATCTTTATTAAAATCAAAAGAAAGTTTATCTGCCTCTAAAGCAGGACTCATTGTTAATTTAACCGGTGGCAACTGTGCTGTATCTCCTATAAAAACAATTTTACAGTTTTTACCCGAGTACACAAAAGATATTAAATCATCTAATAAAGAGCCGTTTTCAAACAGTTTAGAGTTTTGACGAGCATCTGATATCATTGAAGCTTCATCAACTATAAAAACCGTGTTAATATGCTTATTAGGTTGCATCACAAAGCTAACACCCCCATTACCTTCTTTTTTAGGAAAGTAAATTTTTTTGTGTATTGTAAAGGCTTGCTTTTTAGAATAACCAGAAATTACTTTTGCTGCCCTACCTGTAGGTGCTAAAAGAACAGCCTTTTTACCGGCTTTCCATAAATTATTAACTACGGTACTAATTATCGTTGTTTTACCCGTACCGGCATATCCTTTTAATAAAAACAAAGCGTTGCTATTAGTGTCAAACAAAAAGTCTGTTAACTTATCTAATAACTCATTTTGCTTCTGAGTGGGTTGGTACGGAAATTTCTCGAGAATTTCTTTATAAAACTTAGGTGCTGATTCTATCATATTTTAAATAATAGCCAAAGATAAATGTATTTATAGATAAAAATTTTCATGATTGAAAAAAAATTGTAGATTTGCGTATATCATATATTAAAACAAAAAAAATGAATTTATTATTAATGATTTTAGCAGCTGTTGTAGTTGCAATTCTTTTAGCTGTAATTATAGTTAAGTTTGTGCCATTGAAAATGAGATGGTTAGTCTCTATTTTATTATTAGCAGCTACTGTTCTCTTAGTGGTTAAAATTTATGGAGGTATCATAGAACCTATTCATTTTGCTAAAGAAAAAGAAGTACGTTTTGCTAAGGTTATTAAGAATTTAAAATTAATTCGTGATGCTGAAGTTAAATATAAAGAGGTTTATAGAACTTATACTAACAGTAAAGATTCTTTAATTAACTTTATTGAAAACGGTCAATTAGCTTTAATTGAAACTAAAAACATCGAAGAGAAAGTTGATAGAGGTGGTGGTATTTTTATTACTGTTTCTAAAAAACAAGTTGATACTATAGGGTACGAACCTGTAGCAAAATATTTTGAAGGTGAAGACTATAAAGGTATGTTTAATGTTCCTGGAACAGACAAGCAGTTTGAAATAGCTACTGGTGAAGTTGAAAAAGTTGCCGGATTATTAGTTCCTGTTTTTGAAGTTAAAGCAGATAAAACAGCTATCTTAAAAGGTATGAGTACTTCTTTAGTGAAACAAGAATTAGAAGCTTTAGAAACGGATCAAATTAAAGGAACTTATGTTTCTGTTGGTTCTTTAGACGAAGTAACTACTGGTGGTAACTGGCCTCCTTCTTACGATAAAGGTGAAGCCGTTGTTAAAGAAGACTAAAAAAACTAGCGTAATAACGCAAAATAAAAATCTATCCATCCAATTTAGTTTGGATGGATTTTCTTTTTGTATCTCTAATTCAGATACAAGAGAAACAATTTTATTTACCGAATATATATTTGAGGCTTCATTGACTTCTCCTGAATATTTATTAGATAAAGTTATTAGTATTTTTGCTACTGATAAAGATTTACAGCAAGACTTTAAAAGTGTATTTGCTATTCATCAAAATAACTTAGCAACACTTGTACCCAACGAATATTTTGATAGAAGCTGTTTAGAATCTTATTTAAAATACACCGTTAAAACCTTAACAACAGATTTTATTACATATGATGCTTTAGATATGATGGAAGCCAATACGGTATACATTCCTTATGTAAACATCAATAATTATCTGTTTCAAAATTTCGGAGAATTCGAATACAAACATCACTCAACTATTTTAATAGATAAGTTATTAAACTACTCTAAAGAAGATTCTGAAAAACAATTTTTCGTACACGTATCTCCTAATCAATTAGATATTGTTGTTTGCCAGCAAGGCATTTTAATTTTACATAATTCATTTTCTTACGCTACAAAAGAAGATTTTTTATATTACATTTTATTTGTAGCAGAACAATTACAAATGGATCCTGATAAATTTCAATTAACTTTCTTAGGTAATATTGAAAAACAGTCTGACCTTTATACGATTACCTTTAATTACGTACGTAATATTCATTTTTTAAAACCTATCTTAAACTTTTTTACAGATAGTGAAGAGTTTTCTAATCATTCTAATTTCATCTTAGTACACTAATGAGAATTATATCAGGAAAGTATAAAAGCAGACGACTTTCTGCTCCGAAAAAATTACCTGTTCGTCCTACGACCGACATGGCTAAAGAATCGTTATTTAACATCTTAAACAACAATTATTATTTTGATAGTATCGCTGTATTAGATCTTTTTGCAGGTACTGGTAATATCAGTTATGAGTTTGCTTCTCGCGGAACCTTAACAATACACGCTGTTGATGCTCATTTTGGCTGTATAAAATTCATTAACGAAACCGCTAAAGAGTTAGATTTTGATATAAGCACCTACAAAAGCGATGTATATAAGTTTTTAGAAAAAACAACTATAAAATCGGATGTTATTTTTGCAGATCCTCCATATGACTTTGAAGAAGAGCAGTTTTTAAAAATTGCTGATCTTGTTTTTGATCGTCAACTTTTAAGTGAAGAAGGAACTTTAATTATAGAACACTCTAAACACACCGATTTAACAAAACATCCAAAACATAGTTACGACAAACGTTACGGTGGTAATGTTTTTAGTTTTTTTGAAACAGAAACAGAAGAGTAAACATAAAAAAAGGAAGCTAATTAATTAGCTTCCTTTTTTTATGTGATAATATATCTATTAAGAATACATTTTCTTTCTTAATTCCTTAACCTTAGGATCAGATAAATAATCATCGAAAGTTGCGTATTTATCAATCACTCCTTTTGGTGTTATTTCAATAACTCGGTTTGCTACTGTTTGTGCAAACTCGTGATCATGAGTAGAAAACAATATGGTTCCTTTAAAGTTAATTAAAGAGTTGTTTAATGATTGAATAGATTCTAAATCTAAGTGGTTTGTTGGTTCATCTAATAAAAGAATATTAGCTCTTGTCATCATCATACGAGACAACATACAACGAACTTTTTCTCCTCCAGAAAGCACATTACTTTTCTTTAATGCTTCCTCTCCTGAAAAAATCATTTTACCTAAAAACCCTCTTAAAAACACTTCTTCTCTTTCCTCTTCTGTCTGTGCATACTGACGTAACCAATCTACTAAATCTAATTCGCCGTTTTGAAAAAATGATGAATTATCTGCAGGCAAATAAGATTGTGTCGTTGTTACTCCCCAATTATACTTTCCTGAGTCTGCTTCTTCATTTCCTGAAATAATTTCATAAAAAGTAGATACTGCTTTAGAATTCTTTGAAATAATTGCAACTTTATCTCCTTTGTTTAAGTTAATGTCAACATTGGCAAATAATGGACTTCCTTCAAAGTTTTTAGTTAATCCTTCTATATTTAATATCTGATCTCCTGCCTCTCTATCTCTATCAAATATAATAGCTGGGTAGCGACGACTAGAAGGTTTAATTTCATCAACATTTAACTTATCTATCATCTTCTTACGAGAAGTAGCTTGTTTAGATTTTGCCATGTTTGCAGAAAAACGACGAATAAATTCTTCTAATTCCTTCTTCTTATCTTCTGCCTTTTTATTTTGTTGTGCTCTTTGTTTCGCTGCTAATTGACTAGATTCATACCAGAAAGTATAGTT
The DNA here is from genome assembly GCF_029125915.1 of Tenacibaculum bernardetii. Taxonomy (NCBI): domain Bacteria; kingdom Pseudomonadati; phylum Bacteroidota; class Flavobacteriia; order Flavobacteriales; family Flavobacteriaceae; genus Tenacibaculum; species Tenacibaculum bernardetii. The sequence continues at coordinate 150,935 of NZ_JAQJCU010000005.1, forward strand.
ACCTGAAAAGTGATTTATTTTTGCAAAATCGATATCAGAAATATGTGTACAAACAGCATCTAAAAAGTGACGGTCATGCGATACAACGATTACCGTATTATCAAAATTAGCTAAAAAATTTTCTAACCAAGCAATTGTTTCAAAATCTAAATCGTTGGTAGGTTCATCCATTATCAGCACATCCGGGTTACCAAATAATGCTTGAGCTAATAAGATACGTACTTTCTTTTTAGATTCTAAATCTGCCAATAAAGTATAATGATCTTCTTCTTTAATACCTAAATTCGATAATAAAGTTGCAGCAGCAGCATCGGCATTCCAACCATCCATTTCTTCAAAACGAACTTGTAACTCCCCTATTTTTTCTGCATTTTCATCAGTATAATCTGCATATAAAGCATCTATTTCTGTCTTAATTTTATGCAACTCTTTATTCCCCATTAAAACAGCTTCTAAAGTAGTATACTCATCAAAAGCATAGTGATCTTGAGTTAAAACCGACATTCTTTTACCTGATTCTAAATGAACCTGACCAGATGTTGGTTCTTGCACTCCTGATATTATCTTTAAAAAAGTAGATTTCCCTGCTCCGTTTGCTCCGATAACACCGTAGCAATTTCCTTGAGTAAACTTTGTGTTTACTTCATCAAATAAAATACGCTTACCAAACTGAACTGATAAATTAGATACTGATAACATTTATGACTTTTTAAATTGGCTGCAAAAGTATAAAATATACTGACTTAAAAAGAATTTGCAAGGATAAATTTAACATCATACTTTTGGCGCTTTTAATTCTTTTAACAGCTAATTAACAACTAGATTATACAGAGATGTTTATTTTTGAGCATTATTTCTTTATAAAGAGAAAAACAAGATATGATTAAGTATTTAATACCTTTTATATTAATTTTATTCATTGGTTGTAATGAATCGGAAACCCCAAAAAACACTTATTTTGGAGGTAAGATTATAAACCCAAAATCTAGCTATGTAACTTTATCTGATAATTATGGTTTTAACGACACTATTTATTTGAAAAAAGACAATAGCTTTTTAGGCACTTTTAAAAAGTTTAAAGATGGATTATACATGTTTGGTCATGGGCCAGAACATCAATATGTATATCTAGAGGCTAATGACAGTTTGCTTTTTAGGTTAAATACTTGGAGCTTTGATGAGTCGCTTGTTTTTAGCGGTAAAAACGCAGAAAGAAATAACATCTTAATAGAATCGTTTTTGCAAACAGAAATAGATGATAAATATTTTTCTAAGCATCAAAACCTTACACAAGAAAATTTTATAAAAAAAGCAGATTCTATAAAAAGAGTTAAGGAGAATATTATTAACACTTACAAAAACAATACAGATGATGTTTCTAGTGATTTTTTAGAAATACTAAACATTACGATGCTGTATCCTATTTATACCAATTTAGAAGAATATGCTATTTATAACTATAATAATAAAAAGTCTATTCCTTTAATTGATTCTTATTTTGATTATCGCAATAACATCAACACTAAAAAAGACTCTTTAATTTTTTACGAACCATATTATAAATATATGATGGATAAGTTATACAATGATGTATATCTTAAGAAAGAAAAATCAGAAAACTTTACTGTTGACTTACTTTATAGCATAGACGCAAATATTACTTCAGAAGAAATAAAAAACAAGTTACTATATAACACCGTTATGCGTCGCTTTTTTAAAGAGCCTAGTCAAAAAAATAACGACCAAGCATTTTTTACTTTCTTTAAATTAAATACAAGTATTGATCAGAAAAAAAATGTACAACGCTTAATTAACGATCTAAAATTATTAAACACAGGTGATAAATTGCCTTCATTTAATTTAGTGAACGCTAAAGGAGAAGAAAAGAATATTTCTAAAATAGTAAGTGACAAGAATACTGTTATTTTATTTAAAGACTACAAACATGCATCTGATGAATGGATTGCTTCTCGTACTAATTACCTTATAAGAAACAACCCAGATGTTAATTTTGTTGTAGTTAATTTATGTACATCATCTAAAAGATATACCAAAAACATAGATATTAAACACCAATACACATTACCCAAAAAAAGCAGCTTGTGTGAGTTTTCTACTAGCAAGTTTCCGCGTGTTGTTTTAATTGATAGTAAAGGTATTATAACAAACGGATACACTAGTTTATCATCAAAAAGAATTAATGTAGAAGTCGGTAATTTACAAAAAAACAAATAATCTTCTATAATCTATTTAATTTATCATACCTTTGCGGGATTTTATTTTCGAAATAAAATGAAATTTAGATTATTAACTACCAGATTATTAGCCATATAATCTATTGTCCAAATTAAGAATCAGGTTTACAGATACTGGCGTCTGTGAATCTAAAAAGAACACAGACGTATATATGTCAACATTTTTAGATTTAGGTTTAAAAGAGCCTATCAACAAAGCATTAACAGATTTAGGTTACGAAAAGCCTACTGTAATTCAAGAAAAAGCAATTCCACAAATTATTTCATCTACGGCAGATTTAAAAGCATTCGCCCAAACAGGTACAGGAAAAACAGCTGCTTTTAGTTTACCAATTATCGAGCAAATAGACTACTCAGATAAAAACACACAAGCTATTATCTTATCTCCTACTCGTGAACTTGCAGTTCAGATAGGAAACAACATTAAAGAATTCGCTAAATACATACCAGATTTAAAAGTGGTTACTGTGTATGGTGGTTCTAATATCGAAGAGCAAATTAGAGGTTTAAAAAGAGGTGCACAAATAGTTGTGGGAACGCCTGGTAGGACTGTCGATTTAATAAATCGTAGAGCTTTAAGATTAGGAAACGTAAAATGGTTAGTTTTAGATGAAGCTGATGAAATGCTTAACATGGGGTTCAAAGACGAACTTGATAAAGTATTAGACGCAACTCCTGAAACAAAACAAACTTTATTATTTTCAGCAACTTTTCCTAGAGAAGTAGAAGCTATTGCTAGAAATTATATGGATAATCCTGTTGAAATTACATCAGGAGAAAAAAATCAAGGTTCAGATAACGTTACTCACGAATACTATGTAGTAAACGAAAGAACTCGATACCAAGCATTAAAAAGAATTGCAGATGTAAATACTGATATTTACGCAATTATTTTCTGTAGAACAAGAAGAGAAACACAAGAAGTAGCCAATAACTTAATAAAAGATGGTTATAGCGCAGATTCTTTACATGGAGATTTATCTCAACAACAAAGAGATAGCGTTATGGGTAAATTCCGTAAGAAAACTATCCAAATTTTAGTTGCAACTGATGTTGCTGCTCGTGGAATTGATGTTAACGATTTAACACACGTTATTAACCATAAATTACCAGACCAAATAGAAAACTACAATCACCGTAGTGGTAGAACAGGTAGAGCTGGTAGTAAAGGTATTTCTGTAGTATTAGTAAATAACAAAGAGAAAGGTAGATTACGTTCTATTGAGCGTATCATCAAAAAGAAATTTGAATCTAAAAAAGTACCTACAGGTAAAGAAATTTGCCAAAATCAATTAATGCACTTAATTGAAAAGGTTAAAGCTACTGAAGTTAATACGGAACAAATTGAAGAATTCTTACCTAGTATCTATGAAAAATTAGAAGATTTATCTAGAGAAGAATTAGTTCAGAAATTCGTTTCATTAGAATTCAATAAATTTTTATCTTACTACAACAAGTCTGACGATTTAAACGATGTATCAAACAGAGATAGTTCAAGAGCTAGATCTAATGATGAAAACATGACTCGTTTCTTTATCAACTTAGGTAGAAAAGATAAATTAAACCCTGCTGCATTAATCGGATTAATAAACGATCAAAAAATTGCAGATAAAATTGAAATCGGAGCGATTGATATTTTAGATACTTTTTCTTTCTTTGAAATTGATAAAAACTTTGAAAAAGAAACGTTAGATGCTTTTGGAGCAAATGACGCTGACTTTAACGGACGTACTGTAAACATTGAAATTACTAAATCTAATCGCGGTGGCGGTGGAGGCGGAAGAAAACCTCGCGGTGGCGGTGGTGGATTCAGCGGAAGAAGAAGAAGCGGTGGAAATGATAGAGGGCCAAGAAGTTCTGGTAGAAGAAGTGATTCTAGTAGAGGTGAATCTTCTAACAGAAGCGACTCTAGAAGACGCAGTATCGATAGTAGTTCTTCTCCTAGAAGAAGCAGTGGTGACGGTAATGCTTCTGCTGGTTTTGGTAGAAAGCGTAAAAGAGACTAAGCAAAGAATCTTATATATTAAAAAAGCAACTCATAAATGAGTTGCTTTTTTTTACTTAAGTTTTAATGAAATTTATTGATTTCCTAAAATAATTGGCATTCCGCTTTTACCTGCTCCAATCAATACCACTTTACTGTTTGTTGACTGAGATAGCTTTAAAGTAGCTTCAATACCTTTATCTTGTAAGATTTTATCCGTTAAAGAAGCACTTAAAATCTTATTTGCATCAGCTTTACCTTTTGCTTCAATAATTTGCTTTTCCGCTTCTTTTTGTGCAGTAACTAACCTAAACTCATATTCTAAAGATTCTTGTTCTTGCTTTAACTTACGCTCAATAGCTGTTTTAATTGTAGGAGGTAATGTTACATCTCTTACCAAAACTTCGTTTAATTGAATATACTGTTTGTCTAAAATCTTTTTGGTTTCTTCAAAAATTTCTGTTTGAATTACATCTCTTTTACTAGAATATAATTGTTCTGGTGTATAACGACCAACAACACTACGAGCTGCCGAACGAATAGCTGGTTGTATAACTCTAGAAATATAGTTCTCCCCTTTTTCTTGATGTAGTGAACCTATTTTCTCAGACTGAGGTTGAAACCAAGCAGAAGCTTCCAATTGAATTTCTAATCCGTTTGAAGATAATACTTGCATTTTTTCAAAAATTTCTTGCTGACGTACTTCGTAAATAAAAACTTTGTTCCAAGGTGATACAAACTGAAACCCCTCTCCCATTGCTGGTTCGTCTGTTACTACTCCACCTCCAAAAGTTCTATACAAAACACCTGCTTGACCTGATTTAATAGTTACGGTTGCTTTTGTAAAAGCAATAATTACGATTACTGCTAAAACACCTAAAAGAATACCGCCTTTTGGTAATTGTAAATCTAATTGTCTATTGTTACTCATTTCTATGATTAAAATTTATAATTATTATATTCAAATGTACAGAATTAATCACAATTACCTTAATATAGTCTGATAACTCTGTTTTTGGTAATTGTGATTCGTATTTTTTATAATTTAATTAAAATCCCTGTATTAAAAACAAATCCATCTGTAGGTGCCCAAATATCAGTAAAAGTTGGATTGTTATGTGGGGGCTTTACCATTGATTGAGAATTTTGCTGTTTGGTATCTGTAAAATTCTCAAAATTTGTATATAAACTAACTTTCCCAAAGGTACGCATTACCATAAACCCCATTGTCCAGTAATTTGGTGTAGCAGTTAAATCATTTCGTAACTGTGAACTTTTATAATACGCTTCATAACCAATTCGCCATTTATCGTGTACTTCATACATTAAAACACTACCAATACTATGTTTGGGTGTTAATGCTTTTTGTGTATCATTCAATTCTACATTATTATATGCGTAATTTGTAAACAGTATAAAATCTCTGTATTTAAACTTTAAATTAGTTTCTGCTCCATAACTATTTAACGTACTTGTAGCATTTACAAACTCATAATTAATTCCGGTTTGTTGTAATAAAAGCGAGTTTTTTAACTGAGTATAAAAAACTAATTGATTAAATGACATTGAAATATTATCATTAAATATTCTGGTTTTATAATTCACATCAGCATTAAAACCTATAGAGGTTTCTGCCTTAAGATCAATAACGTTTATTGGCATTACATTTTGATATGAACGCAACTCAGCATCTTCGGTAAAAATAGTTGGTATTTTATAACCTAATCCTCCCCCTATTCTACTTGAAACGGCATCATTATATTTTATAAATAATGATAATCGAGGTAATACAAAAGTTCCGTAGTTATTATTATAATCAGCTCTAAGACCACTTTCTAAAGTCATGTTCTCAGTAAACTTCCAATTATTTTGAGCAAAACCACCAAAGGTAAATTGATTATAACTACGATCTATATTTGTAGGTTTATCTTCTTTAAAATTTTCGGTGATAATATTACCTCCAAAAACCCAATCAGATTTATCCTTATATAAATTGTACGTTCCTTCTGTAAACGTTGCTATTTGACTTCCATCAAATTGAAATGTAGGTAAACTTAAATCACGTTTAAAATAACTTATACTATTTTTAAATGTTAGTGTTTTATCTTCAGAAATATCATTGCTATATGTTAATTGAGATGCCTAACGTTGTGTTTTATTTTCTTCAAAGAAGTTATGTTCAGGTGAAGTATTATTGTCTATAGCGTCAATATCTCCTCCGGTTCTTTTTTCAACTGATGCGTTTAAACTTAACCGTAATTGTTCTTTTTCATTTGGATAATAAAAAAAAGAAGGATTAAAGCTAACACTTCTTACTTTGGGTATATCAGTAAAATGATCATTATTTACATCCGTAGCATTTTGATGATTAGCAGAGCCGTATAATGAAAGTCCAAATTTATCAAATCGTTGACTATAAAAAGCATTTAAAGTACTTCCGTTGCGAGAAGTTTGATCGAACATTAAACTAACTTCAGGTAATAGCGTTGGTTTTTTTGACACTAAATTAACCAAACCTGCAATTGCGCCACCACCATATAATGTAGATGAACTTCCTTTTATTATTTCAACTTGTTTTAAATCTAAAGGTGGAATTTGCATAATGCTCAATCCGCTTGAAAAACCTCCAAACAGCGGAAATCCATCTTTTAACAACTGCGTAAAACGTCCATCCAGCCCCTGTATTCTTATAGATTGGTTTGCGGAGTTGGCAGAAGTTTGTTGCATTTGTATTCCTGTACTTTCACGCAGAACCATAGCTATATTTGCCGAGTTCATAATTGCTTTTTCCCCTAGTTCTTCTGATGAAATAACTTCAATACGTGTTGGTAATTCAGCAATACTTCGTTTACTTCTTGTAGACTGAATTACAACTTCCTCTAAAGACTCTTCATCTTCATGAAGTTGGATAGTTAGTTGTTTGTTTAAGGTTGGGAATTGAATTACCTTCTCTACTGTTGTAAAACTTATAAAAGATATTATAAATGTTTGTTTACCTGAGGGAATATTATTTATAGTTGCTAATCCATCTAAATTAGTTTCGTTACCTATTTTTGTGTTTTTTATAAATACTGAAGCTCCTGGCAAAGGATCTTTTTCATCTGAAGTTACTTTAATCGTAATTGAATTCTGCGCGATTATATTTATCGCAAATAACCATAGAGATATGGTTAAAACTATATTTTTTATCATTTTTAAATGATTTAATTAATTATAATTGTAGGTGTGTAGTTAGACATCTTTTTATGTAAAAAGATGTGTTTTTTTCAATAAAATTGAAAAAAAATATAATTAATTAAACTCTAGGAGGCTGAAAAAGTTGATCTAAATAGCCAGATGTGTTTAGAACTTTGTGGAAGTGATTTTTCTTTTTTACTTGAAAATATTTAATAAACCGAATTTTAAATTCCGAATTAATTATAGCACTCGATATTACTAAAGAAACACAGTGATGGTGGTGTTCTGTATTTTTTTCTTCGTCTGTATCATTTTGATGATGCTTATTTAAATGTGCTTCATCCATTATATCAACATGAACTTTTGTTGCATTATTATCATCAAAAATCACATCATCAGCATGAGCTTGCACCGGTGGCACAAACAACAATACTATTAATATAAGGATGATAATATTTTTCAAATCATAGACTTATGAAATACAAAAGTATAAAAAAAATAGACAGGTTTATTATTTTAACCTGTCTTTAGCATACTCTACTTTTGTCTTTCCATGTGCAAAAGGGTTTCCAGCATCATCTAAACTAACCATTATAATTTTGTCGATTGCTATAATTGTTTTGTGAGTAATTTTATTACGCACTTCACAGTTTAAGGTAATAGAAGAGTTACCAAATTTTTCAACTTCTATACCAATTTCGATAATATCTCCTTGTTTTGCTGAGCTTACAAAATCTATTTCTGACATAAATTTTGTTACCGTTTTAGGAATTTCTAATTGAATAATAGCATATAAAGCTACCTCTTCGTCAATCCATTGTAATAAACGGCCTCCAAATAAAGTTCCGTTAGGATTTAAATCTTCTGGCTTTATCCACTTTCTTGTATGAAATTTCATATTTTATTGTTCTATGTTAATCGCTTCAAAAGCGGTTAGGTTATTATTTTCAAAATGAATTGTTAACTGTATTGGATTACAACAAGTTTCGCAATCTTCTATATAGGTTTGAGAAGCACTTGCATCTAAAATCATAGAAATTGTTTCCCAACAATATGGGCATTGAAAAAAATGTTCTAAAGTCATTTAAAGTTCGTTTTTCATATTGTTTTCTATACGTTATCTAAAAACATTTTTAAAAAAATCTTTTTTGATAACTTTTTACAAAGTTCAGAAACTATTACTCTTTAAACGAATAAAACCTATTTGTTTTTTAAATTTTACCATAATATTTTCTGATAAACCATTCTAAAGAGAATAAAGTAATGGTTAAAAACAACACCCATTTCCAATCTATTAAATTTTGATTTTTAGTACTAGATTTCTGAACAGTATAATAAAAAGTATCTGTTGTTAATTCTTGTAGTAAATTTTCTATTTTATCAGTATAAAATAATTTTCCTTTCGTTTTTACAGCTAATGAATTTAGTTTTTTATGATTTGCATTTGTAAACTGTTCTTCTATTTGATAATCGGTTATTTTAAATTTACCAAAGCTATTTATATTCTGATTTGCTACCGAAACTTTATATGAATATTCACCTGCTAAAAGACCTTCTACCGATACTTGATATGAATTATTTATTAACGAAAACGGAATTACCTTCTTACTCTTTGTTTTAGTATTTGTTACTGTTAATTCTAACGAAGCTCTATTATCAAACTGATAATTTTTATCAACATAAAAAGCCGATATATTTATTGGCGTATTTGCGGTGTATAAATTCTCGCTTTTAACCTCTAATCTTTTTCTTTTTTTATTTGATGCTAAATACTGCACTAAATTTCCTAAAAAAGCATCAAATATTTCAAAGTTTTGTTCTTTTAAAAAACTAGCAGCTCTCCATTTCCAAATTCCTTCACCAAATAAAACAGCATGCTTTTTATCGTTTTTTTCAATCGTTGTTAATAATGGTTGTTTAGTTTCTACTCCCGCAAATTTTTGATACAGTAATGTTTGAGCATCATTTGTTAAGTCAACTGTTCCGAATTTATCTCGCAAAGGCGGAAATTCGTTAAAACCAATATCCTTTTGTAAAAAAGTTAAAAAATCGGTGTTATAAATCGCTAAATAATTTTCTGTTTGATTAATTACTTCTTTGGTAAATCCTAATTGCTGTGTATTTAAAAATCTCCAATCTGTTTTTGTTCCTGAAATCACCAAATAATTCGACGGAATTTTCTCGAATACTTTTTTAAAATAACTATTAGGTTGATAAAAAACAAAAAACTGATAATCAGCATAATTGATTTTTTTATCATTAATTAAAGCAATTGTTACTTTGCGTTGCTTATTACTTTCTATTGCTTTTTTTATAGCACCTAAATCAGGGTGTAAAAACGAGCTTAAAACCAATACTTTCGTTTGCTCATCTATAACTTCTACCGAAAAATTCTGATAATTATTTTTGGTGTTTTTCTCGTTTTCTATTTTACTAATTGCGCTACTATAATATTGAATTCCTTTTTTATCCGAAGTTAAATTTGTTAAAACCGTTTGTACAGGATTTGAAGGAGAAAATTGAAGTCTTTTTGAAAACACTTTTTTTCCGCCATTAGAAATTGAAAAAGTTGCACTTACTTTTTCCTTTCCTTCATAATAAAGCATGGCTTCTACAGGAAATTTATTTTTTATATAACTATATTTATTAACGTTTAACTGTGATATTTGTAAATCTTGATACAAAGTGGTATCACCAACTACTATTGGATATATTTTACTTTTAGCATTTATATATTCATAATCATTACCCGTAGTTTGATTTCCATCACTAATTAAAATACTTGCATTTAAAGTATTTTTATTTAATTCGTTAACCGATTTAATTGCTTGTGAAATATCTGTTTGAGTTTCTGAAAAAGACAAACTATCTAAAACAGCAATTTTAACTCCAAAAGAAAAAAGCTGAACATTAAATTTATCTTGTAATTGTTTATGTTCTTGTATTTTTTTTATAATAGATGCTACTTTTTTATCCTCTTTAAAATATTTTATAGAAAGTGAATTATCAGCCAAAACTGATAAAACAGGCTTACTACTTACATTTTCTATCGTTTCTATTTGGGGATTTATAAATAATAAAATCAATAAAAACAAACTCGTTGTTTTTAAAACAAATAGTAAGATGTTTATTTTAGAATTATTTTTCGCTTTGTAGAAATATTGAAAAAAAGCAATAGCAATGCTTAACAAAATTGCGATGATAATATAAATAAGGGTTCTAGTTTCCAACAAAATTATTTTAGATTGTGAAGATAAAAAAACTATCAAATAAAATGAATCAAACTTCTTTTTACTTTATGATTTAGGTCATAAAACAAATAACCAATTGGCATGTAACTTTGTAATAAAATAAATTAGGCATGGCAACAACAGAACAATTATTCGTAAACAACACAACTTTTAAGTTTTCTAAATTTAATTTTATAAGTGTTATAAATAGTAAAATCGCACAAGAAGAAAGCAACGCTTTTGTAATTTCAATAGTTTTATTAATGGCTAGTAGTATGATTGCTTCTTTTTCTGCAGCATTGGCTGTTCATGGAGAAGTAAATTTATTTGCTTTGGTAATTACTTGTATTTCTGCTATGGGCGCAAATGCTGTAGCTATAAGTCAGCGTTCTTTAAAAACAGTAGTTTGGTCATTCTTTTTTGCTGTTTTAGCAAATATAGCGCTGATAATTTATCAGCTTATACTTTAGGTTTCGCGTCAAACATTCTAAAAAAGAGCATCGATGCAATATTCCTTGCTCTTTCTTTTGCTTCGTTTGCTTTGGTTCCTACAAAAAGAGCATCTAAAGTTTCGAACCACAATTGTAACCATCTACCAAAATGCTCTTGAGAAATAGTATGATTAAAATTACGATCTAAATCCTTATGTGCTTTCATCGGATTTCCTTTAAATTTCCTAACAAAAAAAAGGTTTGTTTCCCAAAAATCAGTTAACTTTTGCAAGTGAGGCTCCCATTTTTCTTGGGGAATTGACTCTAAAAAAATAGGTCCTATAAAATCATCTTTTTTAATTTTATTGTAAAAAGTTGATACCAATAAATACACATCTTCTCTATTTTCTATTTCTTTTTTATCCATCTAAAAAACATTTTTATTCACAGCAAAAGTATATCTTTATACACTTGCAATTTATGACTTAAATCATAATGATACCAGAAGAACTTTTACGCAATTTTAACGCACATTATAAAGACTATAAAAAAGGAGAGGTTATTTTTACTGAGAATAACACAGCCTTTAATTATTATCAAATTAGTAGTGGCATTGTAAAAATGAACAATTATAATGATGCCGGAAAAGAATTTATTCAAGGTGTTTTTTATAAAGGCCAAAGTTTTGGTGAACCACCTTTATTTATTGATGTAAAATATCCTGCTAGTGCAGAAGCTATTTCCGAAAGTAAAATATTAGTTATTTCTAAAGAACAATTATTTAAATTACTGCAAGAAAACCCTTTAATTCACTTAAAGATAACGCAAAGCTTAGCTAAAAGATTGTATTACAAAGCAATTATAGCATCAGAAATTTCTAGTCAAGAACCTGCACATAGAGTACTTCGTTTTATAGATTATTTAAAAGATGATGTTTATAAAACAACAGGTGATTTTACTTTTAAAGTTGACTATACACGCCAACAAATAGCAGATATTTTAGGTTTGCGAGTAGAAACTGTAATTCGAGTAATTAAATCATTAGAGAAGGATAAACAACTTAAAATAGTAAAACGAAAAGTTTATCGTTAAAATTCCTCTAGCAATAGCCGTAAATAAAATAAGTATTCTCTATTTTTGTAGCTTACAACACAACACAACATGAACTTAACACAATTAAATGCCATCTCTCCTATTGATGGTAGATACCGTAATAAAGTTGCCAATTTAGCCAACTATTTTTCTGAAGAAGCTTTAATAAAATATCGAGTAAAAGTAGAAATAGAGTATTTTATTGCTTTATGTGAAATTCCTTTACCACAATTAGCTGACTTTAATAATGAGTTATATGCTGATTTGCGTAAGATATATGAAGATTTCTCTACCGAAGATGCTTTAAAAATAAAAGATATTGAAGCGGTTACAAATCATGATGTAAAAGCGGTTGAATATTTTATTAAAGAAAAATTTGATGCTTTAGATTTACAGAAATACAAAGAATTTATCCACTTTGGATTAACCTCTCAGGATATTAATAACACTGCTATTCCGTTATCCATTAAAGATGCAATGGAAGAAGTGTATTATCCTGCTTTAGATGGTTTAGTATCTAAATTAGCAGATTTAGCCGAAGAATGGGATCATATCCCTATGCTAGCACGTACACATGGGCAACCGGCTTCTCCTACTCGTTTAGGAAAAGAGTTTTTTGTTTTTGTAGAGCGTATTAACAACCAAGCAATACACATACAACATACACCTCATGCCGCTAAATTTGGTGGAGCTACAGGTAATTTTAATGCACACAAAGTTGCATATAAAGATATCGACTGGAAAAACTTTGGAACCCATTTTGTGGAAGATATTTTAGGTTTGCATCATTCTTTTCCAACAACTCAAATAGAGCATTATGATCATATGGCTGCTTTATATGATGGTTTAAAACGTGTAAATACTATTTTAATTGATTTAGATCGTGATATTTGGACATACGTTTCTAACGATTATTTTAAACAAAAAATAAAAGAAGGCGAAGTTGGTTCATCAGCAATGCCACACAAAGTAAATCCGATTGATTTTGAAAATTCTGAAGGAAACTTAGGAATTGCAAATGCTATTTTCGAACATTTATCAGCAAAACTTCCAATATCTAGATTACAACGAGATTTAACAGACAGTACGGTTTTACGTAACGTAGGTGTTCCTTTTGGTCATACATTAATTGCCTTTGGTGCTACTTTAAAAGGATTGAATAAATTATTATTAAATGAAGCTAAGTTTGCTGAAGATTTAGAAAATAATTGGGCTGTTGTAGCCGAAGCTATTCAAACAATATTACGTCGTGAAGCATATCCAAATCCTTATGAAGCTTTAAAAGGATTAACACGTACCAACGAAAAAATAAACAAACAATCAATTGCTAATTTTATTGATACTTTAGAAGTTTCTGTTGAAATTAAAGAAGAATTAAAAGCAATTACACCTGCTAATTACACCGGAATTTAATGAAGTATTTACTTAGTTTTTTAGTCACTTTTTTAGTGTTTTCTTGTACTCCTGAAAAAGAAGGAAATTCATTGCGTTTTAAAAAAGGAGTTTTTGAAATTAAGGCTACAGATGATTTTGTTAAAGAAACTATTATTAGAAAAGATAGTATCCAAATTAGCAAATATGGCAATGAAATAGATACTCTTTCTATAAAATGGAAGAATAACTTTTTTTATACGTTGCGTTACATCAATCCAAAAAATGATTTACAAAAAGATCCAATGTTTGTTCAAATCAATAAAGTAAGAGAAAACTCTTACGATTTTACTGTAAAAATTGGTTATTCAAATTACAAACAAAAAGGAACCATATATATAAAATAAAAAAAATGGAAATATTCTTACAACCAGACACTTGGATTGCATTATTAACCTTAACTTTTTTAGAAATTGTTTTAGGTATCGATAATATTATATTTATTTCTATAGCATCTAATAAGCTACCTGAAAGCAAACGAAAGAAAGCAACTAATATAGGGCTGATATTAGCTATGGTTTTACGAATTATATTGTTATTTGGTATTTCTTATTTAATAGCAATGAAAGCACCTTTTTTCCATATAGATTTATCATGGTTTAAAGCTGGTATTACTGGGCAAAGCTTAATTTTATTTATAGGTGGACTTTTTCTATTATACAAAAGTACACAAGAAATACATCATAAAGTTGAAGGTCATGAAGAAGATGATTTAGATGGTAAGCCCAAAAAAGGCTATACTATGAAACAAGCTATCTTACAAATAACTTTAATAAATATAGTTTTCTCTTTCGATTCTATTTTAACAGCAGTCGGAATGACAAATGGTGTTGAAGGAGCAATGCTTATTATGATTGTTTCAGTTATATTATCGATGTTAATTATGATGTTGTTTGCAAATCCTGTTGGTAAATTTGTAAATCAACATCCAACAATACAAATGTTAGGTTTAGCCTTTTTAATTTTAATAGCTTTTATGCTAATTGCAGAAGGAGCACATTTATCACACGCCGAAATTTTCGGCCAAACGGTAGGTATTATTCCTAAAGGATATTTGTATTTTGCTATTGCTTTTTCTTTAGGTGTAGAAATGCTTAACATGCGAATAAGAGGCGGGAAAAAGAAGTCTTAACAAAAAATTAAGAATTTAAGTAGATAGCTGATAGTATTAATACTATCAGCTATCTATTTTTTTTATACATTTGCGTCGAATGTTTAAATTTAGAACATACATATCTACTATTTTCTTGTTTGCCCTGTTATTACCATCAGCAATACAAGTCCTTCATGCTTTTGAAGAGCATGAGCACATAGCCTGTACTTCTAATATTAATCAACATTTACATGAGTTAGATAAAGATTGTGGTGAATTACATTTACAATTAAAGGTTTTTTATTATGAATTGTACAGTCCAAGTACTTTATTAAACAATAAAGCTTTTGCTAAAAATACGCTTCATAAACCACAGCAATTAAAAACTTATTACTTCTCTAATAAATCATCTAGAGGGCCTCCTATTGTAATAATTTAATTAAAATTATACATAATTATAAAATTACAATTAAACTCTTAGATGAATCTTAAAAGTATTATTTTAATACTTTTACTAAGCTGTTATGTTTCTTTAGTAAACGGTCAAAATTGTAGTTATACATTTTCTGGTATTGTAGAAGATTTTCATGATAAATCTGCGATTGTAAACGCTACAATTTATATTAAAAACCAAAATAAGTATACTACAAGTAATTTAGACGGAGAGTTTACTATCGATAATGTATGTGCTGGTAAAATTATTGTCGAAATTTCTCATGTATCTTGTGATAAACAAATCTTAGAATTAAATGTTTCAAAAAACATTTATAAAATTATAGATTTAGAGCATCACATAGAAGAATTAAATGAAGTTAATGTTAGGAGTACAACTGGTTTAAAAACCAAAACAGCTCAAGAAACGTTATTAAAAACTAAAACTCTAGATAACTATAGCGCAGCATCATTAGGCGATGCTATTAAAAACATCTCGGGTGTTTCTTCTATAAATACAGGTAGTACTATTGTAAAACCAATTATTAATGGCTTACATAGTAGTAGAGTATTAACTTCTTTTAATGGTGTTCGATTACAAGATCAAGAATGGGGAATAGAACATGCTCCAAATATTGATATAAACGCAGCTGGAAGTGTTTCTGTAATTAAAGGAGCAAATGCTTTACAATATGGTGGTGATGCTATTGGCGGGGTTATTATTGTTAATCCTTCAACTGTAATAACTAAAGACACCTTGTTTGGTAAAACAATTACATCACAACAGAGTAATGGTAGACTATTTTCTGTTTCATCAAGCTTAAATAAAAGTTACAACAGCGGTTGGTTTATTAATGGACAGGCTTCTTATAAAAGAGCTGGTGATTTTGAATCACCTAGTTATAACCTTACCAATACTGGTTTAAATTCTAGGGCTTTTACTATTCGTAGTGGGTTTAAAAAATTTAATAAAGGGTTTGAGCTTTTTTATAGCAATACATCTAATGAAACAGGCATTTTAAGAGCATCGCACATAGGTAATATTTCAGATTTAGTAAGAGCTATAAATAGTAATTTACCACTTGTTATAGATGAGTACAGCTATGCTATTAATAATCCAAAACAAGATGTTACACATCAACTATTTAAGGCTAAGTTTTATAAGCGATTAAAGGGTATTGGTAAATTATCTTTTCAATACGACTATCAACAAAACAAAAGATTAGAGTTTGATGTTAGAAGGGGAGATAAAAAATTTGTTGCAGCAACAAATTTATTGCTAAGAACACATTCTTTTAAAAGCGATTTAGACATAGATGCTAATAAAGAAAATACTTATAAATTTGGTTTAAGCGGTGCTTATCAAAATAATTTTTCAGATCCAAAATCAGGAGTTAAGAGAATTATACCCGATTATAATAAGTTTAACCTAAACGGATATGCTATTACTAGCTTTAAATTTGACGATATTTATTTAAATGCTGGAATTAGATATGATTTTGAACAAGTTAACGCAAAGAAATTTTACGATAAATCAAGATGGAATTCTTTAAACTACCAACAAGAATTTGGTAGTCTTATTATTGAAGATTCGTCTACACAGTATTTAGTAAACCCAGTTTTTACTTATCATAATATTTCTGCTTCATTAGGCGGTTCTTATAGTCTTAACGATAATAGCACATTATTGGCTAGTTATGGTTTATCTAACAGAGCGCCAAATGTTTCTGAATTATTTAGTGACGGTTTGCATCATTCTGCTGCAAGAATAGAAATTGGTGATTTACGAATGCAAGCTGAAACATCTAATAGATTTTCTACAACGTATAAATTTAATAACAACAAATTTGATATCGTTTTAGAAGGATTTTATAATTATGTAACCGATTTTATTTACATAGAACCTACAGGAGTAGAAACTACTTTAAGAGGTGCATTTCCTGTTTGGTCATACAAGCAAACAAATGCCCATTTATTTGGTTTAGATTCTAATGTTAGCTATAATGTAAACACAAATTTTAGTATTACCAATAAGATGTCGCTCATTAAAGGACGTGACTTAACAAACAAAAGAGCTTTAATAGATATACCTCCTTTTAAAACCACAACAACTTTATTTTTTAAGAAAGAGAATTGGAAAAATTTTTATGCCTCTTTAGAAAGTGAGTTTAATGCGGAACAAAACGAGTATCCTAATAACAATTTCATGGCTTTTATTCCAGATACAAACACCAATGAACTTGTAGATATTAGCACTCCACCAAAGGCTTATCATTTATTAAATTTCTCTTCTGGATTCGAATTAAACATGTCTAAAACAAAAATTAATCTTAGTTTTTCAATAGATAATGTTTTAAATCAATCATACAGAAATTACTTAAACAGGTTGCGTTTATATGCAGATGATTTAGGGAGAAACTTTCAAATTCAAATTCAAATTAATTATTAAAAATTAAAAACATGAAAAATTTCAAAATTATAGCATTATTATTTATTTCTTCAATTATATCAATATCTTGTTCTGATGACAATCCAGAGATTATAAATGGTGAAGAAGTAATTACAACAATTAAAGTCGTGTTAACTCCAAAATCAGGAACAACTGTTACTTTAGAAAGTAAGGATTTAGATGGTGACGGACCAAATGCACCTGTGATAACAGGAGGAACATTAGCAGCAAATACTTCTTATAGCGCCGTTATTACTTTATTAAACGAAACAGAAAGCCCTGCTGAAGATATTACTTTAGAGGTTGCAGAAGAAGCTGATGAACACCAGTTTTTTTACAATGCTACTAATTTAAACTCGACTTTTAGTTATGCCGGTGAAAATGATTCTAACGGAAACCCTGTAGGAATTAACTTTACAGTATTAAGTGGTGATGCAGCTTCAGGTAGTTTTACTTTTACATTAAGACACGAACCTAGTAAATCTGCTGAAGATGTTGCTTCTGGTGATATTACAAATGCAGGAGGAGAAACAGATATTGAAGTAACAATACCTGTTACAGTTGAATAAACTTAAATAAAATCTCTAAAAAAACCTCAAACTATTAAATAGTTTTGGGTTTTTTATTAACTAAAAATCTCCCTAATATAAATATTAAGGAGACACATATATAAACAAACTTCAACCTAACAATTTTTACCTCTAATTTTGTTTATTTAATCAATTCAGGAAACCTCTTTTTAAATCTGTTTAACCTTGGTACAGATATATTTTGAATATATGGGTGTCGAGGGTGTAATTTTTCGAAATTTTGATGATATGCTTCCGCTACATAAAACGCATCTATTTTTTTAACCTCTGTTACTATTTTTCCATTATAAACTTCGCTATTTAGTTTATCAATTTTTTTATTGATAATTTCCTTTTCAGCAGCATCAGCATAAAAAGCTATAGATCTATATTGAGAACCATAATCTGGATATTGTCCATTTTTTGTAGTAGGATTATGTGAGCCAAAATAAACATCAACCAATGTTTTAAAACTTATTTTCTTAGGATTATAATATACAGCAACTGCTTCTGCATGACCTGTTCTGCCGGTATTACTACTTTCATACGTCGGGTTTTTAGTAAAACCTCCTGCATAGCCAGAAACAACATCCTCTACTCCTCTTACACTTTCAAAAATTGCTTCTACACACCAAAAACAACCGCTTGCAAAATAAGCTACTTTGGTAGTATTTACGGTTTTTGTATTTAAATCAAACTTATTGGTAGTAAAATTAGTAAAAATAAACAATGATAAAAGTGCAATAACTAAAGCTGTACGATTTGTAAATTTCATGATTTTCATCTCTTATATGCAGTTGGTCGGATAAAAAAACAACTTTTTACAATTGTTTACAACTTTAGGTTTTCATTAAGAAAATAGTTTGTGAATTGTAAGCTGTTTTTCTATTTTTGTTAGCATAAAAAGTAAAGATTAATGGAGCATTTTATAGTATCGGCACGTAAATATCGTCCTCAAGTTTTTGAAGACGTAGTTGGGCAACAAGCCATAACAAATACGTTAGAAAATGCTATAAAAAATGACCATTTAGCACAAGCACTACTTTTTACTGGACCTCGTGGAGTTGGTAAAACATCGTGCGCACGTATATTGGCTAAACGTATTAACCAAGAAGATGCGACTACTGATGATGAAGATTTTGCTTTTAATATTTTCGAATTAGATGCGGCTTCAAATAACTCAGTTGATGATATTCGTAATTTAACCGATCAAGTCCGTATTCCGCCACAAACAGGAAAGTATAAAGTATATATTATTGATGAAGTTCACATGCTTTCTCAAGCTGCCTTTAATGCTTTTTTAAAGACTTTAGAAGAGCCACCGGCACATGCTATTTTTATTTTAGCAACTACCGAAAAACATAAAATTATACCCACGATATTATCTCGTTGTCAGATTTTTGATTTTAAGCGTATTGGTGTTTTAGATGCAAAAGAGTATTTAAAAACAATTTGTGTTAAAGAAAATATTACTGCAGATGATGATGCTTTGCATGTAATTGCTCAAAAAGCAGACGGAGCAATGCGAGATGCTTTATCTATTTTCGATAGAGTTGTTAGTTTCTCGGGAAGTAATTTAACTCGTGAAGCAGTTACTCAAAACTTAAATGTATTAGATTATGATGTGTATTTTAACATCACTGATTTATTATTAGAAAATAAAATTCCGCAAGTCTTAATGGCTTTTAACCAAGTTTTAGGTAAAGGCTTTGAAGGACATCATTTTATAAACGGATTAGCATCTCACTTTAGAGATTTATTAGTTGCTAAAGATGTTGCTACTATACCTTTATTAGAAGTTGGCGATACTACTAAAAAGAAATATTTAGAGCAAGCTAAAAAAGCGAATATGCAGTTCTTAATGCCAGCTATTGACAAAGCTAACGATTGCGATTTAAAATATAGAGCTAGTAAAAACCAACGACTGCTGGTAGAATTAACTTTAATGCAAATAGCCTCTATCAATTTTGATGGAGCAAAAAAAAAATCTAACAACTACATAATACCGGCTACCTTTTTTACTTCTTTATCACCTGTTGTGAAGAAAACCAAAGTAGCACCAACGGCTAAAGTTCTTAATAAAGTTGAAGTAGAAAAAGTTGTTGTTAAAGCAACAGCTCAACTACCAAAAAAACCTATTTTAAAGAATATTAAGCGTAGGGCTTCAGCTTTATCTTTAAAAAGTATTCATCAGAAAAAGGAAATTAAAGTTGTTTCAGATGATGATGAAAGCTATGAAAACCATCCAAGAACACCTTTTACTCATGAAGAGTTAAAAGATGCTTGGAAAAAATATTATTTCAAACTACAAGAGCTTGGTGAACGCAGTATCGCTGCTATATTAGCTTCTGGTGAGCCGCAATTAGGAAAACCTTTTACAATTATATTTTCTTTACCTAACGACTTAATGAAAACCCAATTAGAACGTGGTAAATCTAAACTAACACGGTTTTTACGTGAAAAATTAAATAATTACGGTATTCAAATAGATGTTATCGTCAATGAAACTGTTGAGAAAAAATTCGCTTACACTCCTCAAGAAAAATATGAGAAGTTAAAAGAAAAAAATCCGTTTATAGAAAAACTAAAGACCACCTTTGGGTTAGATCTTTAAGTCTTTACCTATATAAACTAGTTTCCAATCTTCTATTACCGTTACATTTTTCTCAAATTCAGCAATTAATAAAATTTCGTTGCTATTGTTTTTAACAAAAACCGGTATTGATTTTACCTCTGAGTAAATTTCAGTAATCTTCTCCTTATATTCCTCTATAGAATTAATTTGTGTTTCATGAATTTCAGGAAACTCTCTTACCGCTTCCATTAAACTTAAATAATCATCTTTAATAGTAAATAACTGATCTTTATCCTCATATTCATTTGTAAGCACTTCTTGAGAACTTACTAAACGATAAGCACCTTGCTCTCCAAAAATTGGTGAAAAATTAGATATTGCATATTTATTTATAGAATCACTACCTGTTATAGCTAATAAATATCCAACATCATTTAACTCTATATTATTACTTAATGCATCATCATAAACATTAACTTCAAAAGATTCTAAGCCTTGTTTTTTAGCTTTATCTATATTGTCCTTATTAGAGTCAATCAAAACAACCCTTCTATTATTATTC
Source organism: Tenacibaculum bernardetii (assembly GCF_029125915.1). Lineage (NCBI taxonomy): Bacteria > Pseudomonadati > Bacteroidota > Flavobacteriia > Flavobacteriales > Flavobacteriaceae > Tenacibaculum > Tenacibaculum bernardetii. The sequence continues at coordinate 172,215 of NZ_JAQJCU010000005.1, forward strand.
TTTAAATAAACACCTATAAGGCGTGCTAAATCTGATGCTCCTATAATTATAATTGCATTAGATCGCTTTAAGAAAACACCTATTACTTTCGCAAATAATCTTGCCGTAGTTGCATTTAATAATACGGTTCCTAAAACAACCATAAAAACAAGTGGCGTTATGTATTCGGCTCCTTCAACACCTAATTTAATCAATTTACTACCAAATAAAGAAGCGATTCCTGCTGCAACAATACCTCTTGGACCAACCCAACTTATAAAAAGTTTCTCGTTGGTTTTTAAATTCGATTTATAAGTACTTATAAATACAGCTAATGGTCTTATAACGAAAACTATTAATGTAAAAAGAAGGGCTGTTTCCCATCTATATAATAACATTAACTCTTTAATGTCCATATTAGCAGCTAAAAGAATAAATAGCATTGAAATTAATAAAACACTTAATGATTCTTTAAAGTATAGTATATCTTTTAAGTTTTTTAATTTACTATTACCTAAAACCATACCCATAACTACAACAGCTAAAAGACCTGATTCATGAGCAAACAACTCAGATAATACAAATACTAAAAGAACTGTTGATAAAGAAACTACATTTAATAAGTAATGTGGTACCCATTTTTTGTTGAAAATAAATATTAAGGCATGTGCAAAGGTAAATCCGAAGGTAGAACCAAATAAAATAATCTTTAAAAACTCTAACAAAGCTGTTTGTGTAAAGCCTGCTCCACCACCAACACTTATAAACTCAAAAACCAATACAGCTACTAAAGCTCCAATTGGGTCTATTAAAATCCCTTCCCATTTTAAAACTGCTGATACGTCTTTTTTTAACGGTATATTTCTTAAAATAGGCGTAATTACAGTCGGGCCTGTTACAATTATTAATCCTGAAAACAGAAAAGATAGTTCCCAACTCAAGTTAAAAAGATAATGCGCTATAATACCCGCTCCGAAAAAAGTGATACTAGATCCTAATGTTATTAACTTGGTAATTACGGGACCAATATTTTTAATTTCATCTCTACGAAGCGTTAAACCTCCTTCAAAAAGAATAATACTTATGGCTAAAGAAACAAAGTAATACAGTGCTTCGCCTGGAAAAAGTCCTTTTGTACCATTCCAAATAGGCTCAATCCACTTACTTCCATCTTCATTAAAAAATTCGGCAGCAATTGGCCCTACAAATAGCCCTATTAATATTAAAGGTAATATAGCCGGAATTTTAAATTTCCAAGCAAACCATTGCGCTAAAATCCCTAGTATTACAATTCCTGCTAATTCTATCATCTAATATTCTGTTTTGTGTAAAAGTAATATTTTTTAAACAACAAGAAAATTATATCTTCGAGCGTTTTAAATTTTTATACTTTGATAAAAAATATACTTATTGGTATTGCTTTCTCTCCAAATTTAAAAGCAAACTTATTTGAAACAATTCGTTTATCAAATATGTTTAATGCTCAGTTAATTGGAGTTCATGTTGGTCAAAAAACTAACGAAAAAGAAAAGCAATTGCATGAATTATTAAAAGATGCTCCTGAATTAAAATTTCCATTAAAAGTAATTTGGCAAGAAGGTAAACCTGTTGATGTTATTTTAGAAATAACAAAACAAGAGTGTGTTAACTTATTAATATTGGGGGCACTACAAAAAGAAAAACTCTATAAATATTATGTAGGTTCTATTGCGAGAAAATTAACTCGTAAAGCACCTTGCTCGGTATTATTACTAATAAAACCATCAACAGAGAGAGTTCCTTGTAAACACATTGTTGTTAGTGGCTTACAAGATGAAAAAACAGAAGAAACAATTAAAGCTGCTTTTAATTTATCTAAAAACTTAGACTGCAAAAGAGTAACTATTGTTGAAGAAATTAGTCAGGCTGAGTTAAATGTAAAAGTAAATGATGATGTTTCGCTGCGTAAAGCAACTGACTTAAAAGAACAAATACAAAAAAGCGAAGATGCACGTGTTAATAAAATGCTACAATGCATCGACACGAGTGACATAACTGTAAAAACGCAAAGCATTTTTGGTCGTAGAGGATATTCTATTGGTCATTATGCAAAAGTAAAAAGAGCCGATGTACTAGTTATGAGCGCTCCTAAAAAAACAGGGGTTCTAGACAGAGTTTTTCCGCATGATTTAGAATATATTTTATCAGAATTACCAACCGATGTTTTAATTGTTAAGTAAAAAGTAGATGAGAAAAGGTTTTAAAACATTTTTAAGTGAAGTGCCGCAAAATATATTTGCTGGTTTTGTAGTATCATTAATTGCCTTGCCATTAGGCTTTGGATTAGCGCTAGCTTCTGGTGCACCACCAATTTCTGGTGCTATTGCTGCAATTGTAGGTGGCGTTGTTGTTGCGATTTTAGGAGGTGCAAATGTAACTATTACTGGGCCTGGTAATGGTTTAGTAGTTGTCGTATTAGGTGCTATAACCACATTAGGTGCTGGCGATATGCAACAAGGTTATCTATATACCTTGGCTGCCATTGTTATTTCGGGTATAATTATGGTAATTCTTGGATTTCTTAGAATGGGATCACTGGGTGACTTCTTCCCTTCTTCAGCAATTCAAGGAATGTTAGCTGCTATTGGTATTGGTATTTTTGCCAAACAAATACATGTAATGCTTGGTAATTTAGATGCAAAAGGAAGTATTGTAGACTTACTGATACAAATGCCAAAAGGAATCATAAACTTAATTCAGACTGACAGTACTAGTGTTTTTTACGCCGGATCTGTAGGGGTTATTAGTTTACTAATTATGATTTTTTATAGTAAAATACGTAATAAATATTTTCAGTTAATTCCGGCTCCAATGTGGATTGTTGTTTTAAGTGTTGGTATGTATTATTACTATGATTTGGTATCATCATCTGCATATCCGATAGATAAAAGTCTCTTAATTAATTTACCTGAAGATGTTTTATCTAATTTTGCTTTTCCTGACTTTAGCAAAGCGTATAGTTTCGAATTTATAAACGCAGTAATTGCAATTACTTTAATTGCTAGTATAGAAAGTTTATTAAGTATTAAAGCTGTTGATAAATTAGACACTTTAAAACGACGTTCTAACGTAAACAAAGACATCCGTGCCTTAGGATTGGCTACTGTAATTAGTGGTTTTTTAGGAGGGTTAAATGTTGTTACAGTAATAGCTCGTAGCTCGGTAAACGTAAATAATAAAGGAAGCAATCGTTCTGCTAACTTTTTTCACGCAGCCTTTTTGATTATTTTTATTTTACTTTTTGCTACAGAATTACGTAAAATCCCTTTACCTGCATTAGCTGCTATTTTAGTGTATACTGGTTATAAACTAGCTTCACCAGAAAACATTAAAAAAGTATTTAAAATAGGTAAAGAACAATTAATTATATTTTTAGTAACCTTATTAACTACTATCACAACAAGTTTAATTACGGGTATTTTAGCAGGTATCTTTATAACATTTGTTATTCATGTTATCATTAATAAAAACCTAATGTTTTTCATTAAAAACGTATTAAAACCAAATGTTTTAATGTTTAAGGAAGATGACAAATACTATGTTTCTGTCGAGAATTTTTCTAGTTTTTTAAATTTCACAAAACTAAAAGCTAAACTAGATCAAATACCAGAAAATGAAGATGCTATTATCGATTTTTCTTTGTGTGACTTTATAGATCATTCTGTTATGGAGAATCTTAATAATTATGCTGAAAGCTTTAACAGAAAAGGCGGGCATTTTGAGGTAATTGGTTTAGATGGATATAAAACAGGAAGTGAACACCCGTTTGCTTTACGTAAAAATAATCCTATTCAAGTGGAAGAAAACACCAAGTCTAATACTTTAACAAAAAGACAAAAATCTTTACAAAATATTTGCACAGAACTAGGCTGGAAATACGAAGCCACTCCTGAAGAAGAAGTTACTAAAATTCCGCATTTTGGGTACTTTAAAACCCGAAAAATAAGTAAAGTATCAAATATATTATCAAATGAAAACTGTTCTTTATTTGATGTTGAATTCTCTGAAGGTGAACTTATTGCCAAACAAGTAATTAAGGTAACCATGATGTATATTGATATTGAAAAATACACACCTGAATTTACGTTAGATAAAGAAGGTATTTTCGAATATATATACCATTTTGCAGGTTTTAAAGATATTAACATCGCTAATCACCCTGATTTTTCTAAACGATTTTATCTCTCTGGAAAGAATGCTACTGAAATAAAGAAGTTTTTTACAGATGAACTTGTACTGTTTTTTGAAAGCAATAAATACTATCACATTGAAGGAAATAAAAAAGGCTTATTAATTATTGGTAGAGAACGATTGGCTGGAATTAAAGAAATTAAGACACTGGCTGATTTTGGAGTTCGATTGAAAAAAACGGTTTGTGATAAAAAAATAGCACTTTCTATATATTAATAAAATTCCTAGCCCCGATTGCAGCAATTGTTTGAGCTCCTCGCAGAGAGCGAGTGCGTAAAGCGGGAAATAGCTTATGATAATTAATTTATAATATTTCTAAAAATCGGGTTTTCTCGTTTCCTAAATTATCAATCACAATAATTTTGTGATTACCACTTTTCGGAGTTATCGCTTGTTCGTGATATTGAGAAGTTTCACCTATAAAAACATCGTTTAAATACCAATACAAAACAGCATCTGCATTGGCATGAGTAACTTTTAATATTACAGGATTTACTTTATTATTTAATCCTTTGGTTAACGATATTTTAGATCGATATTTTGTTGGAAATACAAAATCCATGGTATTATTTTGTTCCTTATTACAATCATTTCGATAGTTTGGTAATACACTATAACTTGCGTTTTTTTGTTGGTAATAATGTGCCATTAAAGGAGGCAATACAAACCATGTTTTCGTTTTCATATTTGTAATCGACTCACAATTAGAATTCACCTGAAATTTTTCAGATGCATCCAAAGTAATTTGTTGGTGATACGGACACGGCCTTGCTCTCACTCCGTTTTTGGGTATTCTTTTTTTAACAGATTTACAAATAGGCAATGCCAAATAGCCGCTTTTTTCACAAATACTTTCTTCTACCAAAGCCTCATAAGGCTCTAAAAACCAATCTGATTTTGGTAACACATCAAATACATTAAACATCAAGGGTGCCGCACTACCAACACCTGTTAAATCGGGTCTTCCTTCTCCGTCTGAATTGCCTATCCAAACTCCAACGACATATTTAGGAGTCGCACCAATTGCCCAAGCATCTTTATTACCAAAACTCGTACCTGTTTTCCATCCTATTTTTTGCGACGAATCAAAATATTTCCAAGCCTGATCTGTAAATGGCCTGTTAACTTCAGTTAGCGTGTTTAAGGTTGTAAAAGCTACTCCAGCATCTATATGAGTTTCATTTTCTTGAACGTTTCCAAAAGTTATTTTATCAGATTGTATATAACTAGGTTCTGTAAATTCATTCGAATAATACTTATGTTTTGTTTCTTCATAATGATTTATAACTCCGGCATAACTTGCAAAAGTTTTACATAAATCCCACAAGCTAGCTTCTGCACCACCTAAAATTAATGACAATCCATAGTAATCGGCTGATTTATTAATATCTCGAATCGAATATTCTTTTAAATCTGCTCTAAATTTCTCTAATCCGTATGATTGTAACATTCGAACCGCAGGAATATTTAACGATCGTGTTAAAGCCTGATTAGTCGGCACAGCTCCATCAAAAGTTAAATCGAAATTTTTAGGTGTGTATCCTGCTATTTCGGTAGGTACATCTGCCACTAATTGTGTTGGTAAAATTGCTCCCGTTTGTAACATTTGTGCATATAAAAATGGCTTTAAAGTACTTCCTGTACTTCTTGCAGAAACCACGTTATTTACATCTTTTTGATGCGCTTTATCTGTTGGTGAATTTCCTACATAGCTTAGTACTTTTCTGGTTTTAACATCTAAAACTAAAACCGCCATGTTAAAAACTTCGTTTTGTTTTTGACGTAAATAATGTTGTTTTACTAAGTTATTTACTTGTGTTTGTAAATGAATATCAATAGAACTTTGTAGGTGTTTTCCTTCGTGTTTATTTGCTACTTCTTGTACAAAATGTGTTGCTAAAGTTGGTAAAGCATATGGTTTTTGTGGGAGTTCTTCTAATAATGATAGCTCAAAAGTAATTTTATCAATAATGGTTTCTTGATATAATTTTTTAAGTAATCGGTTACGCTTTTCTTTTAGTTTTTGTTGATTTTTACCCGGGTAAATTAACGAAGGAGCGTTTGGTAAAACTGCTAAGGTTGCTGTTTCTGCCCATGATAATTGATGTGGTTGCAAACCGAAATACCGCCAAGATGCCATTTCTAAGCCTACCACATTACCACCAAAAGGAGCGTGAGAAGCATATAAGTTTAAAATTGATTTCTTTGATAATCGAAATTCTAATCGCGTTGCCAAAACCAATTCTATTATTTTCTCTTGATAAGAGCGTCCTTTATTTTTGCGTGATAATCGAATTACTTGTTGCGTAAGTGTACTTCCGCCACGAATCACCTTTTTAGCTTTTATGTTTTCTAGAAACGCTTTTCCTATGGATATTGGATTAAATCCGAAGTGTTTATAAAAGTGTGCATCTTCAAACTGTAAAATACATTGTTCGAATTTTGTTGGAACGGAATCTAATTCAGGAAAACGCCATTGCCCATCCTTAGCAATCACAGCACCTAACAACTCGTTATTTTTTGCAGTAACAACAGTAGCTGTTGGAGTTACAAATAGTTTTTCAGGCAAACAATAATAGTATGCAATCATTAAAAAAAATATAATGATTGCCTTTATTTTATGCTTTTTTAAGAAGTTTAAAACACTTTTCATTAACAATTTATCTATTTCAAAAGTATAAAGTTTAACTTTAAAATATGAAGGATAAGTAAGTTATATTTGCAGCTTATTACATACTATGAGTTTTACTTTACTTTCATCACCTTTACAAGGCTTTACCGATTTTCGTTTTAGAAATGCACAGCATAAATACTTTGGAGGTATTGATACTTATTACGCGCCATATATCCGTTTAAACGGAAAAATGAAGATTAAATCGAGTTATGAACGTGATTTATTACCCGAAAACAATCATACCTTAACTGTAATACCGCAAGTAATTACAAACGATCCTGATGAGTTTTTGTTTGTTGCAAAGTACGTGCAAAGTTTAGGTTATAAAGAATTGAATTGGAACTTAGGTTGTCCATACCCAATGGTTACAAAATCGGGAATGGGATCTGGTTTGATTTGTAATCCTGCTAGAATTGATGAAGTTTTACATAAAGCCCATAACGAAACCGACATTTTGGTTTCTATGAAAATGCGAATGGGTTATGAAAACAGCGAAGAAATATTACATTCCTTCCCTATTTTAGAGAAATATCCGCTTAAAAATGTTGCTATTCATGCTCGAATAGGAAAACAATTATACAAAGGTGGCGTTGATTTAGACGCTTTTCAGAAATGTATCGACGTATCTAAACATCAATTATATTACAACGGAGATATTACTTCTGTGGCCGGATTTAAAGCGATGCAAGAACGTTTTCCGAGTATTACGCACTTTATGATTGGTCGTGGTTTAATTGGCGATCCGTTTTTACCACAAATGATTAAAGATAACACAACCGAATATCCGAAAGATAGATGGCAACGTTTTGGTGAGTTTCATGATGAAATTTATCATCAATATGATGCTGCTTTATCTGGGCCAACACCTATAAAAATGAAAATGTTAGGGTTTTGGGAATACTTTTCTAAGTCTTTTTCAGATCCTCACAAAACATATAAGAAAATTAAAAAAGCTACCAATCCTAAAAAATATCAAGCTGCTGTTAAAGAAATTTTGAGTAGTGAAAAATAATAAAAAGGGTATTTACAAATTGTAAATACCCTTTTTATTTTATCTATTTAGACTAAGCTAAAGTAATACGCACTTTTTTATTCTTTAAACGAGTATTATTTAGTTCTTCAATTAACTTTTTTGCTTCGCTTACAGGCACTGCTATAAAAGCGCAATCTTGTTTTAATTCGATTACACCTAATTGTTCTTTTGTTAAATTTCCTTTTTTAAAGAATAAACCTGCAATATCTCCTTTTGATATTTTATCTTTTCTACCTCCAGAAATAAATAAAGTTTCCCAATAATGCGCTTTCAATTTTTCTTTCTGAGAAATATCTGTATTTGGAATATTAGCAAGAAATTCTGGCAAACTTTCTTTTTGCCATTTTAAAATATATGCCGTTCCTTTTGCATTTACTCTTGCCGTTCTACCATTTCTATGTGTAAACTCCTCTATTCTTTCTGGTAATTCATAATGAATAATATATTTCATTTCAGGAATGTCAATTCCTCTTGCAGCCAAATCGGTTGCAATTAAAACTTGACTTGTACCATTTCTGAATTTAATTAATGAACGTTCACGATCTCTTTGTTCCATCCCTCCAGAAAAACAACTATGTGCTATTTTATTTTTTGTTAAGAATTCACTTACGTGACTGATACTATCTTTTAAATTACAAAAAATAATCCCTTGATGATTTCCTATATGTTGTAACAAATTAACCAATGTTTGGTTTTTGTTTTTGATAGGAGAAACAACTGTTTTTAAAGTTAATTGCCTAGATTTTTTTCCTGTCAAGTAATTTAATACTGTAGGTTTATGTAAACCTACAAATGCAGGAATTTCAGTTTCTTGCGTTGCTGATGTTAAAATACGTTTTTTAAGATTTGGTAATTGATTTATAATACCTCTCATTTCAGATTCAAAACCTACTTCTAACGATTTATCAAACTCATCTAAAATTAAAGTTTTTATACTGTCTTTAGAAAAGCGTTCATTTGCAAAATGATCTAAAATTCTTCCTGGTGTACCAATTAAAATACTTGGTATATGTTTTAATTCGGTTTTATCTTTCGTCATCGAACGACCACCATACACTGCGTTTACTTTTAACCCAGTTCCCATTTCACGAATTACCTGTTCTATTTGAATTGCTAATTCTCTTGATGGTACTAAAATTAAAGTTTGAATTTCTTTATTTTCAAAATCTATTAATTTTAACGCAGGTAATAAAAAACCTAAGGTTTTTCCTGTCCCTGTTGGTGAAAGTATAACCGTATTTGCATTCGTATCAATTACCGAAATAGCTTTTTGTTGCATTTCATTTAACTCATAAATATTTAATTTTGCTAAAATATCTTCTTGTGTTTTCATTGTCATTGTCATAATATTTAAATATCTATGAAGTTTTTATCGACTGCAAAGATAAGTAGTCTTTTACAGCTTTTAAAAATAATAGAGCTAATCTATAAAAAGATATTTCAGCTTCATCAACTGAATTAAAACTATATATAACACATTATAAAAACAACACATATCAATCACTCGGTAAATCCATTTTTTAAAGCATAGACCGCTAAACCCACTCTCGATTTTAATTCTAATTTTTCAAATAAGCTATCTCTGTAATTTTCGACAGTTCTTGGGCTGCAAAACATCTTTTCTGAAATTTCTCTATAGTTCATCTCAGTAACTGAATATTTCAAAAATTCTATCTCACGATCAGACAATTTTATTTTTTCATTGTTAGAGTCATTGCCAATACTCGCAAATATTTTGCTAGAAGCCCATTCAGGAAAAAAACGTCCTTTTTCAATCAACCCTTTCAACGCTTTTTCCAAATCAGTAGGATATACATTTTTCAAGAGGTATCCTTTTGCGCCATTTTTAATCATTTTAATTAAGCTCGACTCATCATCTTGCATACTCAAAGCCATAATTAAAATAGTAGCATGTGTTTCTTTAATCCACTTCGCAGTTTCAAAACCATCCATAATAGGCATACTTATATCTAATAAAACGATGTCAGGAATCCCTTTTGTTTTTATTTTATTTTGAAAATCTACACCATTTTCACATACATATAGTACTTCAAATCCTTCAAAATTTGAAATAATATTACTCAATGCTTTGGCTATTAAAACATGATCGTCAACAATAACAATTGTCTTTTTCATTTAAATGGGGATTTCTATAATTAATTTCGTTCCTTTATTTTCTTGACTTTCTAATTTCATTTTTCCACCTACTAATTCTGTTCTCTTTTTTATATTTTTAAGACCGATACCATCAGGTTTTATCGTTTCAGAATTAAAACCAATACCATCATCTTCTAGAGTGAACTTGATAGCGTTATTAGTTGTATCTAAAGAAACTAAAATGTTTTCACAGGCAGCATGCTTCATACTATTTTGAAGGAATTCTTGGGTAATTCTAAACAGAATACTTTTAATTTGATACGATTGTAATTCCGTTTCAATAGTACTTGAAAAATGAACATTCCATTTTTTTAAATCATTAATTTTTTCACATTCCTTTTCAATTAAATATAAAAGAGTATTGTTTTTAATAGAATCGTCTGTCAACGATTTTGATAACTGTCTAAGTTCTTGTAAAGACTGATTTATAATATCATTAATCCCTTCAATAGTTTCGTTTACTTGAGGAGCCTTATTTTCAAAAATTAGCTGTTGCGTATATATACTAGCTAATGTTAATTTCTGACCAATATTATCATGAATTTCTTGTCCAATATATTGCATGGTCTGAGTTTGAATTTCAAGTTGAGTTTCTAGTAATTCTTCTTTATGCGTTTCGTCAATAGTAGAAATTTGATGTAAATGCGCTTTCTTTTTTATACGGTATTCACGAATAAAGATTCCTATCCCTACTAAAAAAGCAATAAAAATTATATTAAATAAAACTATTATTATTACGATTGATGTTTCCCCCATATAAAAGATGCTGCAAATAATAAATACATAATACTACTAGATATTAATAAATATAAATAGTAAGCATTCCATATATCTAGATATTGTATTTTTATTAATTCATTGTAAAAAGCAATAAAAGGATAAGTGCCTATATAAAATAATGTGACCCCAATATTTATATAAAACATTTTATTTTCCTTAAACTTTAAAATATTATCATTTTTTATTTGTTTTAAGAATTCTAAAATTATTAGAATAATCAATAAGACACTTCCTGTCGTTAAATTCAAAGAATATAGTGTTCTGACTTTATCTTTATAAATTTCCAAAGGAATAAAAGATATTAAATAAATAAAACAACAAAAGATAAATAACTTAACATTTTTTTGAGATCTATAAGCGTATAACCAATAAAAAAAAAAATATTGAATTGGGATACCAAAAAAAGCATAATAATCTTGTTTTCTTATTGATAAAAAGACGTGAAAAAAATTACCATACAGTTCTTGTATAAAAATAAATATTAAATAAATAGAAAACCATTTCCAATAATTATATTTAACTTTTTTATAGTAGAAAAAAGCAACTAGAGCAGATAAAAATTCTGCTACTAGTAATACTTTATTCATATATGGATATAACTCATGCATATATTAAAAACCTTCACCTCCTCCATCTACTGGAGGTATTAATCCTCCATGATTTTGAGAACCTATGCTATTAGAAGAACCTCCTGAATTTCTACCTCCACCTAATGCTGCAGTTCTAGTTTGAGAACCATTGTTTAGATATGCTTCGTTTTTCTTTAAACTTGTAGTATACGTTTTTTCGTCTAAAGGATTAAAATCGAAATCTGTTTCTCCCCTACGTATTGTTGGTATCATTACTAAAGTATGTAACTTCTCGTATTTTTCAGTGGTAGAGTTACCTAAAAAATCAGATAAATCAGTATACGGTCTTTTCCATGTTTCTTTTTCAGGATAACGAGAATAGTAGATACGTAAGCCTAAATCTTTACTTGATATCTTATGCTTTTTAGCATTCATTTCTGTGTGGTAGATAAATGCTTTCAAAGTTTCTAGCTCAAATCTTATAGAATGGGCATCGTCCATATTTAAACTACTATTAATCTTTGCCAGTTGATTGTTTTTGTAGCCATTTACCATTTCGTGAACTAAAGGCACACTGAGTTGGTTCATTGGTTCCGCAGAATAATCTAAACAAATGCTGTTTTTAGATGTGTCTGTTGGTTTTGTTGGTGGAAACTTATAAATATAAATTCCGAAAGCAATAACTGTAATTGCTAATAATAAAGGTGTAATCATGGTTCGTTAGTTTTAAGCGTTAAATATACTTTATTCAGCTACAAAGAAACAATTTTCTTCAAATTCCCTTCAAAATTATACAACCTAAGTTAAGAAGGTTAAACAACCCTAAAATCTCAGGTTGGTTTATATGGCTATTTACGTTAATCACACGTCTAAAAACCATGTATATATTTTAAAATTTGTAAACACAACAGTACATAACTGTCGTATAAATAGTAACCAAAAACATAATACATGGAAAATACTGTAATTATCAACTCTATAGGAACCGCTAATCCGAGTGTTTCAAAATTATTAGCCGACTCTTTTAAAATGCCACAAGAGTTCATTTTAAAAATGCTCTACAATGCTCCTGCTGTTTTATTTCAAAAAATAGATTTAGACTTAGCTGAAAAAGCAGCTTTAACATTATCTAAACTTGGTTTAGAGGTGCAAATTACTGATGAAAAAGAAAAAATAAATCTAGCTAAAGAACAAGTAGAAATCAGTATTTATTTTGAAGATATTTTAAAACTACCTAAAGTAATTAATCAACTGTCAGAATTTTTAGGTTGCAAACCATCAGAATCATTAAACATGTTATTGGCACAACCAGGTATTGTATTAGGTGGTGTTTCTGAAGCTACCGCAATTGCACTTCAAGGGCGTATAGATGCTTTAGTATGTTATTCTAATCCTAGAAAAGATGTGTTTACAATATATATTAACAATGATTTTCCTAAAAGTGATTTAAAAAGACTTATAGCTAAAATTAAGCAACCAATACAAACTTTAAAAGACGGAACAGTTATTATAAAAAATCTTAGTTATGCCGAAAGCAGTACTATTTGGAGAGAACATCAATCTAAAAAAACAATCCGTGTTATCAACCAAACACATCAGTTAATAAACATTCATTTAACTTCATTTGATATCAATAATAAAGAGCATACTTCTTTTTTAACTGAAAAAATTGGAATGCCTGATGCTATTCTTCCAGAGTTAAAGGAACATTTACCTATCACACTTTTTGAACGTATAAGTCATGAATCAGCAAAAGATATCATAGAAAATTGTGAAGGATTGGGACTTCAATTTTCTGTAGAACACAACTTTAAGGCAACTAGAAAATTAGCGATAAAGAAAATTAAAGAACATGCTGCCGTTAAAAACGTATTAGCACAATTTATAGAGGTAAGCTCTTTTAAAGAAAACACTAGTGAGTGGGAAAGTAGTACTGAAATTCCTGATTTAATTGCCAATTACTTATATGCACAGTTAATACTATTAAACTGCGAACCAACAATCATTTAAATTATGGAAAATAAAAAAATGTTGCATTTCAGAATTGCTGAACGTGGTAAAATGCATGCGCTAGACAAAAACTATAAAGAGGCTTTACGACACTATAAAGAAGCTTTACGCTTAACTCAAACACAAAAAGAGAGCGAATTATTTTTTCAACATTATAGCCAATGTGTTATGGAATCATTAGAGCAATTAGGTTCGTATGACGAGGTAATTTCTTTTTGCGAAAACTACAGAGCTTTTTTAAATGATAAAGAAACTAATGTGTTGGTAAAAAAACACAATGCTTTTGTTAGCGAACGACAAGCCATTCAGCATATACTTAAAGAAGAGCAAGAAGAAGCCAAAGCATTACTAACAAGTGTACAAAAAGAAATAGGAAAAGGCAAACATCCTATAACTGATGAATTGTTAAACTGGATTTTAAGAGGTTATAAGATCAATAAAGATCAAGTTACCCGATTACAGAAAAAACACAATTATTTTATAGTGAGAAAAGAATCTGTAAATCCAAAAATAGCCATGGATTTACCAGATGGAATTTCTCCTTTTTAACCATTAAAAACAATTAAATATGGCAGACATTAAAACACTTGACCAAGGCGCCAAAATACTTCAAAACGTAGACGTTGGAAGTATTGTAACAGGGCTAGCACTTGGTATTGCAGACGCTCAAGAGCGTTTAGACACCAACTCCGTTAAACAAATCACGAGACTTTCTGAAGTAGAAGTTGGTGGTAAATCATTATTAGAACTCGGGTTTCAACCTGCATTTTATGCCTTTGAATATGCAGATGTTTCTGCTTCTATCAATTTAAAAATGACAGTTCAAGAAGAACTAGAAATTGATTTTAGCTTAGAATATGACTCTACTAAAAAGAAAGGATATACTGATGTAAGCATTCAAGAAGTTGAAAACAATTATCAGGAAGAAAAGTACAAGGAATTTAAAAGTAGCCGAAAATATTGGACAACAGCATCTAATGAGCATACACTAAAGGTAAACCAAAGTACTGTAAATACAAGTAAAAAAACAGGCAGTATTGATAGATTAGAGGAAACTGCTGAAAACTTATCTTCTGACTCTGAAGTACAACGTGTAGATTCTAAAATAATTGAAACAAAAGATATTGTTAGTACAGACAGTACGAATGAGGTAAAAACGCATAACTATAATGGGTTTGGAATGTTGTCTTTACTAGATTATTATAAAGAAGATACTGGTATTCTTAAATTTAAAAACTATACCAATGTTAGTATTAAAATTAAAGGTACGAATACCGCTTCTACTATCTTATTAGATAAATCGAACCTCGCAGATAATTTGAATGTTATTACTAACAGCACTTTTAAATTTGGATTAAAAGACAGCGATAAATTAAATATATACTTTGATTTTTCAAAACACCACTCGTTAGATTTTAGTTATAACAAAGGAACAAGTCCTAATAATACAGAGTTACTTAAAGACAAATTAAGAGCTTTAGCCTTTATTCTGGTTCATGATACCGATGTAACAATTAAAATTATTGGTCATACAGATAGTGTTAGTGGTGATAAATTTAACGAAGATCTTGGTTTAAAAAGGGCCAACACTATTAAGAATTACTTAATCACTTTAGGTGTTAATGAATCTCAAATAATCGAAATTAATTCTGAAGGAGAGCTAAGTGCTAAAACGAATGTTGGTGATAATCAAAATAATCCTGATTATAGAAAAGCAGTAATTAATATTGATACCAACGGAAACGAATACATTTTTGTAGAAGGTGGCGATTTTAGTAATACGCAATCTGTTGCAATTGTAGCAGATTGGTCTATAACCAATTCAGGAATATTACAAAAACACGCAAAAACAACTGTTAGTATTACCAAAAAACTTAGTATCGAATCTGGCAGTGATACCTCTTTAAATGAAACAGTAAAGAGCCTATCCGAAATAAAAACAAAACTTGATAATAGTACAAAATTCTATTCTCAAATTTCTGGCGATGTTGTTTATCTTTTAAGAAAAGATGCAAAGATAGAGTACACGTTATTTTCTAATAATAATGAAGAAACGACTATAGAAGATAAATCTTCAAATACGCAAAACACATCTAATAATAACGATACTTTAAATATACATAAAGTAATTAACAGTAAATACTTTGCAAAATCAGACTTAAAAAGTATTAAAGATCCAAAAGTATCTGCTTGGAGCGGTTCTTTAGATGTGCGTTATGCCCGTCAGTTTGGTGTATCTGTAGAAGGAAATGCTTCTGTTTCTGCGCGTATGATTTCTGTGCCACCACCAACTGGTTTAGAAAACTATATTCAATCTTTAACTGGTAACACAACTTCTGGAAGCTAGAAATTATGAGCGCAGTACCACAAGTTATACAACAAATTACCAATGCTCCTCTACCATTTATGTTAGAGAAACTAGGCGCTTCTATTGCGAATGCACAAGCTGCTTTAGATGCCAATTCTATTCGCTTAGCAAATGAAATGGCAACGATTAAAATAGCTGTAGGTGATGAAGATTATAATTTAATTAGCCTTGGGTTTGCTCCTACTTTTTATGCTTTTACAGAAGCTTCTTTTGAAGTAAAAATGGAGTTTTCTGTTGCAGAATCTGAAAGTTATGGCGGTTCATTAAGTTTAAATTATGGGAACAGCTCTAGTTCAAATAATGCAACAAGTGGAAGTGCTAGTAATGCTAATAATAATTTTAGTGCGAATAATGATAATACAGAAACCCAAATGTTTGGTATTGCTATTTCTGCTCATTATGCACGTAAATTTTCTGTTTCTGCAGAAGCATCTTCATCTATAGCTGCAAAAATTGTATCACTACCTGCACCAGATATTTATTATGAAATTTTAAAATCAACAATAACAAAAGACAAATAAAAACAAAAAATATGTTTAGAAAAAATCCTAGTATAGGACAAGAATTATTGGACGTTCCGATGGGCGACATGATTCGACAAATGGCTTTTTCTATAGCCGAAGCACAAATGGCATTAGACTCTAACTCTATTGAGGTTGCTGAAATGATGGGCGGACTTAAAGCTGTAAAAGAAGAATTGAATGGAGAAGAATTTATAAATTTTAAAGATAGTCGTGTATTCTTTGGTAAAGAAAAGGTACAATTAAGAGATGCTGTAGAATTGTATAACTCTAATACTGACCAAGCATATAGAGCAGCTATCGATGCTAAACTTGGTAATGACACCGAAGCTGGTTACGACAAAGAAGTTGTAGATGTAAATAAGCTTCCTGCTGTATCCGATAAAACCGTAATATTTACGCCTGATGACCAAAGAAACACAGAAGTATATTATAGAGATCAAACCAATATTAATTCTATTAAATGGTATAAGTATATTGGCGAGGTATATACTTTATTAGACGGTGTACCAGCGACTTCAACTGCTCCTCCAACACCAGTTCCTGGTAGAAAAATGGTTAAACCAGGTTTAGGTACACGTGAAGTAATGTTACCACAACGTTTATCTATGTTAGAATTAGGATTTTCTCCTACATTTTATCAGTTTGTAGATACGATGATACGTGTTAGTATTTCTATCAAATTTACCAGAGAAGGATCTTCTTCTTTTTCGGTTGATAGTAAATCAGAAAGTAAAGATAGAAGTATCGGTTTTAGTTGGCGTAAAGGATTAAAAGCAAATAAAACAGTAACAACTACACAGGTAAATGCTGGTTTTTCTCAAAAATATAGTTATTCAGCAGAAGGTTCTAGCATACTGCAAACAAAATTAGTTCCTATTCCACCACCAGCAATTTTAGAAGAACGTATCCAACAACAAATGGAAATTGCGCGACAAGAAGCTGAATCTTAAATTAATACCACATTAAAATGGGAAGTATTACTAGAGAAATTTTAAATGCACCTTTACCAGAAATGGTAAAAACACTTGGTGTCGGAATCGCTCAAGCACAACGCGCCTTAGATAAAGTATCTATGGAGTTGGCGAAAGAGTTGGTAGATACAAAAGTGGATATGGGAGGCGAAGAATATAGTTTGCTTTCCCTTGGTTTTACACCTACATTTTATCAATATGTAGATACTGTTCTAGAGATGAAAATGTCTGTTTCTATGAGTCAAACCAAAGAGTTTGGTGCTTCAGTTTCTGTAAGTGCTGGTGCTAGTGTTGGTTTTGTTGCAGTGAGTGCTTCTGTTTCTGCTAGTTATTCACAAAAATATCAATACTCAGCAGAAGGTAGTTCCATGCTACGAACAAAGCTAGTAGCTGTACCAAATCCGCCTGTATTTGAACAACGTTTACGTGCGATGATAGCAGCTGAACTAGAAGACAAAAGAAATGATTTAATTTAAAAAAACTCCTTAAAATGGCTAAACATTGGAAACAGCTTTTAAAACAAGAGGTTACTACTAAAAAACAAGTAAAGGAAGAAGAAAACGAAGACTTCTCTCTATCTGATTTAATACAACCTAATGTTACTAATGATGAACAATCATTAGACGATATTGCTGCATCTAATATTAATTTAAAAAGCTTATTAGAGGAGCAAAAAGAACTAGAACAAAATATGAATGCTCTTACTGGTAAAACAGCAGAGCATTCTTCTTCCAAGAAACAATATGATAGTGAGATAAAATCTGTTTATCAAAAAAGAAAAGACGCTAAAAAAGAAGAAGAAAAGAAAAATAAACTTCTTAAAAAAAGAAAAAGTAGCACTCAAGAAAACATCAATTGGAATAAAAAAGGGAAAAACTTTTTTAGTGTAGATACTACTAGAAAAACACAAAATAAAATTCCTAGTTTACTTCCTAAAAAGAAAAATATAGAAAAACAGTTTATCAAAAAACAACAACCCAAAACTGTTCTTAAAAATTTTGAAAAAGCAAAAAAAATAGCTAAAAATATAACGACACTTCCTGAAAAATTTTTACAAATAAACAGCAAGAAAACAAAAACGTCAAAAGAGTTAAAAAAAATAAACAACATATTAAATACTACTTCTAAAATAAGTAAAGAAGTAGATAAAAACATCACAAAATTCTCTGATGAGCTTGTTCAAATTAACAAAAGAAAAACAAAAGTATCCGAAGGAATAAAAAAAACAACGAACACAATAGATACTGCCTCTAAAACAATTAAAAAAGTAATTACTATAACTCATGATGCTTCTCAAGGCTTACATAAAATAAGTAGTTTGCTTTCTGATACTCTTGATAAAAAAGAAAAAACAACTGGTAATAAAAAAGATGTTTTAGAAAATAAAACTTTTTCTACCATCACTGAAACAGCTAGTAAAATTATTAAAACTGCTAAAAAGACACAAGTTACTTTTAATAAAATAGATTCAAAAAGAACAGCATTTATTAAAACTATAGCGCAACAAAAAGAAAACGGATTTAAAAACACATTACCAACAATAAAAAGTGATATCAAAGACACAAATGCTTTGAGTGAAAACTTAAATAAAGTAAACAACTTTTACAACAACACGAAAAAACATTTAGAAAAAACAAACAAAACAGTTAAAACCGTTGACAACTTACTTACTAAAACAAATCAATTAAAAAAACCTGAAAAGAAACAAGATGTTTTAATGACTTTAAATTCTTTAGATAAAATTTTCACAAAAAAGGAAGAAAAAGAATCTAAAGGCTTTGATACTATCAATGTCTCAGAAATTTTTTCTGCTGCAAAAAAAATCAAAGAATTTGCAGATGAACTTCCTACTAAAAAGAAATCAGCATCAAAAAAAGATCCATTTTCATTATAATTTACATACCAAATGAGCACACAAAACACATCCATCACCTTAAAAGAAATATTACTCGGAATATCAGAGAGTTTAAATGAAGCGCAACATCAACTTCGTAATGCTGCTCCTTATGATGAATATGGTCGTCCGAATACATTATATACCTTACCTTATTTAGATTTCACCTTACAAGTAGAAACCGAATTAGAGACTTCTTCAACAACAGGCGGAACTTACGACCAAAGTAGTGGTTATGGAAAATATGCAATGGCAGAAATGCCATACTCTCCTGCTCCAATGATGACGTATCGTCCGGTAAGTAAAACAAGTAGCACAGCTGAAACTGATAAAATAACAAGTAGTATTTCTGGTCGTTTTGTAGCCGTTATGCCTAATGACGGTTTACCTCAATTAATTATTGAGGCAATTCCTAAACAAACCAATATTTCAAATATTTATGATATTGAAGTGGCTGTTTTTAATTCTGCTGGTGAAAAAATTCCAGGTGCTTTAGTAGAGTTTAATTATAATAGAGATAAAACTATTTTATTAAATACAAACAGTGTTTTAAACCACAATACCAACTTTGTAAAACAAGGAGAGGTTACTACCGATGTTAACGGACTTGCAATAAATACAATTCAAATAGATACTACAGATTATGATGCTAAAAACACCATACAAATAGATATCAATATAGGTACAGTTTTTACTAAAATTTCAATTCAAAAACACTAATTATGGCTACTAAATACCGCTCTTTACTTTTTAAATGTGACTTATTAGCTGCTAATAATACCTCTTTAAAATCCTATTCAATAGATATTGAATTTTTAGATATTAAAAACAGAAAATGGGAAAAACTTGTGATGGGAATTGAAACCAAAAAAGGACTACTATCGCATGCTTATGAAATTCCAGTAAGACTTGCTAAAGAAGAAGTTATTACCCGACTTGTACGTGATTGTATGAGTGAAGGTAGTTTACCTATGTTTAGAATTGTAAAATCTAATGAGCAAGAAACACTAATTCTTTCAGAAGCACCATCTTTATTTTTTGATGAAGAAAATTTAGAAATAGTAATTGACTTTAATAAATTATGGCTTTTGGATGATTCTTTAATCACTAAAAGAGGTGCGAGTACTATTATTGCTTCTCCTATTTACTTACATCATTTTCAAAAAGAGTTTTTTAAGTTACAAGAAGAAAATAAAAGCCTTACTTCATTAACCAAGCTACAAGAAATTAATTTTAAAAAAATCAATGAAAAATTTAGTATTCAACTTAAAGAATTTAATGCGCATTTAAATGAACATGAAGAAACAGAAGCTTTATTAAAACAATCTTTAGAAAATAGTCTTAATGAAATTACTAATTTAAAAGAACAGTTGAATTACTCTTCTAAAGATGATAATTCAGAAGAATTTAACCAACTTTTAAAAAAATTGGAAGATAAAACCAATGAAATTGAACAATTATTAGAAAAACTAAACAAGCAAGACGAACAGGTTTCAATTTTACAAGAACAATTAGAAATTTTAAAATCTTCTTCAATAATAAATGATGAATTAACTGTTCGTATTGCAGAATTAAAAAAATCAGTAACGGAATATGAAGAAAAAACAATTGTTCTTCAGCAGTATTTAGAAGAGAAAAATCAAGAAATAAACCTTCTTAAAGAAGCGTTATCTAAATTAAAAAATGACTCTATTGAAATTAATAAACTTAAAGAGTTTTTATTAGAAAAAACAAACGAAGTTAAAAATTTACAACAAACAAAAAACAAACTTGAACAAGAAAATAAAGCAATTATTTTTGAAGTTGAAAAAACAAAAAACGCCTTACAAACACAGCAAAATTCTATTGATGATTTAGTTGAAAAAGTAAAAACATCACAACAAATTGTTTCTGAAAAAAACAGTGAAATTGTCGCACTTGCTCAAAACACTTCCGTAAAAGAAAGTGAAATCACAAAACTACAAACTAAAGTAACAGAAATACAAAGTTTTGTTGATGCTGAAAACCCGAATAAATTAGATGCTAAAAAAGTATATAGTAGTATTATAAATGACATTGCTGTAGCGGATGCGGAAATGGATACGTCCAGATTTAAAATGGCAAACATTTCTTTAAACTTAAAGGCTACTATAGAAAAAGGTCCAGAAGGAACATTATTTGGTTTGGTTGATTTTGAATCTGCTAAAGATATAAATGCCGCTGCAATTAGCAATATTAGTATTGATGTTGTTCCGAATACAACAAGTGTAAAATATCAAAATAATGTTCCAAATATTATTGGTCTTACAGAAACAGCTGCTAGAAAAATCATTACAAATTACGGATTAAAATTAGACGTTATTTACCAGCCAACTGATAATCCAAATTTTATAGAAGGACAAGCAATTAAACAAATACCAGCAGCAGAATCAGAATTAATTCAAGGACAAGAAGTGATTGTAATTTTTGCAAAACCATTAAAAAACTAAAACCATGTCAAACAATTCAAATGATTATTTAAAAGATGCTTTTGCTGCACCTTTAGGAGATTTTATTGCTTCAATTGGCGAAGGCGTTGGCGAAGCACAAGCAGCATTAGATAAAGGTTCTTTAAGACAAACCTTAGAAATTTACAATACAAATCCAGATAATTCTGAAGCTTCTTTAAAATTATTGCGTGAAATAGGTTATCAACCTACATTTTACACGATTCCAAAAACCACTGCAAAAGCTAAAATATCTTTATCCTTATCACAACAATCGTCTAGTATTTTAAATGGCGGACAAGCTTTTCGTACTAAAATGTATGCTACTCCTGTAAATGCAACAAATACGAATAAATACAATATGAATTTAAATGCAAGTGCAGAAATTCAATTTGATATTGTTCCTGTTCCTCCTACTGATACTCAAATTATTCGTTTTTTACCTAACCTAATAGAAAAAACGATTACAGACAACGAAGGGAAAACAACAAATGAAAAGAGAACTTTTGGTGAAATAAAAACTCTATTAAGTGAATACAATTTAAATTATGCTTTTGGTGAAAACACAAAAGAAAGTGAGTTAAAAAATGAATCGACTTTTTCTGAACAAAAGCCTACTTATATTCCTGGTAGTACTCAAGTAATACATGCCGAGGATGTTATTGTTTTGAGTATATAAGAATTGTATATAATAGGTATAAAAAATAAAATATTTTTTATACCTATTATTTCATATTTTAAAAATAATTATATTTAGTTGCGCTAATTAATTTAAGCCTAAAACCCTACTTATTAGTTATTAATATTTTAAAATTGTACATCTTTTTATTCATTTTTATTAATTAGTTAAAAATTTTAACAAATAAAGTTGATAAATTAAATTATTTTTGCTCGGATTAAAAAAAAATTAAAGGTTTGTTAAACTACTATTCTTACGAACATGCTGTTTCTACTCAATGGGTTACATTTATACATGGTGCTGGTGGTAGTAGTGCTATTTGGTACAAACAAGTTCGTGATTTTAAAAAACACTTTAATGTTTTAATTTTAGATTTACGTGGTCATGGAGATAGTAAATCTGTTATAAAATCTACTTTTAATAAAAAATATACTTTTGATGCTATTACAGAAGATATTTTAGAAGTTATTGATTATCTAAAAATAAAAAAATCGCATTTTGTAGGTATTTCTTTGGGTACAATTTTAATACGAAATTTAGCTGAAAAGAAACCTAGTTTAGTGAGTAGTATGATTATGGGAGGCGCAATTATTAAATTTAATTTACGCTCTCGTTTTTTAATTTTTGTAGGTAATTTATTTAAATCAATTGTACCATATATGTTGTTATATAAGCTTTTTGCTTTTATAATAATGCCTAAAAAAAATCACAAAAATTCTCGCTTATTATTCGTTAACGAAGCAAAAAAACTATATCAAAAAGAGTTTTTACGTTGGTTTAAATTAACATCCGAAATTAATCCGTTATTGCGATTATTTAGAATGAAAGATCTAAAAATACCTACGCTGTATATTATGGGGGACGAAGATCATTTATTTTTACCTTCTATAAAAAATGTGGTTGAAAAACATGTAAATGCTTCTTTGGTTATTTTAAAAGAATGTGGTCATGTGGTTAATGTAGAACGTGCTGCAGTTTTTAATAAAAAAACGATCACATATATAAATTCGATATCTTAAAAGTTATTCAAACTGGTAGTTAAAAATGAATTGAAGACCTTTTCGACTTGTACAACAGTTTAATCTAAAATTTCGTAATCTATATTTAGTTTTCGTAAAATTCTTAAAGCAGAACCTGAATTTTTATCTTCAATTTCAATATCAACTGCATCTCCTTCTAAAAGAATACTTGTAAGTTCATTTGCTAAAGACGCATCAATATTAAATGATACCTCAGCAATACAATTAGCTATTGTTCTTTTATCTGGCCTTTGAGCATCACAAGACAATAAATTTAATTTCATAATAATAGTTTATGAATGCAATATAGTTGAATAGAATTACCTCGTATCGTTCTTCTTCTTTTATTTAGTGAGGATTACTTTTAACTCAAAAACTAAAAACCTCTTTAATCACAATAATACTTGTGTTACTTTCTATTTAAAGGACGACCTCTCGGTTCATTTGCTTCTTGAAGTACAGCATCTGAATGTAAAAATTTTACAGCCTCTGCAGACCCTTTTACTTTTGGTGCACTACGCGCCAACATTTCTGTTTCAAAAGCTGTTAATACGCTTTCTCTAATTCCAATTTTTCTCCATTCTGATAAAGGCCTACATCCTTTAGATATTCCTCTAGCCAATGCCAAGGCATCTAATAAAGCCTGATTCGCTCCTTGTCCTTTAAACGGACTCATAGGATGTGCTGCATCACCAATTAGTGTTACTTTTTTTTCTTCGGATAATAAATCTGGTTTTAATAATTCTCTATCATACACCGGATATCCCGAAATATTATTTTCATCAGTAGCTTCTAAAATTTGTGGAATAGGATTGTGCCACGGAGTTCTGCGACAAGCTTCTTCTTTAAGTGCTTTGGGTCCTTTTTTGCTTAATTGTTTTGCAGCTTCTTCTGACATCGGAAAACTAAGTTGCCACATAATAGCATCTGATGTAAATGGCATCATATAAATTCGTTCATTACCATTCACTGTTTGAAATACAGTAGCAGAATCTAACAAAGAGCTATCAATATTCTTAATATCTTTTAAAGGACAAATACCTAATATTACAATACAACCTAAGTAACGCAGCGGCGTAATATCATCACCTATTAAAAGCTTACGAACCGAACTACGAATTCCGTCAGCACCAACTACTAAATCTGCCTTTGCTTTTTTTATTTTTCCATCAACCTGAAAGTTCAATTCAATAAATTCATTATCAGAATCATTAAAATTAATTAATTGATGTCCCCATTTTACAGATTTATGATCTCCTAATTGCTCTAATAATTGGAGCCGTAAAGATTGTCGTGCGATATGTACATTTGTTCGTTTCTGGGAAGTTTTAGCATCAGAATTCATCCACTTTCTCATACCCCATTCTCCGATTACTTTTCCTTCTGAATTGTGAACTACATGCTTTGTTGAAACAACTCCTTCATTCAACTTAAAAATACCCAAGCCTTTAATTGCATTACTTGCTTGTTGCAATGTGAGCCCGTAACCTTGTGATCTCGAATTAAAACTATCATCACGTTCATAAAGTGTAAACGGAATTTGACGATGTAAACACGCCACAGCAAGAGCTACACCTCCAATACCTCCGCCAATTATAGCTAAGTGAGGATAATTTTCTGTATCCGCTATAGGGTATTTATCGGCTTCTAATAATCCTGAGCCTTTACATTTTAAACAAGAATATTGCACAGCCTTAGGTCGAACAGGCGCAGCTCCTTGCTTATCTGTTTTTTCATAAGCAGCTGATGCTGCTTGATAACGAAGTTTTACATTTTTACGTATTCTTTTGTTTTTTTTACCTAATCCTTGGCATTCTTTACAAACTGTAAAACTTGATGTTTCGTTTTTATCTGTGTTCAATTATTTTTTATTTTTCTGGGAATTCTTAATTAATTTATAAGCTAAGAATAACGGAATTAACATTAAAAAACCTACGCTATTTTTTATTACGCTATAAATTATTATACCTATTAAAAAACCAATAAGTGCAGCATTGATTATTAAATTATATTTTAACTTCTTACCTGCTTCTAAGAATTCTTTAGCGGTGAATTCTGATGGCTCTTTTTCTTTCATATTTTGAGTATTTTAATTTGTATAGAAGCCTTAATTATACTTCTATGCTCTATCTGTTTCATTTCTCAAATTATATATAATCTCTACTTCACTACTTTAATCCATTCGCCTTTTGTTCTGGCTATATAATCATTATCATACATAGCCTCTACTTGCACGCCTGGTAAATAATAGGTTCCTAAATACGATGCATTTAACAGCACTCTAAACGTTTTACTCTCATACTTTTTAAGTGTAAAATAGTTACTAATACTAGCATCACGAATATCTGTAAAATCTACTTGAGAGGATGTTGTGTTGTTTCCGAAGTCAGTAAAACGAGTATTTATAATTTCCCAACCTGAAGGAATAAACTGTGTTAATGCTACGTTTTCTACGTTATCATTCGTAGTATTTTTCACTGTAACTTCTGCTACAAAATTTTTTCCTTGCGATAAATTATCAGGCCTTATACGATTACCATCCTTTGTTTTATAAATAATTGTTGTTTCTAAATTATTCTGAAATACTTTTTCTTCTCCGACAGGTAAAATTCCTTTATTAAAAATACGTACATAAAGTACTCCGCTATTTTTATTCGTTACTTTAAAAGTGTTTTCTTTATTAATATCTTCAATATCCTCAGCATACAATGCTTTTGATATTTCAATATTTTTTGAGTTTTCATTTAAAGTATAACTCGCATTAACCCCTGTACTTCCTCCATTTTGAAGCGCATATTTACTCATCGCTAATAAACTATAAGCAGTTGTTTGTGTACTCATCCATTTATTGCTAGATAAAGTTTCAGCGATTTTTTTTGCCAATTTAATAGCTTTTGTTTCCTCTTTTAACAATGTATAAGTAGCTAATGCCATGGCTTTATTACGAGTTTCAGATCCGTAATTAGAATAGCGTCTTTTATTATAATCATTCGCTGTTAAACCATTCAAAATTCCTTTGGCTATCGACTGTTTACCAATTAATGCATAGGCACTTGCCAATCGCATTTTTGCTTCATTAGAAATTCCTTTTGTTTCTCGTAAACGATTCATTGAAGCAATATCGGCACTGTTTGCCAAACTTAATGTATACAATCTATATGCTTGTGATAAGGCATTGTTATAATAGGTTGAATTATTTCGCCAATTACGTGCTTGTTGTTTTTGGTAACCTATCCATTTCGATTTAAACCCTATTGGTAAAGCATATCCTTTTTTAGCTGCTTCAATCATAAAATGACCTGCATATGAAGTTCCCCAACTGTTTGCACTACCGTTTCCTTGCCAATACGACAATCCGCCGCTTGATACCTGAAAATCAGATAAACGCTGAATTGTAGCTTTTATATTTCGCTCTATATCTTGTTTTTTTTCTTCGGATAATTCAAAAATTTCTGCTAAATATAACTGTGGAAAAGCACTAGAAGTAGTTTGCTCTACACAACCATGTGGATATTGAATTAAATATTCCATACGTTTGGTAAAATTCATTGGAGGTAATGTAGATAATTCGATACTTGCTGTATTAGTACCTTTTGTGCCAAAGGTGGTAAAATTAAGCTCCTTTTTTTCGTTTGATTTTAACACTAAATCTTTTACTTCTGTGGTTACAGGATTCGGATTTAAAACATCTATTTCTACTTCGTAGGATGCTTTTTCGCGACCAGAAACGGCATCTATCTTTACTTTTCCTATTCCTTTAAAATTATTTACTTTTAATGTAAAATACGCCATCTTTTCATCTGGTTCATTGAATGATAAAGTTTGAGTCTTATCACCTACAATTGTAAACGATTCGTTAGGTTGCACTGTAATTTTCACCTTTTTTACAGAAGGTAACATTGCAAAAACAGTTACAGGTAAAGTTACGGTTTCTTGTGGTGTAATTTTACGTGGTAATGATGCTAAAATCATTACGGGTTTACGAACAAAAGCTGTTTTTTCATCACTTCCGTACGCGTCATTTTTAGCATCTGTAGCAACGACCATCGCACGTACCGAACCTACATATTTAGGTATTTTAATTTCGTGCTCTTTTGTAGCTCCTTTTGCTAAGTTAAACGGTCCTAAATAGGTTACCATCGGTTTAAAACGATTGGCTTTTTTATTTTTACTTCCAGCTTCGGCTTCATCACCACCAATACTTAATATTTGGTTTACTTTTCCGCCATAGGCGCCAATTACATCATCAAAAACATCCCACGTTTTTACACCTAATGACTGACGTGCATAAAAGGTGTTCCAAGGATTAGGAGTTTTAAAACGTGTTAAATCTAACAATCCATCATCAACCAAAGCAATTGTATAGGTCATTGCTTTTCCGTTTTTCTCTTTTACTTTAATATTAGCGATTGATTCAGGTCTTAACTCGTCTGCTAACTGAATTTCAGGTGCTAATTTCGTTGCAGGATCGTTTACCAACATGGGTATAGA
This sequence comes from Tenacibaculum bernardetii, assembly GCF_029125915.1. Lineage (NCBI taxonomy): Bacteria > Pseudomonadati > Bacteroidota > Flavobacteriia > Flavobacteriales > Flavobacteriaceae > Tenacibaculum > Tenacibaculum bernardetii. Next base: position 200,058 of record NZ_JAQJCU010000005.1, read on the forward strand.
ACCATACATACGAATTGGTAAATCGTTTGCTGTTTGACTGTGTTTTTGTAATAACGAAATATTTACAAATACGTTGGGTGTATAATTGGCCAGTACTGGGAATTTAAATTCCGTTTGTTTTGCTGTTGTTGTTACCCAAAAGTGATTTAATACTTCGGTTCCGTTTTCAATTGTAATTAAAGCTCTTGCTCCTTCAGAAGAAGGGAATTTTACCGTAGCTGTTTCATTTACTTCATACGATTCTTTATCTGTAGTAAAAACCAACATCGTGGCATTCGTTTTATCTTGACTTCCTTTTTTCTTTCCGTACCAAGATGGCCAATCGAAATAAGCAATATTAGAAGTAATGTGTTTACTTTTCTTATCGGTTACTTTTATAAGGTAACGTCCCCAATCATTTTCACTTATTTTTAAATCGAACGAACCTTTACCACTAGCGTTTGTTTTTACTTGTAGTGTTTTATACGTTTGATGATGGCGCGTACCATCGTAATTAGAAAGTCCGTTATCGGCTGTACTCCACCACCAACGCCATGATAATTTATATACTTTTACTTCTAAATCATTTGCTACTCCTACTCCGTTTTCAGTAACTGTTGCTACATTAAACGTGTATTTCTCATCTGTAAACAAATAATTTTTAGATTGTTGTTCAGCTGCATTTAATAACCCTACATAAGTTTTATATGGAGATACTTTTTTAGAAAAAACATCGGTACTAAAATCGCCACCATTTTCATAAACTTTGGTTATGAAACTAGCTTTTAGCATTCCAGGAGCTTTTTTATCTAACCTTGGTTTTACAGAGAAACTTGTTTTTCCTTCGTTATTTAAAGTTCCTTTTAATACTTTAAATTCTTCTGTACCAAACCTACGCGTAACATCATCAAAATTATAGTTTTTGAATTTTGAAAATTCTGTTTTCGATTGCGTAAATTTCCCATTAATGTCTAATTTCAAATCTCTAGCAATTGCTCCGTGTAACCACTTTACATCCACATCTCCTTCAATTGGTGTATCGGCTTTTATAAAGTCTGCTGCTGTTTTTAATTTTATCTTTAAACGGTTTGGTTTTATTGTTTCTATTTTAAGTGTTTTATTAAAAACGGCGCCACCAACGCTTACTCTTAATTTCCAATTTCCGGTAATTGCATCTTGATTCGTTTTTGGAGCATATGCATACACATTATTCGTATTCTTAAAAAGTACTTTTCTTTCTATAATTTTTCCCTGCGGATTTAACAACTCAAATTTAATAGGGTGGTTTTCTGGTATCGGATTCGCATTATCATTCAACACAAAAGTTAAAAATAATTGATCGCCTGGTCTCCAAACACCACGTTCGCCATAAATATATCCTTTAATTCCTTTTTGTAATTTTGTTCCAGAAACATCAAACTTACTCATAGAAAGTGCGTTTCCATCATTCAATTTAATGTAAGTTGTGTTTTTATCTTTGATAACTACGGCAAAAAAAGCATTTTTAATTCCTTCGAAATTAGCAATTCCATCTTTATCTGTTTTTACATTTACAATAGGTTGTTGTTGTAAATTATATAGCGTTACGTTAGCATCAGAAACCGCTTCGGTTGTTACTAAATTAGTTACCGCAATAAAAGTTGTGTTGTTATTCCCTTTTTTTACAATTGCTCCTAAATTTGTAGCTAAAATATTGGTGCTTTTATTTTTATTATAATAGTAAGAAGTTGAGCATGGATTATCTCTTTCATTCCATCGATAACTATAATAGTCGTTATTATAGTAATTAGGATTGTCGTACTGTTTGGTATCTATTTCTTTTTTACCATAAACTATTGTACTATTATTAGTAGTTTCATCACATGAATAATTAGAATATTTTTGGTTGAAAGAAAAATCAACTCGATACATTGCTCCGTCTTCAATTGTTAAAACTTCAGCCAAATCTATCGCAAAAGCGTTTTCTTTAGTTAAATCCACTCCCTGATTAGTAAGATTTACCGTGTATTTAGCTTTAGGACGCCCAACATAGCGCAAATTACCTTGGTTACCTAAATTATTGTTTTGCAAAAACTGCAATACATTTTCCTTATATATTTTAAATACTGTTACATCAATAGCTTTTAAATTAACTGCATTAAAATTAATTTTAAGATTTTTTGAATTTGGCAATATCGTTCCGCTTTTAATAAAGCTTACCGAAGGTTTTAATTGCTGAAAATGTAATGTTTTATTATATGATTTTTTTAAAACATAGTTTTCGGCATTTTTTATTCCTTTAAATATTTCGATATTTACCTTATCCTTAAAAGATGATTGCGGATAAATAGTTACTATATTGTTGGTGATTTTATAGGTGAATTTTCTTTTTTGAGTATCTGCAAACTGAATTAAACCTTTTAAATCTTGTGATTTTTTTATTGGGTCAGAAAAACTAATTTCTATTCGTTGTTTATCGGTATTGGCTACTTCTACATTTAAAACTTTAAAATTATTTTTTCCTGTAATTGTTATCTCTCGCTCTCCTTTTGAAGTAGATTTTATAGCATCACCAATCCAAGATACTTTTAAGTTTTCATCTTTAACAAATCGTTGTAAACTATCTATTTTAAAATATACTTTAGAAGCTAATTTCTCGAAGGTTTGAAACTTTACTTTTGCTTTGCTCCCTTTATAATTTATCTTTACTATTTCTGATAATTTTTCTTTTTCAACAACATCACTTGCCGTTAAAACTCCTTCTACAAAATACCAATCTTTACTATATACTGTTGGCGATTGTAAAGCCACATTAAAAAACAACTCTTTTGTTTTTACTTCGACGCTAAAATCTTTTAAAGCAACATCAATATCATCATATAACTTTGATAAATGAAGTGTTATTTTATATTCTTTATTGCTTTCTAATTTTTCATTCGGCACAAAGGAAACCACATTATTATTTAATGTTACCGATCCTTTAATATTTGGTGTAATTGTAATTAAATCATTAGTAACCCTGGCATCTTTTATATGCTTTTTTAAAAGAAAATCGAGTTTTGGAGTAACAGAAATTAGTTTTTCTGGAAAAACAGTAACATACTCATTGTAAGCGTTTACATCGCTTTCTTTATTTGTGTTTTTCTTACAAGCATTACCAATAAACACCAGTAAAACTAAAATAATTAGTTTTATATTTTTTTTCATAGCAAAATATTTTTGAAATCCCTCAAAGTTAACATTTTTATATATTTCTATTCCTTTTTTAATAATCAAATACCTAAATAATAAAACAGTACTTATTTTAAGTAAAAAAAAGAGTACTAATACTTTCTTAAATTTAATAATCGTTAGTTTTGCAAACGAAAAATGAATTTAGATTATGTTAGGATTACAATTCGAAACTAAAACCTCTTGGGCTGATATTGCTAAAGATAACTTACAGCAAATATTAACAGATCATGCTTTTTTAGAGCAAAAAGCGGCTTCAAACGCTGTTTCTATAATTATAAATTATTCTGAAGAAACCGAACTTGTACAAAGTATGAGTGAAATTGCTATTGAAGAAATGGAACATTTTAAAATGGTTCATGATTTTATGGTAAAACGCGGAATGGTTTTAGGAAGAGAGCAAAAAAACGATTATGCTATTCAACTACAAAAATTCTTTACAAAAACAAAAGACAGAACCAACGCACTTGTACAACGCTTATTAATTGCCGCTTTAATTGAAGCAAGAAGCTGTGAGCGTTTTAAAGTTTTTTCTGAAAATATGGAAGATGAAGAGTTGGCTAAGTTCTACAAAGAATTAATGATTTCTGAAGCCAATCATTATACTGTTTTTTTAGGTTTTGCGCGTAAATATCAAGACAGAAAAATTGTTGATGAAAAATGGGAAACTTTGGTTGCTTTTGAAGCTGAAATGATGAGAAATCGCGGTAATAGCGCTAAAATACACGGGTAATGTTTAGTAAAGAAGAATCAGCACAATTACGTAAAGAATTTTGGACAAGCTTCGGAAAATCATTCCCAAGAAAATGGCTGTTATACAACACTAAAATAAAAGGATTTGTTTTTAAATTTCAGGCAGATCGAAAAAAAGCGTCTGTTTGTTTAGATTTTGAACATTTAGATGAAGTTGCTAACGAGTTATTATACGATCAATTATTATCGTTAAAAACCATTTTAGAAACAGAATATTTACCAGAAGTAATTTATCACGATAATTTCGAATTAGATAATCGAAAAATTATCCGTCGTATATATGTTCCTTTTGATAAAAAATTTAGCATACACAATAAAGATACTTGGAGAGATTGTTTTGAGTTTTATGTAGAAAAAATGAATCAATTTGAATTATTTTTTTATGAATACGAAGACTTTATAAGACAAGCTATTTAACATAGGAAAAACACCCTTTACACTCATAATCAGTAATTTAAATTTTTATTTTTATTGATTTAGTGTACATTTGCAGTGTTTATATTAAACCCCTAAACCCCCTAAGTAATGTATAACCACCCCCTAAGGTTATTAATAGTGTTATGTTCACTAATTATAACTTCTTGTTCTTCAAACAACGAAATCGAACTAGCTGAAAACAATTCTGAAACAGCTATCACTTTTACTGAAAAAACTATCGAATTAAATATCTTAAACCTTGTTAATGATTATAGGGTTGCAAATGGTTACTCACTTTTAAATAAGTTAGAAGTAATTAAAACCCAAACAAGTAGTCATACTAATTATATGATAGATAATGATAAGATCTCTCATGATCTTTTTTATCAACGTAAAGATTTTTTAAACAAAAATACCAATGCTACAAGTGTTGGTGAAAATGTTGCTTATGGATATTCTTCTGCCGAATCTGTAGTTAACGCATGGTTAAAGAGCGATGGTCACAAAAAAAATATAGAAGGCGATTATACACACTTTGAGGTTACCGCAGAGAAAAATACTGATGGAAAATGGTATTTTACTAACATTTTCGTGAAAAAATAATTTGTTTGTATATTAATTATTAATCCCTAAGTTTTAATTTTTAAACTTAGGGATTATTTTTTTTATTTAAAGTTGTTTAATATGATGAACTTCGAACCTCTGTTTTCTGAATGTTCTTCTTCCGAACATTCTACATCACTCATACACTTATTTACTAATTATTCTTAAGTAACTTTTACTTCAATTAACTTATCACTATAGTTTTACATTAGATAATATAAAAATTATTATACTTCTAAATGTCTGAACCAAAAACACCTTCATTAAATTTTTCTTTAGACCTTTAATTAGAAAACAAGATTATTCATTTTTTTACGAATAAGAATATTTAACATAACAGCCTACTCAACTCAGGAAAAACACCCTTTATACTTATAATCAGATATTTAACTTTTAGTTTTCAATAATTTTAATTAATTTAGAGAAGTATTTATTAACCCTCTAACCCCCCTGAGAAATGAATAACAACCCCCTAAAGTTATTAATAGTGTTTTGTGCACTTTTTTTAACATCATGTACTTCAAACAATGAAATCGAACAATTAGAAAACAATTCTGAAATACCTATCTCTTTTGTCGAAAAACCAATTGAATTAGATATTTTAAACCTAATTAATGACTACAGAGTTTTAAATGGTTACTCTCTTTTAAGTAAATTAAAGATTATTAAAAGTCAAACTACTGACCATACTAATTATATGGTAGATAATAATGAGATTTCACATAAATTTTTTCAAAAACGCATGAATTTTTTAATTCAAAATACTGATGCAAAAGGTGTAGGTGAAAATGTTGCTTATGGATACTGTTATGCTGAATCTGTAGTAAAAGCCTGGCTAGATAGTGAAAGTCACAAAAAAAATATAGAAGGCGATTATACACACTTTGAGGTTACCGCAGAGAAAAATACTGATGGAAAATGGTATTTTACTAACATTTTCGTGAAAAAATAATTTGTTTGTATATTAATTAATAATCCCTAAGTTTTAATTTTTAAACTTAGGGATTATTTTTTTTATTTAAAGTTGTTTAATATGATAAACTTCGAGCGTCTGTTCTCTTGATGTTCCTCTTCTGTACAAGTTACGCCATTTTTACATTTATTAACTATCTTTTTTTCTCCGTAACCAATAGCGCTTTGTATTCTATTAGAAGTAATGGCTCGCGAAATAATATGATCTCTTGCTGCTTTTGCGCGTTTATCAGATAATACTTCATTATATCTATCACTACCTCTACTATCTGTATGTGCTTCTATTTTTATAACCATTTTTGGATGATTGTTTAATACTTTTACAACAAACTCTAACTCATAAGCTGCATCAGGCCTGATATCAGATTTATTAAAATCAAAAAATATAGGGTTTATTACAATTTCATTGTCTACTATTAACGGTGTTAAATACAAGTCTTGTAATACTTCTTTTCCTCTAACTTCAGTGCTTTTTACATTTTTAAAATCATCTTTATAATCTAATTTTGTGGCCCTTATTGTAAACTCTTTTTCACAATCTACTTCAAAACTATATGTAGCGTCTTCTTGTGTTACAAATCGCTGTACTACTTCTCCGTCTTTATTTATCAATTCAACCAAAGTATTTGGTAATATTTCTTTAGTTCTATCGTCATACGTTTTACCTTTTATATTTTGAAAACACGTAAGTGTTTTAAAAGCATAAATATCATCTTTTCCTTTTCCTTGAGACCTATTAGAAGAGAAATACCCTGTTTTACCATCTTTATTATAAAAAAAAGCAAAATCATCATAACCACTGTTAAAAGGAGCTCCTATATTTATTACTTCTGATATGTTATTTTTAAACAATTCTGTTTTATAAATATCTAATAATCCTAAATTTTTATAACCATCTGAAGAAAAATACAATGTGTAGTCTTTAGCTACAAAAGGAAACATTTCTTTTCCTACTGTATTAATTTTTGCTCCTAAATTTTCTGGCTTACCTAACGATCCATCACCTAAAATTGCAACTTTATAAATATCTGTTTCACCATAACCTCCTGGTCTATTTGAAACAAAATAAAGTGTTTTTTCATCAGGACTTAATGCTGGATGACCATTTGAATGTACTTTATCATTAATTGATAATTCCTTAATATTCGACCAAACACCATCAATTAATGATGCCTTATATATTTTTAACTGCGATGTTCCTTCTTTATCATATTCTAATTTATTTTTAACATTTAAGTTATTTCTAGTAAAATATAATGTTTTTCCATCGTTTGTTATTGTAATACTTGATTCATGAAAGGCTGTATTTATTTTTGTAGATATTATAGGCGCAATATCTTCTATAACATGTTCGTTTTCTTTTTTTGTTATTCTTGCTTGATAAACATCTAAATATGGTTGATTATTCCACTCATAAATCTCTCCTTTTTCATTTTTAGCAGAAGAAAAATACAATTTATTACCGTGTACAAAAGAACCAAAATCTGAATGTTTTGTGTTTATATGTAAGTTGGTTACTTGTACAGAATCTTTATTTAAAATTTTTAGTTTGTTATAATCTACATTCGCTATTCTAGATATACTGTCTGGTAATTTTTTTAACCAAACTTCAGCTTTTTCATATTCACCAACACTTCTAAGAGATTGCGCATATTTAAAAATACTTCTATTATCTAAACCTTCTTTACGTTGTGCTGCTAAACTATACCAATATGCCGCTTGCTTAGAATTTGAATTATTATAAAAACAATCTGCTAATCTTGTAAATATTTCAACTCCGTTATCTCCTTTATCGATAGCTTTTCTGTAAAACTCAGCCGCTTTTATATATGAATAATTTTTATAAAATTCATCGGCTACTTTTTGTTGAGAAAAAGCTTCTATTGATAAAAATAATACTAGTAAAAATGTAATTGTTGTTTTCATAGTTATATGTTTTAAAAATATCTTGGAGATTTTGCTCTATATGATTTCTTATTCAGCTCAAACATTAATAATATCTCATGAGTACCGTTTGAATATTGACTAATATCTGATAAAGGATGTTCGTAAGCATAGCCAATTCTAAATTGCTTAGATACCTGAAAATCCACCAAAGCACCTAATGCTGCTGTATACTCGTTAAAACGGTAAGATCCTCCTAGCCAAAATTTTTCATTAAAAAGAAAATTTGCAGTTATATCGTATGATAAAGGAGCTCCATTAGTCGCTTTAATTAAAGTTGCTGGTTTAAACTTTACGTTGGTGCTTAGATCAAAAACATATCCACCAGTTAAATAATAACTTACTTTATCTACAACACCATAATTTATACCTCCTATAGTTAAATCATTATGATCTATATTTAATAATCTTGGTGCTGAAAATCCGACATACCATTTATCGGTATGCATAAACATTCCGGCTCCTATATTTGGTTCCCATCGATTTCTAATACCACTAATCCCTGGATCTAAACCTTCAGCCGTTATTAATTCATCATCTAAATTATACTGCGTAAATCCTGCTTTTAACCCAAAAGCTAATCTTACTTGATCATTCAGATTAATTGTGTAAGACACATCTCCGTATAAGTAAGTAAACTTCTCATACCCTAACTTATCATTTATAAATGATATTCCTACACCTATTTTATCATTTTTAAGTGGTGAATGAATAGAAATTGTTTGTGTTTCTGGACCATTACCAAAACCTGCCCACTGACTTCTATGCAAACCAACAACACTAAAAACCTGTCTGCTACCTGCATATGCAGGGTTAACAGATATGGTATTATACATATATTGAGTAAATTGAGGTAATTGTTGTGCTTCAGTATTAAAAGCCACTGTAAAAAATAATACAATAATTGTATATAGTTTGTAATTCTGTTTCATCGCTATATGTTATTTGGTTCCTAAATAAATTGCTCCAGTAATTGGTTTTAACCCACTATTTTCTAATACTACAATATAATAATATGTACCTGCTGGTAGTCTTTTTGCGCCACCAAGAGTTGAGCCATCTGAAATACCACTCCAATTATTAGCGTAGTTATTAGATTTAAAAACTCTTGCTCCCCATCGGTTGAATATTTTTACATTAACTATAAATCCACAGGCATCAACTCCTTTTACTTCAAAAAATTCATTCCAAGAATCACCGTTTGGTGTTACTGCTTTTGATATTACAACATCTTCTTGACCACATGGTAAAACAATACAATCATCATTAATATTTATAGTAACTACTCTTGATACCAAACAACCATTACCAGAAGCTGTATATGTAAATACATAATCACCCAATGCTATATTTGAAGGATCGAAAGTTGCATCTGAAGATAACGATACATCTCCTGTTGTAACCTCCCATTCACCATCTGTTTCTATATTATCGGTTAAATAATCATTTAAATCAATCTCACCGTCATCAATACATTTTGAATCGGCGATTTGAGTTGCAGTTGTTTTTACAGTTACACTTATAGTTTGCGTAAAATCAGCAACATTTCCACATACATCACTAACCGTCCAGGTTCTTATAACTTTGTAGTCATTATCAGTTCCGTCAAAAGTATTCTCTTCATTAAAGTTTATTTGCGTTACTGTGTCTGAACAATTATCTGTAAACTCTAAAGTTGGAACTTCTGGGATCGCATCACACTCTATATCAATGTCATTTAATTCTGTAACTAATTCCGGTGCCTCATTATCTTCAATCGTGATTTCCTGTACATAAACTGTTTCATTTCCTGCACAGTCTGATACTTTCCAAGTTCTTGTAATTAGATATTCTGATGCGCAATCGTCATCTTGTCCTGTAAACGCTTCTGAATAATTAACTACTAAATCTTCTGATGCACTACAATTATCAGTTGCGGTTAAAACTGTTGCAGTCGGAATAGCATCACAACTTACCGTTGTGTTTTCTGGTAAATTCTCTACGAAAACTGGTGCAGCTGTATCTTCAATCGTGATTTCCTGTACATAAACTGTTTCATTTCCTGCACAGTCTGA
>NZ_JAQJCU010000006.1:0-209920 GCF_029125915.1 Tenacibaculum bernardetii
ATACCTGCCTGTCACGCAGGGGGTCGCGGGTTCGAGTCCCGTCCAGACCGCAAAATTATCTAAGCAATAATTATAGTACAATGCTACAAGCAACGGTCTGGTAGTTCAGCTGGTTAGAATACCTGCCTGTCACGCAGGGGGTCGCGGGTTCGAGTCCCGTCCAGACCGCAAAAAGCTTCTCATTTATTTGAGAAGCTTTTTTAGTTTTAAAAACACTCTACACTTCAATACCAACTACAACTTAATTTATTTCTTTTTCAATTAAAACTAATTATTTAGTTACTAGCTTCAATCCTTTTTTTATATTAGCGTGTTCTTAGTATTTTGATGTTTACTAAAAACAGCTTAAAAAAGAACATCAATAATCATATAAAAAATTAAAAATGAAGAAAATTTTATTACTGGCTTTATGCATTGCCTTCAATTACAATGCAATAGCCCAAAGCATGAGTTTAGAAACCCCTTTACCTGAAGAACAGAGCATTAAAAAAGGCGTTTTAGAAAACGGACTAACCTACTATATTCACAAAACTACCGTTACTAAAGATGTTGCTAGTTATTACATCATACAAAATGTAGGTTCTGTTTTAGAAAAAGATAATCAACAAGGATTGGCTCACTTTTTAGAGCACATGGCTTTTAACGGAACTAAAGACTTTCCTGGAAAAGGAATCTTAGACAAAATGCAAGAACACGGACTTGTATTTGGTAGAGATATTAATGCATATACTTCTTTTGATGAAACTGTTTATAATGTAAATAATATACCTACAACACCTGAATTAATAGACACTGGTTTATCTATACTACATAACTGGTCTAACTATTTATCTTTAACTGAAAAAGAAATTGATTCAGAAAGAGGTGTTGTTAAAGAAGAATGGAGAACGCGCCAAAATGGTGGTATGCGTGTATTACAGCAAACTATTGGTACTATGTTTAACAACTCTATCTATTCAGAGCGTTTACCTATTGGTAAAATGGATGTTATAGAAGGTTTTGAATATAAAGCTTTACGCGATTTTTATCACGATTGGTACAGAACAGATTTACAAGCTATTGCTATTATTGGTGATGTAAATGTTGATGAAATTGAAGCTAAAATTAAAAAATTATTTTCAACTATACCTGCTGTAAAAAACCCTATCAAACGTACAGAAGTTCGTATTTCTGATAACAAAGAACTTATTTATGATATGGCAATGGACAAAGAAGTTACTTCTTCTAGTATTGCTTTCGGTATTCGTCATGACAAGTCTTTAAAAAATGAAACTATTGCCGATTTAAAAGAAAGCCTTTTAAACGGTATGGCAACATCTATTATTTCTACAAGATTAAACGAAATCAACCAAAAACCAGATTCACCTCTTTTATTTGCTTCTGTACGTTACGGTAGTCTTTCTAGATTAAACAATGAGTTTAGTGCTCGTATTGTACCAAAACCAAACATGCAACATAAAGCATTTGAATTGGTTATTTCTGAAATTAACAGAGCTGTTAAATTCGGGTTTACAAAAGCTGAAATAAGCAGAATTATTGCTCAGTATACAAGTTCTTACGAAAACCAAATTGCAGGTTTCGGAAATAGAAGTCATGGTCAAATAGTAAGAGGAATTCAAACTAATTACTTAGAGAATTCTCATATTACAGATATCAAAAAAGAATTTGAAATTGCTAAAGTAATTTTTGGTCAATTAACTCAAAAAGAACTGTTAGCTCAAATTCAAAAATTATATCTTAAAAATAACAGATCTATTGTTGTTACAGGAGTTAAAGGGAATAAGAATATAACAAAAGAAGAAGCTCTTAAAATCATTACTACTGTTGAGAATGACAAAACATTAAAGGGATACGCTGAAGAAACAAATGTAAAACCTTTAATGTCTGGTGTTAATTTAGTTGCTGGTTCTATTACTTCTGAAGAAGAAGATAAAGAAATTGGTTCAACTATATTTACATTAAGTAACGGAATTCAGGTTCACTATAAATTTGTTGATAAAAACAAGAATGACGTGAACTTAAGTGCTGTTAGTTATGGTGGTCAATCTTTATTAGATGAAGAAGACTTACCATCAACAATATTATTAGGTAATGTTATTCAAATGTCTGGTTTAGGTGAGTTTTCAGCGGTTGATTTACCAAAAGTACTTGCAGGTAAAAAAGCAAGCTCTAGAACAAGTGTTGGAAACACCTCAGAAAGTGTATCAGGATCTTCTTCTACAAAAGATGTTGAAACAATGATGCAATTGGTAAACTTACGTTTTACAAAACCTCGTTTTGACGAAACTTCTTACAAAGTGTTAATGCAACAAGTTGATGCCTTTTTAATTAGAAAGAGCGAACAACTTCAATCTAAAATGCAAGATAGTGTAACAACTATTTTATACGGAAAGAACCATCCTACTGAACGTTTATTTGATAAAAAATTAATGTCTGAAATGTCTTTTGACAAAATGAAGGCTATTTATACAAGTAGATTTGGAAACGCTGGAGATTTTAAATTCTTTATCGTAGGAGATGTAAGTAAAGAAACTATCAAACCTTTATTAGAAAAATACATTGCTAGCATACCTACAACCAATGAAAGAGAAGAATGGAAAGACAATTCGGTAGATTGGATTAACAACAAAATTGATAAGGATGTATTTTTAGAAATGAAAGACCCTAAAACTTCTGTTCGTGTAGTAATTAAAAACGACATGAAATATTCTTTAAAAAACTCAATTTTAATGAGAGCTATGGGAGACGTGTTACAATTACGTTATACAGAATCTTTAAGAGAAGAAGAAGGAGGAACTTATGGTGCTAGAACTAGAGGTTCTATTTCTAGAAGACCAACTCAAGAAGCTACAATATCTGTAAATTTTGATTGTAATCCTGACTTAGCTGAAAAGTTAATCGCGATTGTTCACAAAGAAATTAAAGCACTAGAAAGTGGTGATATCAAACAAGCTGATTTAGACAAAACACTTGCTAACTTCTTAAAAGCTAGAGAAGAAAGCAAAAACTACAATAGATTTGAAATGAGTTTATTAAAAAACTCTGTGTTAGAAGGATATAACATGAATGATCCTAAAAACTATGAAGACATTGTAAAGTCGATAACTATTAAAGATTTAAAAAACATCACAAAGAAGTTATTGAAAGATAGCAAATCTTACGAAATTGTTTTTAAACCTAAAAAGTAAAAAATAATTATTTTAGAAAGAGCGCCTCATAATTGAGGTGCTTTTTTTATGTCTATATTTTTCTATTGACCCCTCTAAAAATCAACTTACGCTTGCAGAAAAACATCATCTCGCTGCATTCAAGGTTCTTAATAAAAATACTTTTTGAATTAAATATTTGTTTTTCTCATTTTAATCTTTAGATTTGTTTCGTACAAGAAATACAAAAATGATATTACAAAATACTTGGCAAGGTTTCTATTTTTACTTTTATTTTTTAAATAAGAGCTGAGACTTTATACCATATTTTTAACCAACAATATAAATTATAAAGCCTCGATGTATCGAGGCTTTTTTTTTGATCAAAAATGAAACAAACAATCGCTATTCAAGGAGCAGAAGGATCTAATCATCATAAAGTTGCTCGCAATTTTTACGGTACAACAATTCAATTAAAAGAATGCATGTCTTTTGATTTTTTAGTGGATAGCTTATTAAATAAAACAGCCACTATTGGTATTATGGCGTTAGAAAACACAATTGCTGGTTCTATAATTCCAAACTACGCTTTAATTGATAAAAATAATTTACACATTATCGGAGAAGAATATTTAAATATTCACCATCATTTAATGGCGCTTCCAAATCAAAAAATTACAGATATTAAAGAGGTTTGTTCGCATCCAATGGCATTATTACAATGCAAGGAATTCTTTAAAAAATATCCACATATAAAATTAGTAGAAGATGTAGATACAGCTGAAGTTGCTAAAAGAATTTCAACAAATAAATTAAAAGGAGTTGCCGCTATTGCCCCAAAAATTGCAGCCGATATTTTTGATTTACATATTATCGAAGATGAAATTCAGACTATAAAAGACAATGCTACACGATTTGTAATCATACAAACAACAGCTCCTAATAATGGAATAAATGAAATAAACAAAGCCTCTTTAAAATTTCAGTTAGATCATAAAAGAGGAAGTTTAGCAGCCATTTTAAATGTATTGAGCGACTGCAAAATGAATTTAACAAAAATACAATCGCTTCCGGTAATAGAATCACCATGGAAATATTCATTCTTTGTTGATGTTACTTTTAATGATTATAAAGATTACCAAAAAGCAATCGCTATTATAAAAATTATGGCATTAGAAACAAAAGTATTAGGAACCTACAAAAACGGAAGAAAATGATTCAACCAGCAAAAAGATTAGAAACCGTTAAGGAATACTATTTCTCTAAAAAAATAAGAGAAGTTAGAGCGTTAGCTGCTGCCGGAAAACCTATAATTAATATCGGAATTGGAAGTCCGGATTTACAACCACCAACTAAAGTTATAACAGCAATTCAACAAAGTTTTAATGATGAAATTGCACATAAATATCAAAGTTACCAAGGCTTACCTGAGTTAAGAAATGCAATTAGTAAATTCTACAAACTGCAGTTTAAAGTTGCTTTGAATCCCGAAAACGAAATACTTCCTTTAATGGGAAGTAAAGAAGGTGTGATGCATATTTCTATGGCTTTTTTAAATGAAGGCGATAAAGTTTTAATTCCGAATCCGGGATACCCAACCTATACTTCTGTCACAAAGCTAATAGGCGCCGAACCTATTTTTTATAATTTAAGTGATCAGAATGATTGGCAGCCAGATTTTGAGGAACTAGAAAAGTTAGATTTAGCTGATGTAAAAATTATGTGGGTAAACTATCCGCATATGCCAACAGGTGTAAACGCAACTATAGAGACTTTTAAAAAACTCATTGCTTTTGGAAAAAAACATCAAATTTTAATTGTAAACGACAATCCATATAGTTTTATTTTAAATAATAAACCTCTTAGTATTTTACAAATTGATGGCGCTAAAGAAACTGCTTTAGAATTAAATTCTTTAAGCAAAACCTTTAATATGGCCGGTTGGCGAGTTGGTATGGTTTTAGGAAATGCTAATTTTATAAATCAGGTTTTAAAAGTAAAAAGCAATATGGATTCTGGTATGTTTTTCGGAATTCAAAAAGGAGCAATTGAAGCCTTACAGTTATCTGATGATTGGTTTTCAGAACAAAATAAAATTTATGAAGAACGCAGAGATTTAGTATTTCAACTAGCAGATAAATTAAACTGTACTTATAACAAAAACTCAACAGGATTATTTGTTTGGGCAAAAATTCCTGAAGGAAAAAAATCCGAAGGAATGGCTGATGAAATTTTATATCAAAAAGATATTTTTATCGCTCCCGGAACCGTTTTTGGTTCTCAAGGAGAAGGCTACATAAGATTTTCATTATGTGTATCAAAAGAAACGATTAAAGCAGCTATTAATAGAATCTAGATTATTATACTCAATTACGCACGAATATTATTTAAGAAAAGATATGAAGAACAGCAAACTAAATAAAGGAATAAGTTTTGGTTTATTATCTGGAATCCTTTTTGGGATTTTAATCAGTAATCTAGGTTTAGGAATTGGAATTGGGCTTTTATTTGGTGTTGCAATTGCCAATATATTAAATAATAGAACTGAAAAATAAAAAAACAAGTATTAAACCTTATAGAAAAAATGAACGTATTTGTAATCGGTGTTGGTTTAATTGGCGGAAGCATGGTTTTAGATATTCAAAGAGAATATCCTCAAGCTATTATTTACGGAATTGATGCGAACGAAAACCATTTAAACAAGGCCAAAGAAATTGGTGTAATTAACCATAAAGCAACATTTAACGATTTAAAGAAAGCGGCTATTGTAATTATTTCTGTTCCTGTTGATGTTCAGCTAGAGATACTACCTAAAATATTAGATACAATTTCTGATACTTGCTTGGTTTTAGATGTCGGCTCTACAAAAGCTCAAGTATGTGAAGTTGTTAAAAATCATCCGAAGAGAAGGAATTTTTTAGCAACCCACCCTATTGCCGGAACCGAATTTTCAGGACCATCAGCTGCTCATGAAAATTTATTTCAACAAAAAACAAATATCATTTGTGAGGTTGAGAAAACAGCTTTTAAACTGCAAGAAATTGCTTTAGAAATATTTTCAAAATTAGGAATGCGTATTCGATATATGGACGCAGAATCGCACGATAAACACATCGCCTACGTTTCGCATTTATCACACATAAGTGCTTTTATGCTAGGAAAAACTGTGATAGAGAAAGAAAAAAATGAACGTGATATTTTCGACATGGCGGGTTCGGGTTTTGCCTCTACCGTTCGTTTAGCAAAAAGTTCACCTGCCATGTGGACACCCATTTTTAAACAAAACAAAGAGAATGTAATTGAAACATTAGATGAATATATTAACAATTTACAGCAATTTAAAAAATTGATGTTACAAGACGATTTTACTGAAATTTATAATGAAATGGAAAGTACAAATCACATAAAAAAAATATTAAACGGTATAAAATAAAAGACCAAAATAGTTGTAATTTTGAGCTTTCTTTTGAGTCTAATATACTTTGATTCAAAAAACAAAGTTTGCTTAAAAAAGCAGCACAAATAATTAATTAGAATGGAGAACACAAAAGAGTTAAGAACCTGGTTAAACGACATGAAACTTGCGCACCCATTGGTAATCGCAGGACCTTGTAGTGCAGAAACTGAAGAACAAGTTTTAAAAATTGCTCACGAATTAAAAGATTCTGATGTAAATTATTTTCGTGCTGGAATTTGGAAACCAAGAACTAGACCCGGAAACTTTGAAGGTGTAGGTGCACTAGGCTTAAAATGGTTACAAAAAGTAAAGGCAGAAACAGGTATGAAAACCTGTACTGAAGTTGCAAATGCTGCACACGTAAAATTAGCTTTAGAGCACGATATCGATTTATTATGGATCGGAGCACGATCTACCGTTTCACCTTTTATCATGCAAGAAATTGCGGATGCTTTACAAGGAACAGATAAAATTGTTTTGGTTAAAAACCCTGTAAATCCCGATTTAGCTTTATGGTTAGGTGGAATTGAAAGATTATATACTGCCGGAATTAAAAATTTAGGGGCAATTCACAGAGGATTTTCTACTTACGAGAAATCAAAATACAGAAATATTCCTGAATGGCAATTGGCTATCGAATTTCAAAATAGGTTTCCTGATTTGCCTTTAATTTGCGATCCTTCGCATATTACGGGTAACAGAGATATGATTTTTGATGTTTCGCAAACTGCCTTAGATTTAAATTTTGATGGTTTAATGATTGAAACACATTTCGATCCTGAAAATGCTTGGTCGGACGCTGCTCAGCAAGTAACGCCTGCTAAATTAAAGGATATTATGGAAGATTTAAAGATCCGTAAAGAAACCGAAACTGACTCTTCTTACAGAGAATCTTTAAATAATTTAAGAGCTCAAATAAATGTTGTCGATGATCAGCTTATCGAAATGATGAGTAAAAGAATGAAGGTTGCTGATAAAATCGGACTTTTAAAGAAAGAGAAAAATGTAGCCGTTTTACAATCTAGACGTTGGAATGAAATTTTAGGAAAAATGATTTTAGAAGGTGAAACAAGAGGTTTAAGTGAAGAATTTGTTTTAAAAATGTTTAAGGCAATTCACCAAGAATCTATCAATCATCAAGAAAAAATTATTAAAGGATAGTTTTAGGGCGTTACCACAAGGATCAGGCTTTCGTTGCTCGCTTTTTTTTGCTTTTTAAGCAAACAAAAAAGAGCTCAAACAAGTCACTCAATCCTTAACGCGTAACACTTTTTAACAACGTAAATTTTTAATAAAAGAAAGATCCTTTAGGCATAAAAACCCTAAAGGATCTTTTTCTTATCACAACTTCATCGTTTTTTATAAATATTCGTTTGGATTCATAATCTTATATTAATGCGTCATTCTGAATTTATTTCAGAATCGCATCCTTATAATAAACAATAAATTTTGGCGAAAACCTGAAACAAGTTCCGGTTAAAGTAAAGTGAGTTATTATAAATTACATACAATCATTTTTTTTGTTATAAAATTGAAAATCAATAGAAGTGTCACCATTATTTTTTAAAAATTTCTCATCTTTGCAATATGACAGGAACGGTATATAAATCTACAGGAAGTTGGTATTTAGTTAAGAGTGAACAGGTTTTATACAAATGCCGTATTAAAGGTAAATTTCGTTTAAAAGGCATTAAAAGTACGAACCCTATTGCTGTTGGCGACAAGGTAGATTTTGATCTTGAAACCAAAAACAATGAAGAAACCGGTGTAATTACCAATATTTACGAACGTGATAACTTTATTGTTCGTAAATCTGTTAATCTATCAAAGCAAACCCATATTATTGCTTCTAACATCGATCAGGTTTTTTTATTAATTACCATTAACAACCCTCCTACTTTTACCACTTTTATTGATCGTTTTTTGGTATCAACAAGAGCTTATCGAATCGATACTATTTTAGTTTTTAACAAAATAGATTCTTACGAAATAGAAGAACGTGGAGAGATTTTATACTTAAAAGATATTTACGAAACTATCGGTTATAAATGTATAGAAGTATCTGCTAAAGAAAACACAAATGTTGATCTGATTAAAAAAATGATGCTCGAAAAAACATCTATGTTTGTTGGGCATTCGGGAGTCGGAAAAACAACTTTAGTAAATGCTATTGATGCTTCTTTAAATTTAAAAACCAAAGAAATTTCTGATCAACATAATCAAGGAAAACACACCACTACATTTGCTGAAATGTTCGATTTAAATCTCGAAAACTCACAAGATGCAAGAATTATTGATACGCCAGGTATTAAAGGTTTTGGTGTTGTTGATATTGATAAAGAAGAATTAGGTGATTATTTTCCTGAGTTTTTTGTGTTAAAGCAAGATTGTAAATTCAATAATTGTATTCACGTAAACGAGCCAAAATGTGCTGTAAAAGATGCTTTAGAAGAAGATACTGTTTCATGGTCTCGCTATAAAAGTTATTTGCAAATTTTAGAAGGAGAAGAAGAACATTATCGTACTGATATTTGGGAAAAAGATCAAGAATAAATGAAAGCAGTTATTCAAAGAGTATCTAAAGCAAACGTAACTATTGAAGGTGTAAAAGTTGCCGATATTAAAAGCGGACTACTTATTCTTATAGGTATTACGAATGAGGATGCGAAAGAAGATATTGATTGGTTATCTAAAAAGATAAACAATCTTCGTATTTTTAATGATGCTAATGGCGTTATGAATAAATCGTTAATTGATAGCTTAGGTGATGCTATTATTGTAAGTCAATTTACTTTACAAGCTTCTACTAAAAAAGGCAATCGCCCAAGCTATATAAAAGCTGCAAAACCAGAAATTGCAATACCTTTATATAAAGAATTCATACATCAGTTTGAAAAAAATTTAGGTAAAAAAGTACAAACAGGTGAGTTTGGTGCCGATATGAAAGTTGAATTATTAAACGATGGTCCTGTTACTATTATTATCGATACTAAAGACAAGGTGTAAAAATGTTGATTATGAAATTTATCAACGTACATACGCATCATAAATCTAATGACAATTCAACGATATCAATTTTAAATTGTGAGCCCAAATCAATAGATTTTAGCATTCCTTTTTCTATCGGAATTCATCCATGGAATATTAATGAGGAAAAAATTGATCCTGAAATTAATTTTATCGAACAACAATTACAACTTAAAAACTGTTTTGCTATTGGCGAATGTGGTTTAGATAAGTTATGTAAAACGGATTATGAACTTCAATTAACCGTTTTTAAAAAACAGGTTCATTTATCAGAAAAATATCAAAAACCATTAATCATACATTGTGTAAAATCATTTGAAGAGATATTTCATTTAAAAAAGACACTAAAACCTCAACAAAAATGGATTATCCATGGTTTTAACAAAAACGGTCAAGTAGCTTTATCTCTTATAAAAAATGGTTGTTATGTATCCTTCGGAAAAGCATTAACTACTGTTACTAAATTGCAAAAAACTTTTAAAGAGATTTCTTTAGATGCTGTTTTTTTAGAAACTGATTCCGATGAAATTGATATTATTTCTATTTACCAAAAAGCAGCTTCAATAAAAGAGCTAAAAGTTGAAGAATTAACAAGAAAAATACATCAAAATTTTAATACAATATTTATAAAATGAGTTGGTTAGAGAGAACGGAATTATTAGTTCAGAAAGAAGGTATTGAAAAGCTTCATAATGCAAATATTTTAATTGTTGGCTTGGGTGGTGTTGGTTCTTTTGCTGCAGAATTTATAGCAAGAGCTGGTGTTGGTAAAATGACAATTGTAGATGGTGATGCTTTTGATGAAACAAATATAAACAGGCAACTTCCCGCCTTAAAAAGCACCATTGGTAAATCGAAAACTGCTTTAGTAGCTGAAAGAATTAAAGATATAAACCCTGAAATAGAACTAAAGGTATTGGAGGAGTTTTTATCACCAGACAGGGCTTTTGAAATAGTCAGCAAGGAATACGATTATGTTTTAGATTGTATTGATAGTATTACACCTAAAATTAATTTAATTGTTGCGGCTAGAAGAAAAAAAGTAAAACTAATAAGCTCCATGGGTGCCGGTGGAAAGTTAGACGCAAGCAAGGTGGTTATTAAAGATATTAGCAAAACTAAGAACTGTAAAATGGCGCGCGCACTAAAAAAGAGGTTAAAAGAACTAAATGTTAACAAAGGTGTAATGGCTGTTTATTCTGAAGAAGTTCAAATACCTGAAAGTTTACAACTTACAAACGGTACAAATTTTAAAAAATCTTTTTACGGAACCATTAGTTATATGCCTGCTGCTTTTGGTTTACAAGCAAGTTCGTTTGTTATAAATAAAATCTTAACAAAAAAATAACTTCCACGGAAACTATTTTTTAATTACATTTGTTGTCAATAAAATCAATAATTAAAAATCAATCATAATGAAAAAATCAATTTTAGCCATTGCTCTTATAGCAATTACTGCTGTTTCTTGTAAATCAGAAAAAAATAAAGTAACTGCTAACGAAGAAGTTAAAGACGTTAAGAAAGTAGAAAATGTAATTAATTCTTACAAAGCAAACGTTGCTGAATCTACTGTTACTTGGAAAGGAAACAAACCAACAGGTTCTCATAACGGAGTTGTTAGTATCGAAAAAGGTTTATTTGATATTAAAGACGGTGTTCTTAATTCAGGTGAATTTGTTATTAATATGAATTCTATTTCTTGTTTAGATTTAGAAGCTGGTAACGGTAAAGAAAAATTAGAAGGGCATTTAAAAAATGCTGATTTTTTCGATGTTGAGAAGTTTCCTACTGCTAAATTTGTAGTTGCTAGTTCAGAAACAAAAGATGGTAAATTACATGTAACTGGTAATTTAACACTTAGAGGAACTACAAAAAGCATTACAATTCCTGCAACAGTAACTGAAAACGAAGGTACTGCTACTTTTAAAAGTGATGTTTTTAGTATTGACAGAACTGATTTTGGAGTAACTTATAGTTCTAAAAAGTTTGACGCTGCTTTAAAAGATAAATTCATTAACGACTTAATGGAACTTTCTTTTGATATTAAAGCTCAAAAATAATTTTAGAATTCCACATAAAAAAAGGGTTGACAATGTCAACCCTTTTTTTATGCTTTAATATATTCTTCAACCTCGAAGAGTGTTTTAAAATGTTTTAATATTTTTTCTTTTACTTCTTCTTCTGATATTTTTTTACCGAGTTCAACTTCCATCGAAGTAACCGCTTTACCTCTAATTCCACAAGGTATAATATTATCGAAATATCCTAAGTTTACATTTACATTTAAAGCAAAACCATGCATGGTAACCCACCTACTTGCACGAATTCCCATAGCGCAAATTTTTCTAGCAAATGGTGTTCCAGCTCCAAGCCAAACTCCCGTTTCACCTTCACTACGTTCCCCTTTCAAGCCATATTCTGCTATTGTTAATATAATTGCTTCTTCTAGTAAACGTAAGTATTTATGTATGTCTGTAAAGAAATTCTCAAGATCAATAATAGGATAACCTACTATTTGCCCGGGACCGTGATACGTTATATCTCCTCCCCTATTAATTTTATAAAAAGTAGCATTTTTTTCTTTTAACCCATCTTCATTTAACAATAAGTTGCTCATATCGCCAGACTTACCTAATGTATAAACATGCGGATGTTCTACTAACAAAAAATGATTTGGTGTTATAATTCCATTAACATTATTTCTTTTTTGCCTTTTTAAAGAAACAATTTCATCTAACAGCTGAGCCTGATAATCCCAAGTATCTTTATAATCTTTTTGACCTAAATCACTGACTCTTATTTTTTTATTCATAAATTTGTATATAAACAAGTCCCCAAAGGTAGGGAAAATTAGCTTTAAGCTGTTATATTCATACCGATTAACTAAATAATTATGATTAAAAAAACCACACTTTTAGTAGTATTATTTTTCACTTTTTTTGCTAGTAATTCATTCTCTCAAAATTATTGGAATAGCACCGCTCAAAAAGTCGGTTCTTTTCAAAAGAACGAAATTCTTGCTAGAGACGACAACCCTGAAAAATATGCTTTAGCATCTTTAAACTTAGATGGCTTTAAAAATCATTTAGTTAATTTGAAATCAAAAAGCAGTAAAAATATAATTACACTTCCAAACTCTAAAGGAGTGTTAAAGCGCTTTATAATTCAAGAAACAGCATATTTAGCACCTAAATTAGCTGCAAAATTCCCGATGATTAAATCATATTCTGCTCAAGGAATTGATGATCCTACTGCAGTTGCTAAAATTAGTATTGGTACCAATGGTTTTCATGCGTTAATTCATTCAGGAAAAGAAAGCACCATATATATAGACCCGTTTACGAAAGATCAAAAACAATATCTTGTTTATAAGCGAGAAGATTTAATTTCTACTAAAAATGATTTTTCTTGTGAAATTAAAACATCTGCTAATAAAATAGTCGCATCAACAAACTTAAAAAGAAATGCAAACGACGGTCAATTAAGAACTTTTAGAATTGCAATTGCAGCTACTGGTGAATACTCACAGTTTCATATCAATAGGGAAGGTGTACCAAATACAGCGACTGACCCTGTAAAAAAAGCAACCGTTTTATCTGCTATGAATACAACTATAACCAGAGTAAACGCTGTTTACGAAAAAGATTTAGCTGTTAGGATGATTATTGTAAACGACAACGATAAATTAATATTTTTAGATGCTGCTACGGATGATTTAACAAATGATAACTCTGATGATTTAATTGATGAAAGTCAGGAAAAATGTGATAATATAATTGGTAATCCTAACTATGATATTGGCCACACATTTAGTACTGGTGGTGGTGGATTAGCATCATTAGGCTCTGTATGTGTTACTGGAGCTAAGGCTAGTGGTATTACCGGAAGAGGGCAACCTATTGACGACCCTTTTGATATTGATTATGTAGCGCATGAAATCGGACATCAATTCGGAGCAACACATACATTTAATGGAACAGCAGGTAATTGTGGTGGTAATATCGGTGCTACCTCTGTAGAACCTGGAAGTGGTACAACTATAATGGCATATGCAGGTATTTGTTCACCACAAAACGTACAAAACAATAGTGATGATTATTTTCACGCGGTAAGCATTGCTCAAATGTGGGCACACATACAAAACAGAGGTAATTGTGCTACTCAAACAGATACTAATAATGATTCTCCTGTTGCAAATGCTGGTAACGACGTAAGTATTCCTAAATCAACTCCCTTTATATTAAAAGCTACAGCTACAGATGTCCAAGGATTGGCTAGTTTAACATACAACTGGGAACAGATAGATACAGAGTCTGCTAGTATTCCTTTAGAGTCTACAAGTACAGCGGGTCCTACATTTAGGTCCTTACCTTCAAGCTCATCGCCTAACAGGTATTTACCTACATTAGCAAATGTTGTTAGTGGAGCTTCAGATGAATGGATAGTTTTACCCTCTGTTGCTAGAGAGTTAAATTTTGCACTTACTGTTAGAGATAATAATGCTGGTGGTGGTAATTCTGATAGAGATGATATGAAGGTTACAGTAACAAACGCTGAAGCTTTCACAGTTACCGCACCCAATACTAATGTTACTTGGGGTATTGGCTCTTCGCAAAGAATAACTTGGAATCAAGGAACAACAAACCAATCTCCTATAAACTGTAGCATTGTTAACATTAGACTTTCTACCGATGGCGGAGTAACTTTCCCTATTTTATTAAAAGAAAACATAGCAAATGATGGCTCTGAAGATATTACCATACCAAATAACCCAACAACTACTGCGCGTATACTTGTAGAAGCTGCTGATAATATTTTTTATAACGTAAATACAACCAATTTTACAATTAATGATGCAGGACCTACATTTTTAGTATCAAATGAAACCAATCAACAAACAGTTTGTAATACTGGAGGTAACACTGCTGAATATACATTAAACTTTCAGTTTATTAATGGTTTTTCTGAAACGACTACTTTATCTGCTACAAACCTACCTACAGGATCTAATGCTGTTTTTACTCCTACTACTATTAGTACTGACGGAAATGTTGTTATGACTATTAACAGCCTAGACGGAACAGCTCAACAAGAATACACTGTGGTTGTAAATGCTGAATCTACTACTGTTACGCAAACAGTCAATGCCGCCTTAAAAATAATTGGAACCGATTTTTCTACAATATCTTTATCAACTCCTACAAATACTGCTACAGACATAAGTGTGAATCCTAGTTTTGAATGGGTAGCCGATGCGAATGCTACTTCTTATAATATTGAGGTTGCTACAGATGCTAGTTTTACATCAACCGTAATTAACGAAACAGTAACAACTAACACCTATATTCCTTCAACACCTTTAAGCGGTATTACAAAATACTTTTGGCGAGTAAAACCTATAAATGAGTGTGGCGAAGGTGCTTACTCTGCTACAAATGAATTTACAACAGAAACACCCTCTTATTGTTCTTCTACATTTACGGATGAAGCAAATGGCGCAGAGCACATAACAAATGTAACTTTTAATAGTATTAATAATAATTCTGGAAATGATACTGTAGATGGTTATGAAGATTTTACTTCTATATCTACAGCTGTTAAAAGAACCCAAAGTCACCAAGTTAATGTTACATTTAACACCGCTGGTTATCAAGATCATTGTTATGTTTTTATTGACTGGAACCAAGATTATAAATTCGATAATGATACAGAAAGATATGATTTAGGTAACAAACTAGAAGATGTTGCAACCGCAGCCTTAAACATTAGAGTTCCTGATGATGCTGTGCTGGGGGAAACTCGTATGAGGGTTATTATTGAATATTACCAAGATGGTGCTCCTAATGGTGAAGGTGCTTGTGATACTGATCATACAAGTGAATGGGGAGAAACTGAAGACTATACTATTATAGTTGAAGAAGAGCCACAACCAGATTTTACCTTAACAAATACAACCGGTAATTTATCTATTTGTAATCAAGCTGTAAACGAACAAGTTTTTGCTATTGATTATAAAACATTGTTTGGTTTTAACGAAGATGTTAGTTTTTCTGTTACAGGTATTCCAACAGGTGCTACGAGCTCATTTAGTCCAACATCTGTAAATACTAGTGGTTCTATAGATTTAACACTTTCTAATTTAAACAATGCAACTATTGGTGATTATACCATGACGGTAACAGCAACATCAACTTCTGTTACAAAATCTATCGATATTATTTTTAATGTAAATGATACTATTTGTAAATCCGAAGGAAATACAAGCTCTTTAATCGGTACAACTCTTGTTAATTTTGGAACTATAAATAACAGTTCTGCAAAAACAGCTGGATATTCTGATTTTAAATCAATAGCTACAGAAGTAATAATAGGAAACAGCTATAATTTAACTGTTAATGCAAATTCAGACGGTAATAATACTACAAAAACGTTTGCTTGGATAGATTGGAACCAAAACTGTTTATTTGACGCTGGTGAACAATATGACTTAGGAAATGTAACTAACGCCAATACCGCAACTAGTAATAGTGGCTTGGCAATTGCAATTCCTGAAGATGCTTTAGCAGGAACTACAATCTTAAGAGTTACTACAAAGTCTGCAAACGATAGAGACCCTAGTGCTTGTGAATTAGGTTTTAATGGTGAAGTTGAAGATTATACAATTACGATTACACCAAATTTTACCTTAGAAAATACTACCGGTGGTGGTTCTGTTTGTAATAAAGCAACCAATGAATTTATTTACACGATAGATTATAAAACATTTAATAATTTTAATGAAACGGTTACTTTTACAACCTCTGAACTTCCTGCAAATGCAAGTGCAACCCTAAGCACAGCAACTACTAATACTAATAATACAATTACCGTAACTATTACTAATTTAAATAATGTTGAAAAAGGAGATTATATTTTTAAATTAACAGGAACTTCATCAATAACTAAATCGATTGATATTGTATTAAACGTTAATGATAATCTTTGTAAATCATCTGGTAATACAGCATCTCAAATAAGTATAACCAATGTTACTTTTGGTGAAATTGATAATATATCAACTAAAACAACTGGATATTCTGATTTTACATCAATAGCTACAGGTGCTGTTAGAGGAGAAAGCTATGATATAAACACAACTATTAATTCAGATGGAAATAGTGATGTAAAAACATATGCTTGGATTGACTGGAATCAGAACTGTTTATTTGATACTGATGAAGCTTACGACATCACATCTAACAGAGAAGCAATAACAGTTCCTGACGACGCCTTAATTGGTTCAACTAACTTAAGAGTTTCAGCAAAATTAAATGAATTTGCAAGGTCTTGTGAATTAGATTTTAATGGAGAGGTTGAAGATTATACGATAAATATTGAAGAAAGTTTTGCTACAGATAAAAGTTTATTTACCGATTTAAACCTATATCCTGTACCTTCTGAAGGAACAATTACTGTTGATTTTAAAGTAAAAGCTAAAGAATTAACTGTTGTTAGGTTATTCGATTTCGCAGGTAATTTATTAGACAGTCAAAGTTTCTCTACGATTTCAAGTAAATTCAATGAAGAAGTTCAATTTCCTAAAGTAAGTAGTGGTATTTATTTACTGCAAGTACAAAATGATGGGAAATTAATAACTAGAAAAATAATAATTAAGTAATTATTATCATAAATAAAAAAAGCGAGCTATTAAGCTCGCTTTTTTTATTTATGGTAAAATGTACTGCTATAAATTATACTTTATGGTAAACATTGCTATTCTTGGTTGAATTACATAAGTAGAATTACTTACAAGAATATCGTTACTACTGTTTTGATTTAATCCGGCTGAGTCTAATAAATTGGTAGCACTTAGTTTATATTCCCATTTACTATCTTTTTTTTGATAGGTTAAATCAGCTCTTAAAAACCCATATTCATCAATAGTTCTTCCTTCATTAATTACTTTATTAAAAGTATACTTAGATGTAAAGATAAACTCTTTCAAAAAGAAGATATCTAAGTTCGCATAAGGACTGTGTGTGGTAAACGAATTTTTAATTCCTCCAATATCAGAGTTATTTATTGATACGTTATAACCTACATCAAAATTTGGTGCATTTTTAAAGTTTGTACTAAACCTTGATGTATATGATTGTGATAAGGTTTTTGTTAATCGGTTTGCAGCTACACTCGTTTGACGGTTGGTAATTAAACTGTTCGACTTAGCATGTGATACATTACCTCCTAAACGCACTTTAAACTTTCTAAAACTTTTTTGAAAATTTGCTCTCGCAGAAATTGTTTCATCAGGAAAAGCAGAATTTACAGATGTTCTAACACTGTTTACATCAATAAACTGTGTATTACTTTTTATTACATCTATACGTTTGCTATAATTAATAGAACCAAAAATATTAGTGTAATTAAACATATTAAAACTAAAATAATTCAAACTTACATTGTGATATAAAGAATTTTCTAACTCTCTATTACCCGAATATAAACTATTGTAATTATTAAATACATAACCTTCTGCTAACTGATTTACATCTGTAAAATTCGTTTGCATATTATATCTTAATCGTAAAGTTTCAGATTTTTTTAAGCTAATTTTTATCGAAGCATCAGGTAAAATTTTCGTGAAACTATTTTTTACTTCAGAACCTAACTGTGTGTTTTTAGAAATATAATTATGCGCTGTAAAACCTTGATCAAAAGTAAAAATACCTGTTATAAATTTATAATGTAAACCTGCGTATATATCACTAAATGTAAAATCTACATCATTTTGACTAGTAATTTGACTAATCGTATTTTTGTTACCTCCTAAAATTTCGAAAATATCTGAATTAAATTGTTGGTTACTTTGCGTGGTACCTAAAGTGATATTTAAATTACTTTTAGGGTTTATAATATAAAAGTAATCTAATTTAGCATCAAATTTATTAGTTTTTATTCTCTTATTCTGACCTAAATTAAACGGATTTGCATTTATATCTGCACCTATTAAATTAGCAAAAGATAATTTTTCTAATTCTGCATTGTAAAAAGGATCTTCATCTTGCCATAAATGCAGCGCTTCAAAAGCAAAAATATTTTTTTCATTTAAAGTATAATAATATTTTAAATTTTGATTGATAGAAAACGGACTCTGTTCTGAAATTTGATTAATAGGCACTATTTCATCATCAGCATTTAAATAAGTCCTAGATGACAAGGTGTTTTGCAACTGTTTTTGCTTAGATATTTTAGCAAAAATATCATAATCAAATTGATTATCGCTATTAGGTTTATAGCTCGAGCTTATTTTAAACAATCCTAAATCACTTGTTTGATTAGTGGTGTTTTCTGTTTGTTCTGTATCAATATATTTAATAGATGACGGATCGTTTTCGTTATAAGCTGGCACATTATTTCTGTCTACTCCTGCATTAGAATACACACTGCTTGTTGCCTCTTCCATATCTGTTTCATTGCCTGAATAAATTGCAAATCCGCTTAGATCCCATGTTTTCTTTGGAGAATAGCTAAAGTTCACCGCACCAAATTTAGATTCAATTTCTTTTGCTCTATTATTTCTTAGTGTTAAAAACGAAATATCACTAGAACCTACATTAAAATTTGTTCCGTTATTTTCGCTTAAACCTCTAAAACCACCAGTAAATTTAAAATAATCTCTCATTGTAAATGGCACTTCTCCTATGTCATTTACATCGGTTATAATATTTACACTGTATTTTGGATTGTAATAAAATAACTTTGGTGTTGCTATGTATCTGTTATCAGTCATTCCTACACCCAAACCTGCTGTTACTTCTCCGAACCAAAAGTTTTTCTTACCTTCTTTTAATTTAATATTGATTACAATGTTGTCTTCATTATCGGTTACACTACGCATTTGCCCAACTTCACTGTGATTTTTTAAAACCTCAATTTTATCAATAGCATCAGCAGGAATATTTTTTGTTGCTATTTTTGTATCACCATCAAAGAAATCTTTTCCTTCAACCATAATTTTTTTAACAGCCTTACCTTCTACCTCAATTTCACCATCATCATTTACTTCAACCCCTGGAAGATTTTCTAAGACATCTCCTAGTTTTTTTTCTGTTCCGTTTTTAAAACTATCTGCATTATAAACAATCGTATCTCCTTTAATTGTAACGGGCATTTTATAGGTAACATTTACCTCATCTAAACTATCATCTATTCCTAAGCTGATATCTTTAACAACATCAACATCTTCAGTTTTCACAAATACATCAGCTGTTTTAAAACCAATATAACTTACTTTTATATTATAGCTTGTGTTTTTTTTAAGGTTTAATTTATAGTTTCCGTTAGCATCAGTAAAACCATATGAATCTAATTTTTTAGTAACCGTATTAATCGCTATTGCATTTGCCATTTCTAAAGGGCTCCCAATACTATCTTTAACAACTCCTTTAAGTGTTATTTGGGCATTAGTAATCCATGTAGTCAATAAAATGACTATTAGTAATATTTTTTTCATGTGTATATTATTTTGTTTTTTTAGAATCGACCGCCTCTTCCGCCGCCTCTTCTTCCACCTCTAAAACGATCTCTCATTTCTTCCATCTTCTCTTTCATCATTTTAGTATATTCTTCTCTAGTAACTTTCTTTCCTTTTTCAGGTTTTTCAATTTCTATTTTTTCAGACGGATTCATTGTTATTTCTGAACATAAAATTGTTGTTCTACCTTCATTAATCTCTAAAATTAAACCAGGTAAACCCCAATAATTTCCAGGACCGTTACTAACAGGTATTTGTGGTGTATACCAAGCGGTAACTAATATTTGTTTTGGTGATTCCTTTTCAACTTTTGTTGAATCTTTTTTAGCCTCATCTCTTCTAGGTCTTCGCATACTTCTCCAATCAAAAGCATCATTTTCTTTAACTAAAGTTGCTTTATAACAAGTGTAATTACCTATTTGTCTCGTTTCACTTCCTAATTCCCAGTTTGGTTTTTTGGCAGCTT
Organism: Tenacibaculum bernardetii; assembly: GCF_029125915.1. Lineage (NCBI taxonomy): Bacteria > Pseudomonadati > Bacteroidota > Flavobacteriia > Flavobacteriales > Flavobacteriaceae > Tenacibaculum > Tenacibaculum bernardetii. The sequence continues at coordinate 20,610 of NZ_JAQJCU010000006.1, forward strand.
CAGAAATTAAAAAGTTTTTACCAAAAAACTCTGTCGATTCTAATAAGACTCCTTCCTTTACGTTCTTATATTTTGTTCCTCCACCTGAAAAACCACCGAATCTTGAACCCCTTCCTCCTGTTGTTGGTGCTGCTAATTTTTCTTCTTCTTTATAAATTGATTCTTCTCTGGTAAAGCTTAAAACAAATGTTTTTTCCAACATACTTTTCAGACGTTGCATAATTTGTTTTTTTCGTTCTTCAGACATTTGTCTTCCTCCAAAATCGCTATTCATTGTTGTTTTGGATTGATACACTGCTTTACCCTGAAAATTAGCCTGTGAAAAAATCGTAATAGAAATACACAGAAAAAAGATGGTTGTAAATTGTTTCATTTTTGCTTTTTAATTTTATAACTCTTAATTGTAATTAAGTGTTAGACTTAACAAAACTGAAAAGGTTTAATTTTAACCTTGTATTTCTATGCTAAATGAATTGCCATCTTTACTTTTACGCTTACTTTTAAAACGTTCCATCATTTCTTTAGAATGCTTTTCCATTATTTTATCAAATTTTTTCTGAGTAACTTTTTTTCCTTTTGATGGTTCTTTAATCTGAACTTTATCTGACGGATTCATTACTATTTCGGTACAAACTATTGTTTGTTTTCCGTCTTGAATTTCTAAAATCAACCCTGGCAATCCCCAAAAACTCCCAGGACCGTTACTTACTGCCACTTGTGGTGTATACCAAGCAACAGTTTCTATGGTTACTTTTTCTTTTTTCTCTTCTCTTTCTCCATCAGTCATAGAAAAAGAAGTTCTTGTTTCTTCTCTTTTCTTTGTTGCTTTATAACAAGTATAATTACCTATATTTTTGGTCTCGCTTGTCATTTCCCAATCAAAATCAGTTAGTTTGTCTTTAATAAGAAAACGCTTCCCACTAATTTCAGTTTTATTTACAAATCGTTTATCAGCAATGTTTTTATATAAAACATCGGTTCCACCACCATTACCCATAATTTTAATGCTTACTCCGTTTTGAGCCTGTGGAGCAGATAATGCTGCATTTTGTTTATAAGTAGATTCTGTTTTGCTAAAATTTAAAGTATATGTTTTTTGAAATTGTTTTAACAATTGTGCTTGTAATTGTTTTTGAAGATCTGAATTGCCTCCTTTTTTATCTTTCATTTTAAAATCTACCTTTCTATGCGTTTTATAAGTTGCTTTTCCTTGAAAACCTTGTGCATAAATTGAGATACTTAAAAACAGTGTTATTATAGCTATTGCTTTTTTCATTTTTATAAATTTTCTAATATTTTAATTGTTTTCTTTACTACTTTAATTGTTTCATTTAAATCAGACAATTTGCCCTCTACCTGAAAACTATGTTTATATTTTAAGTTAGAGTCCTTTTTGTTATTCTTAACCTTAAAACCTAAAATTACTTTTTCTTCATTATCTGTATTTTCGTTAAAGACCTCTTTTACATCATCCCAATTGATACTTTTTAATTCTTTAATAGAATCAACAGTTAACACTATTGTTGTTATGTTACTTTCTTTTATCTCTGCTGTTGTTGTATTATCTTCTTGAGAATATATAATGCTAGAGAGACTAATTAATAATATGGTAATAATTTTTTTCATGTTAGTTATCTTTTAAATTTTATACTACAAATATGAACAGATTAATATTTACTTTAAGTTAACCAATGTTAACGAGTGTTAAGCCATTATTGTAATTACAGCTAACTACTTATCTTTGAAACATGGAAAACAAAAAACATCGTTGGATTTTATATTTTATCATTATAACGATACTAACCACCGTTAGTGTACAGTTATATTGGAACTATAAAAATTATGAACAAAATAAACAGCGTGTTTTAAATGAAATTCAACTAAGCTTAGATAATTCAATTGAAGCTTACTACGTAAACCTTTCTAAAAAAAATCATTTTGCAATTGTAGAGCCAGAAAAACTTACTGCTTCCGATAAATTAAAAAAAGATAAAATTTGGAAAGACATATTTAAAACATCAGGATTAAAAAAAAGAAAAAAGCAAAATCACCTAAAAAAAGATAGTCTTTCTTTTAAAATAACTTCTATTGAAATAAATAGTGATGATAAGGATTTTAAAAAAATGGATTCCTCTTTTATAGAATCTATTTTTAATAAACAAGAGATTAACTCTACACCAATAAAAAGTAGTGTAAAAGTTTCTAAAAATATTTTTTCGGATATAAAACCTAAAAAGACAGAAAATATTCAAGTTTTCTTAGGTAAAAAAGCCACTGATAGTTTAAAATTGATAAAAGGGTTACAAACTATTTTTATAGCGATACAAAACGACACTATAAATTATAAAAATATTGATTCGATTCTATCAAAAGAACTTATTAGTAAAGGAATTAACACTAAATATTATTTTAATCACTTAAAAAAAGACACACTTTTTTACAGCAACAAAACCAACACTACAAAATCGTTTCTTAAAGCTGAATCAAAATCTACCTATTTAAAAGCTGATGAAAAATTTAACCTCTATTATAAAAACCCAACATACGAGGCTTTAAAAAGAAGCTCTACAGGCATCATTTTGTCCCTACTATTATCGCTTGCTGTAATTTCTAGCTTATTCTATTTATTAAAGGTCATCAATCAACAAAAAGAATTAGCTGAAATTAAAAACGATCTAATAAGCAACATTACGCACGAGTTTAAAACGCCCATTACAACAATTTCTACTGCTATTGAAGCTATTGATAATTTTAATATGATTAACGATAAAGAGAAAACTAAAAAATACCTTTCTATTTCTTCGGTTCAACTTAAAAAACTACATCAAATGGTAGAGAAATTATTAGAAACAGCAACTTTAGATAGTGAGAATTTAATGTTGCAAAAGGAGCCGATAAATATTATTGATTTAGTTGAGAAAATATCCCAAAAGCATCAGCAAATATTGATTGATAAAAACATTTATTTCTCAACAAATATTGCTACATTAACTACAGAAATAGATGTATTTCATCTTGAAAATGCAGTTTCTAATCTTATCGACAACGCCATAAAATATGGAGGAGATACGATACAAATAAATATAGTATTTGTACCAAGCAATATCGAAATTTCGATTACTGACAATGGAATAGGGATTGAGAAAAATCAACAAGAAAAAATATTCGAAAAATTTTATCGAGTTCCGAAAGGAAACACACACGACGTAAAAGGTTTTGGAATTGGCTTATATTATTCTAAAAAAATCATAGAAAAACACAACGGCTTCCTTTCTTTAACTTCAAATTCAAAAGAAACTACTTTTAAAATTACGCTGCCAAATGAGTAAAAAAATAAAATTATTGTTAGCAGAAGACGAGCCTAGTTTAGGGCAAATTATAAAAGAAAGTTTAGAAACGAGAGATTTTGAAGTCTTTCATGCCCAAGACGGCGAACAGGCCTTTAGTTTATATAAAAAAGAGCTACCAGATGTGTTGGTTTTAGATGTTATGATGCCAAAAAAAGATGGTTTTACTTTAGCCAAAGAAATCCGTTTAGAAAACAAACATATTCCTATTATTTTTTTAACAGCTAAATCACAAACGAAAGATGTTTTAGAAGGTTTTGAACATGGAGGCAACGATTATTTGAAAAAACCTTTCTCTATGGAAGAACTTATTGTTCGTGTTCATTCTTTATTAAATAGAACTCAGTTAAAAACAACTTCTGATAAATTAAGAATTGGTAACTTCATTTTTAATCACAGCAAACAAACTTTATTTTTTAATTCAGAACCTGAATTACTAACCCACCGAGAATCTGAATTGTTATTTCATCTTTATCAAAAGAAAAACGAAATATTAGATCGTTCTTTTATATTGAAAAAATTATGGGGTAATGACGATTTTTTTAACGCACGCAGTATGGATGTATTTATTTCTAAATTACGTAAGAAATTAAAACACGATGAAAATATTCAAATTGTAAATGTACGAGGATACGGATATAAATTGATGTGCTAAAACCTTTTGAAATCCCTTTTTTTATGTAATTTTACCATCTTGAAATATCTAAAAATATGCATGTAGCAATTGCCGGAAATATAGGCGCAGGTAAAACAACATTAACACAATTATTAGCAAAACATTATAATTGGGATCCACATTTCGAATCGGTAGATGAAAATCCTTATTTAGATGATTTTTATGCTGAGATGGAACGTTGGTCTTTTAATCTGCAAGTTTTCTTTTTAAACAGCCGTTTTCGTCAGGTTTTAGAATTAAGACAATCTGGTAAAAAAATTATTCAAGATAGAACAATCTATGAAGATGCTCACATTTTTGCACCCAACTTACATGCAATGGGTTTAATGACAAATCGTGATTATAGCAATTACTCTTCTTTATTTGAATTAATGGAAAATTTGGTAACTCCGCCAGATTTATTAATTTATTTACGTGCCGATATTTCTACACTTGTTGGACAAATTCACAAACGTGGTAGAGAGTATGAAAACTCTATTAGCATCGATTATTTAAGTCGATTAAACGAACGTTACGAAGCTTGGATTAGTAAATACACCAAAGGAAAACTATTAATTATAGATGTTGATAATTTAGATTTCGTTAAAAATCAAGAAGATTTAGGTTCTATTATCGATAGAATAGACGCTCAAATTAACGGATTATTCTAAACCTCTTTTAAACTCGCTTAATAAAATAGCAGTTGCTGTAGCAACATTTAAACTTTCTGTTTGTTGAATTTCACCAAACCTAGGAATGGTTAATTTGTGCTTTACAATTGCTGAAATTTCTGCTGAAATTCCGTTTGCTTCATTCCCCATTACTAAAACAGCTTTTTCTGGCAACGATGCTTTGTACACATTATTTCCGTCCATATCTGCCGTGTAAGTTGGCAATTGTGTACTAGATAAAAAATCAGGTAAATCAACATAAGAAACATTAACTCTCGTTAAAGAACCCATAGTAGATTGCACTACTTTCTGGTTATAACAATCAACAGTATTTTTAGAGCAAACAAGCTCTGATACTCCAAACCAATCGCATAAACGGATAATAGTTCCTAAATTACCAGGATCATTCACTTCATCTAAAGCAATTATTAATCCTGTTTCATTAGTTTGCTTTGCTTCGGGTATTTTAAATAACCCTAAAACTTTATTCGGATTTTTTAAAGTGCTAATTTTTTTTAATTCATTATCTGATATAACAGTACACACTATTTCATTCGAAACAACAAAAGATTCATCTACCGTAAAAACATGCGATGCTTCTAAAGAAGAGTTTAATAATTCTTTTACAACCTTTATTCCCTCCGCTACAAATAATTTATGCTTTTGGCGATACTTTTTTTGCTGTAAACTTGTTATTAACTTCAGGTTGCTTTTAGATAAACTCATTAAATCTTTTTTAACACATTATAACCACTAAAAATTAGTATTTTTGATCTTTAAAATACGAGGCGTAAAGTTAATGAAAAAACTTTCTTTCTTCTTTTTATTAGTAGTCTTATTCAGTTCGTGTAATACGATAAAATATGTAAAAGAAAATGAGTTATTACTAACAAAAAACACTATTTATGTTGATAGTGAAAAAAACTCAGACGAAAACATTACTGAATTACTTATACAACGACCTAACGCGAAAGCTTTAGGCATCCCCTTATCGCTATATTTTTACAACTTAGGAAACCCAGAAGGCCCACAAACGCCTACACAATGGGGTAAACAAAAACCAAAAACATATTCCTTCTTAAAAAGTGCTTTTTCTGAAAAGCAAAGTATCTCTGTTGCTAAAAGCTTTATTGGCTTTAATAATTGGTTTTTAAATAGTGGTGAAGCTCCTGTTGTTATTAATGATAAAAAAACAAGAAAAACAGTAGCCAATTTAAATGCTTATTTTCAAACCGAAGGTTATTTCCGTTCGCGTGTTTCTTCTCAAAAAGATTCTGTAGGTAATAAAAAGGGAGCCATATCTTATAATATATCAAAAGGTAAACCTTCTTTTTTAGATACAATTAGCACAAAAATATCTTCTCCTGTTCTTGATGTAATATATAAAGACTTAAAAGAAAAAAGTTTTCTTAAATCAGGAGACCAATACAAGGATGGTAATTTTATTAAAGAGGCAAATCGATTAGTTAATTTATTTAGAAATAAAGGAGTATTCCATTTTAATGAAAATTATATTTCTTTTGAAATAGACACCCTAAAAAACTATCAAAAAGCAGATGTTGATATTAACATTTCTGATAGAGTTGTTCCTTTTAAAATTCAAAAAATAAAAAAAATAAACGTCTACACCGATTACACTTATAACGAAAGAAATTCCGTTCATAAAGATTCTGCTTCCTATGAAGGTATTAATTTTTATGCACATAAAAAATTAAAATACAATCCTAAGTTCTTATCACAATCGTTATTTATTAAACCTAACGCCGTTTATGATGATGTTTCTAGAAATTTAACACGTACGCATTTAAGAGGGTTAAAGAACTTTAAAGCTACTTCTATTCGTTATAATGAATTAAATGATCATGAATTAGAAGCGGATGTTTTTTTAACTCCGATTGAAAAATACACTTTGGGTTTAGATACTGAACTTTCTCGATCTAATATTAGAAATTTTGATGTTTCTTTAAAGTTTTCAGTTACAAACAGAAATACTTTTAAAGGTGCTGAAATTTTTAAACTATCGACTTTCGGATCTTACTTTAATTCAAATAACGGACCTGGTTGGGAAGTTGGTGCTGATCTTTCTTTAGAAGTACCTCGTTTTATGGCTCCTTTTGGGTTACATAAACTTGTGCCTAAAAAAATGTTTCCTAGAACAAAGTTTTTTGTGGGTGGTGGTATTCAAAAAAATATAGGTCTTGATAATCAAAATATTTCTGTGGGTATTGATTATAAATGGAAATACAATGAACAGAAAACAATTCAGTTAGAATTTTTTAATACACAATATATCCGAAACTTAAATATTGATAATTATTTTAATATATATGCTTCAGAATACTCTAAATTAAAAACTGTAGATGACGCTACAGCTGCATACACGCTGCCTGCTAACAATTCTAGTAACTCTGCAGATATTCTTCAATTTATTAGAAACGTTGCCCAAGATAATTCTTTTGCAGTCACAAATCCTGCAGAATATCAAAACAACCTTAATATTTTTAATCGCTACAACATAATTACTTCTGATTTTTTAATTCCTGAAATAGCTTATAGTTACACGTATAATAACCAAGAAAATGCTAAAGACGCAAACTTTTCTTTTCTAAAGCTAAGAATTGCCAATTCAGGAAACATTATGGGTTTATTATCTAACGAAACAAACGACAGAGGGCAAAGAACAGTTTTTAAAATACCTATTGCTCAGTATTTTAAAACAGATATAGAATATAAGAAATATTGGAATCTTGGTAACAACACTGTTTTAGCACATCGAACTTTTTTAGGAGCAATTATAACCTACGACAAATCTAACATTCCATTTTCTCGTAGTTATTTTGCAGGAGGGTCAAACGATATTAGAGCTTGGAGAACATATGATTTAGGACCAGGAACTAGAAAACCAGGATTAGAATATAATATTGGTAGTTTAAAATTTTTATCGAGTTTTGAATATCGATTTAATGTATTAGGTTCTTTAAAAGGAGCTTTATTTGTTGATGCAGGAAATATTTGGGACATTACTAATTCTCAATTCACTGAAGAAAGTACTAAGTTTAAAAATATAAAATCTTTAACTAATATGGCGGTTGGTTCTGGTTTCGGACTTCGTTATGATTTTAAGTTTTTAATAGCACGATTAGATTTAGGCTTTAAAGTACATGAACCTTATTTAGAGAATAATAAGTGGTTTAAGAACTTCGATTTCTCTAGCTCTGTATTAAATATAGGAATTAACTACCCTTTTTAATTTTTATTATCAATTCACTTGCTGTTATTTCTTATTAATACGTTGAAAATTTCTTATTTTTGATGCGCTAAACACAACTAAAAACAAATAAAATGGCTCATACTATTAAGGCTGGTGTTGCTACCGGTAAAGAAGTTCAAGCAATATTTCAATTAGCTAAAGATAAAAATTTTGCATTACCTGCTGTAAATGTTGTAGGTTCTAACACCGTAAACACTGTTTTAGAAACTGCAAAAGAATTAAACTCACCAGTAATAATTCAGTTTTCTAATGGTGGAGCTCAATTTAATGCAGGTAAAGGTTTATCAAACGAAAATGAAAAAGCTGCTATTGCTGGGGCTGTTGCAGGAGCAAAACATGTGCACTTATTAGCTGAAGCTTATGGAATTCCTGTAATATTACATACAGATCATGCTGCTAAAAAATTATTACCTTGGATTGATGGTTTATTAGATGCAAGTGAGCAGTTTTATAAAGAAACAGGAAAATCTCTTTATAGTTCTCATATGATAGATTTATCTGAAGAACCTATTGAGGAAAATATTGAAATTTGTAAAAAATACCTAGCTCGTATGAGTAAAATAGGTATGACTTTAGAAATTGAGTTAGGAATAACTGGTGGTGAAGAAGATGGCGTAGATAATTCTGATGTTGATGTTTCTAAGTTATACACACAGCCAGAGGAAGTTGCCTTTGCTTATGAAGAATTAATGAAAGTAAGCGATCAATTTACAATCGCTGCTGCTTTTGGTAATGTTCATGGAGTTTACAAGCCGGGTAATGTGAAATTAACACCGAAAATTTTAAAGAACTCTCAAGAATATATTTCAAAAAAGTATGATGTTCCTCATAATACAATTGATTTTGTTTTTCATGGCGGATCAGGTTCTACTTTAGAAGAAATAAGAGAAGCAATTGGTTACGGAGTTATAAAAATGAATATTGATACTGATTTACAGTATGCCTTTACCGAAGGTGTACGTGATTATGTTTTAGATAAAAAAGAATACTTGGCTACTCAAATTGGTAATCCTGATGGAGCTGACAAACCTAATAAAAAACACTACGACCCTCGTAAATGGCTAAGAGAAGGCGAGTTAACATTTAAGACACGTCTTAAAAAAGCATTTGAAGATTTAAATAATGTAAACACTTTATAGTATTCATAACTTCTAAAAAACAAGCACTTAGAATAATCTAAGTGCTTTTTTTTTATTTATCAAAAGTAAAGTTCACAAAAATCATTTACATTTGTCGTCAGCTCTTTTCTTAAAATATAAAGAGTTAACCAAAAACAAACAACAAAATATAAACTAAACTATGGCTTGGTTTAAACGTACAGACAAAGGGATTCAAACCCCAACCGAAGAAAAAAAAGACACGCCTAAAGGCTTGTGGTATAAAACACCTAGTGGTAAAGTAATAGATACTGATGAACTAAAGAAAAACTTATATGTAAGTCCTGAGGATGGATACCATGTTCGTATTGGAAGTCATGAGTATTTCGAACTTTTTTTTGATGACAATAATTTTGTTGAATTAAATGCAACTTTAACATCAAAAGATCCTTTAAAATTTGAAGACACTAAAAAATATCCAGATCGCTTAAAAGCGGCACAAAAGAAAACTGGTTTAAAAGATGCTGTTCGTACAGCTGTAGGTAAATCTTACGGAAACAATATCGTTATTGCTTCTATGGATTTTGCTTTTATCGGTGGATCTATGGGAAGTGTTGTTGGAGAAAAAATAGCAAGAGCTATTGATTATGCTATCAAAAACGAACTTCCTTTTTTAATGATTTCAAAATCTGGAGGAGCACGTATGATGGAAGCATCATTATCTTTAATGCAATTAGTAAAAACATCAGCTAAATTGGCACAATTAGCAGATGCTAAAATTCCGTACATATCATTATGTACCGATCCAACTACTGGAGGAACAACAGCTTCATTTGCAATGTTGGGTGATATTAATATTGCTGAACCTAATGCTTTAATTGCATTTGCGGGGCCACGTGTTGTAAAAGACACAACAGGTAAAGAATTACCTGAAGGTTTTCAACGATCTGAATTTGTATTAGAACATGGTTTCTTAGACGGGATTTACGAACGTAAAAACTTAAAGAAACAAGTAAATTTATATATAGACTTGATTCAGAATCAACCTATAAGAGCATAAAAAAAAGCTAGCTAACGCTAGCTTTTTTTTTGTTTTCATCCTGCTTAAAAACACTCATTTCTATACATTTCAAATAAAAAAATATTTGTACATTTGCAGCATCAATAAAAACATTATTGGTGTACATAAAAATCATTTAAATAATATTGGAATGTATTTAACAAAAGAAGTAAAAGAAGGATTATTCGAAAAACACGGTAAAGGTAAAGCTGATACTGGTACTTCGGAAGGACAAATTGCATTGTTCACATTTAGAATCAACCACTTAACTGAGCACTTAAAAAGAAATCGTAAAGATTTTAATACAGAGCGTTCATTAGTAAAGATGGTAGGTAAGCGTAGAAGTTTACTAGATTACTTAAAGAAAACAGAAATCAACAGATATCGTGCGATTATCGTAGAATTAGGAATTAGAAAATAATTCTCACAAAAAAGAGGCTCTATAAACGTGCCTCTTTTTTATTTTAAAAAAAGTTCATTTCTATCTAACTAATAGAAATTTATATAAAAAACTCAAGATTTTTAACAACAATTTTGAATTTCCATTGCAACAACAAACAATAACAACATAACAACAAACAATTTAAAAATTTAGAATTAAAATTTATGATTCCAAAAGTATTTAGAGAGGTCATTGACCTTGGAGATGGAAGAACCATCTCATTAGAAACGGGTAAGTTAGCAAAACAAGCCCATGGTTCGGTTGTTGTTCAAATGGGAAAAGCAATGTTGTTATGTACTGTAGTATCTAGCTACAAAGCAGGAACAGTTGATTTCTTGCCATTAACGGTAGATTATAGAGAGAAGTTTGCAGCTGCCGGTCGTTATCCAGGTGGTTTCTTTAAAAGAGAAGCTAGACCAAGTGATGGTGAAGTATTAACAATGCGTCTTGTAGACCGTGTTTTACGTCCATTATTCCCAAAAGATTACCATTCAGAAGTACAAGTAATGATCCAATTAATGTCTCATGATGAAGATGTTATGCCAGATGCATTAGCAGGTTTAGCAGCATCAGCAGCTATTCAATTATCAGATTTCCCTTTCGAATGCCCAATTTCTGAAGCACGTGTTGCTAGAGTAAATGGAGAATTTGTAATCAACCCAAACAGAGCACAATTAGCAGAATCTGACATCGATATGATGATTGGAGCATCAGCTGATTCTGTAATGATGGTTGAAGGTGAAATGGATGAGATTTCTGAAGAAGAAATGGCAGATGCAATTAAATTTGCTCATGAATCTATTAAGATTCAGTGTGCTGCTCAAGTACGTTTAGCAGAAGCTTTCGGTAAGAAAGAAACAAGAGAATACGAAGGAGAAAGAGAAGACGAAGAAGTTGCTGCAAAAATAAATGACCTTGCATACGATAAGTGTTATGCTATCGCTAAAAAAGGAACCTCTAAGGCAGAGCGTTCTGCTGCTTTTGCTGAAGTAAAAGAAGAAGTAAAAGCTGCTTTTACTGAAGAAGAATTAGCAGATTATGGTGATTTAGTTGGAAAATATTTCAATAAATCTCAAAAAGCTGCTGTTCGTGAATTAACTTTAGCTGAAGGATTACGTTTAGACGGTCGTAAGACTGATGAAATTAGACCAATTTGGTGTGAGGTAGATTATTTACCTTCTACACACGGTTCATCAATTTTTACTCGTGGAGAAACGCAAGCATTAGCAACTGTTACTTTAGGAACATCAAGAGATGCAAATAAAATAGACATGCCATCTTACGAAGGTGAAGAGAATTTCTATTTACATTATAACTTCCCTCCTTTTTGTACAGGTGAAGCTAGACCATTAAGAGGAACGTCTCGTAGAGAAGTTGGTCATGGTAACTTAGCGCAACGTGGATTAAAAGGAATGATTCCAGACGATTGTCCTTATACAGTAAGAGTAGTATCTGAAGTATTAGAATCTAACGGTTCTTCTTCTATGGCTACAGTTTGTGCTGGTACGATGGCATTAATGGACGCAGGTGTTAAAATGACAAGACCAGTTTCTGGTATTGCTATGGGATTAATTTCTGATGGTGATCGTTACGCAGTTTTATCTGATATTTTAGGTGACGAAGATCACTTAGGTGATATGGACTTTAAAGTAACGGGTACTTCGGAAGGAATTACTGCATGTCAAATGGATATTAAAGTAAAAGGTTTAGGTTACGAAATTTTAGTAAATGCACTAAAACAAGCTCGTGACGGTCGTTTACATATTTTAGAGAAATTAACTGACACGATTGCTTCAGCAAACGAAGAAGTTAAAGAACATGCTCCTAAAATGATTAACAGACGTATTCCTAATGATATGATTGGTGCATTTATTGGACCAGGAGGTAAACATATTCAAGAATTACAGAAAGAAACAGGAACTACAATTGTAATTACTGAAGATGCTGTAACCGAAGAAGGAATTATTGAAATCTTAGGAACTGATCCTGCAGGGATAGAGGAAGTTATTACTCGTATCGAATCTATGCTTTTCAAGCCAACAGTAGGTAATGCTTACCAGGTTAAAGTAATTAAAATGTTAGATTTTGGTGCAGTTGTAGAATATATGGATGCTCCAGGAAACGAAGTTTTATTACACGTTAGTGAATTAGCTTGGGAACGTACAGAAAACGTTACTGATGTAGTAAATATGGGTGATGTTTTTGATGTGAAATATTTCGGTCAGGATCCAAGAACTCGTAAAGAAAAAGTTTCTCGTAAAGCATTGTTACCAAAACCAGAAGGTTATGTAGCAAGACCACCAAGGGATGATAAACGTTCTGGCGGACGTGATAACAGAAGCAGAGATAACCGCGGGCGTGATGACAGAAAACCAAGAGAACCTAGAAAAGAAGAGTAAAAATCTTTCCTATAAAATTAAAAAAAGGCAACCATATGGTTGCCTTTTTTGTTACCTTATTAACAGGGAGATCTTAGAGTTATAAACATCTAAAAAAACCACTAAAACTAGCAATATTTCAAGAGTTTTGTTTTTGACCATTCCCCAATAATCATAATAAAAACTATACTCTATAAAGAAATCCATATATAAAACAAATCTAATGAGCCTTACCCTACCTTATTTAAAATAAAAAAAGTATGTTTTTTTACTTATGTTGTTCTAGTTTTATTTTTCTTTGCAATCTACACATGAAAATACAACGAATAACATATTTATCAATAGGAACCAATAAAGGTGATAAGCTCGAAAACATTCAGAATGCAATTAATATAATTGCTGATAAAATTGGTGCTGTCCTTAAAATTGCTTCCGTATATAAAACACCTTCATTAGGTTTTGATGGTGCCGACTTTTACAATACCTGTATTAAAGTTTCTACTTATTTACCACCCGAAAGCTTAATTAAAAGTCTGCTTGCAATAGAGAGCGAATTAGGAAGAACTAGGAAAGATACAGGGGGTTATGCAGACAGAATTATTGATATCGATATTATTTTATTTGAAGATGAAATTATTTTCTCTAAAAATCTTATTGTACCGCATCCGCGGATGTTAGATCGAAAGTTTGTATTGGTTCCTTTAGTAGAAATTGCTAGAAATACCATTCATCCAATAGAAAAAAAGCATTTATATATTTGTTTAGAAAATTGTATAGACGATTCAGAAATCACACTTGTTAAAGAGCTATTAAAAAGACCAACTCCTATTACCGAAAAATATAATTACATTGCTATAGAAGGAAATATTGGAGCAGGAAAAACATCATTAGCTAATATGATGTCTGACGAATTTAACGCAAAAATCGTGTTAGAACGTTTTGCTGATAATCCGTTTTTACCAAAATTTTATGAAGATAATGAGCGTTATGCTTTTCCGTTAGAAATGAGTTTTTTGGCGGATAGATATCAGCAATTAACAGATGATTTAGCACAATTTGATTTATTTAAAAACTTTATTGTTTCTGATTACTACATTTTTAAATCTTTAATTTTTGCCCAAGTTACCTTGCAAAAAGACGAGTATAAATTATACCGTAAAATGTTCGATTTAATGTACAAAGAAATCACTAAACCTGATTTATATGTGTATTTATATCAAAATACAGAACGTTTATTAGAAAACATTAAAAAGCGAGGAAGAGATTACGAACAAAATATAGAAGCTAGTTATTTACAAAAAATACACGATGGTTACAGCAACTTTATAAAAACAGAACCCAATTTAAATATTTTAATTATAGATGTTTCTGATTTAGATTTTGTGAACAACACTGAAGATTATGACCTTATCATTAATAAAATAAAAAAACATACCGTATAAAAAAAGCGAGCTTAATAGCTCGCTTTTTTTATTATTTTTTCAATTCTAATTTTTCTGCAAAGTAATCACAAAAATCTCGCATGGTTGCCCCCATTTTAGCATCGTCTGTAGCTCTTTCAAATGACGCTGCCATAGACACTAATGTTTGATGATAAAACTGCTTCATCTCATCAACAGGCATGTCTTTTGTCCAAAGATCCATACGCAAAGTATCTTTTTTCTTATGATCCCAAACCGATAACATGATTGCCTTAGAAGGTTCGTTATCAATTCCGCCATCTTCGGCATTCCATGAAATTTCTTCAGGAACTTTATTCTCGTCTAACCCTACCTTAAATGTTATTTTAGAAGTGTGCTCTATCGCCATTATTTCTTTGGTTTATATTTTGAATTCTTGAAGATTTCCTCTTCGTTTTTTTGTAATAATTCTTGCAAAGATACGTCATTCTTTTGCATGTACGAACGTACAATCTGCCAACCAATAAACTCCCCTATTCTACCTGGGGATTGATTGTCTTGCTCCATATAAAACTTAGAAAAAGGGGCTATATCTATAAAGCGTTTATCTAATTCTTTATTGGTACTATACAACATATCTTTTTCAATAAAATATTTCCAAATATGTTCTTCATTACTTTTTGCCCAATCATATTTAACTTTAGAATAGCCTATTTTTTGATCATCAGAAACCATAGGTAAATAGGTATCTAACAAATACATTCTTTTTCCTTTTTGAATTATCTTATCAATAAAACTTCTTTGTTTCCCCGAAAACACTTGTGCATTTATGATTGCTTTTGCTACATCTACAATAATATGTTTTTTATCATTGTTTTGCTTTACATAAACCGGATAATCATTATAAAACCGATGATTTTCCCCAAGATAAGCATCTAAAGAAATTAACAATAAACTATCGGCATATACAATGCGATTATCATAGTCGATATTTGTTAACATTGTAATTACTCTCGGGCTTTTAAACTTCGGATTGTAATATTTTAAATGCTTAAAAAGTGATGTTAACTCAGCCTTTAAAGTATCTATGCTTTTATAAACTTTTTGAGTTTCATTAAACAATTCTCTTTCATCCTCGTTATTTATTTTATTCACCCAAACACTATCAGGTTGTCGCGGAAACAACAACGGATATTTTTTTTTTGTTTGATTTAAATCATTTGGAGTCGTTGTATAAAAATCAACATCAAATCGATCTATATTTACAACAACATCAATGTTAGAAGCATCAACTTTAAAATTAATAGCTGCCTCTTTTTTACAAGACATTAAACCAGAAACTAAAACACAAAGTGCTAAAATTTTTCTCATGAACTTTAGTATATTTACATTCAACATTACAACGTCGAAATTACTAAAATAGTTTATATCCTTTTTATATAAACCTTTATAAAATCTATCTAATTATGAATACACCTAAAGTTTCAGAACATATTGTACAATGGCTAAAAGAATACGCTACAAATTCTGGTGTTAACGGATTTGTAGTTGGTGTTTCTGGTGGTATAGATAGTGCTGTAACCTCCACTTTATGTGCAAAAACGGGTTTACCTACTTTATGTGTCGAGTTACCGATTCATCAGGCAGAAAGTCAAATAAACAGGGCAAATGAACATATTAAACAATTAAAAGAACGTTTTAGCAATGTTACGGAAGTAGAAGTAAATTTAACCAGTACTTTTGAAGATTTTAAAACCGTGGTTCCTAATGTTGAAAAATCAGCAAAAACCGATTTAGCCTTAGCAAATACACGTGCGCGTTTACGCATGACTACTTTGTATTATTTTGCAGGCTTACACGGATTATTAGTAGCCGGAACTGGTAATAAAGTAGAAGATTTTGGCGTAGGTTTTTACACCAAGTATGGTGATGGAGGTGTTGATTTAAGTCCTATTGCAGATTTAGTTAAATCTGAAGTATTTGACTTAGCTGCATATTTAGAAGTGCCACAATCAATTCAAAAAGCACAACCTACAGATGGTTTATTCGGTGACAGCAGAACAGACGAAGATCAAATAGGTGCGTCGTATGATGAATTAGAATGGGCAATGCAAATGCAAAATGAAGGTAAAAACAATGCTGATTTTTCTGATAGAAAACTAGAAGTATTTAAAATATACACTCGTCTTAATCGAATTAATCAGCACAAAATGGTCCCTATTCCTGTTTGCGAAATACCTAGTAACTTAAAGTAAATTAACCAACAGCATTTGTCGTTTAATCTTTTGATAGGCATGTTTTTTATGTCCGTTCGAAATTTTAAACGGCAACAGTAAAATCAATCTTAGTAGCTCAAAAAAACCTAGCAATTTTTTCATAATATCTTTTTTCTTTTTTTCGTAACGAAATTACTAAAAATAAATGATATTATAAAAAGGAGAAACACTTATATATTAATATCTAAACCACTCTGTTAAGTTTCTCGAATAATCGCTTTTTTAAATCGGTGTAATTAGAAATTTCTTCTAAATCGAGAACTGCATTTTGCGTTTGTACTTCGTGCATTATCTCTTTAATTTTTTCTTCAATTAAAACCCTTCTTAAATTTAACACAGCATCTGAAACTAGTTTAGGCAATATTTTTACCGTTTCTGTCACAAAAATCTCTTTTCGCTCCCAATCGCTTAAAGAATATTTTTCTTCATCCATTAAAATATTGGTTACTAAATTTGATATTTCTTGATTTTCATGCATTATTAATTGATCGATAGAAATTTTTTCATCTTGATTTAACTGATGCACTAATTGATAATAAGTTAATTTAAAAATTTCGTTGGCAAACTCAATTTCATCTTCTTGTAAATTTAAATAAAGCTCATTAGAAACCGTATTTTGATATTCTTCTTTTTCCATGACTGGGCGACCTTTTTCATCAACGCCATCAACCCAATTTACAAAATCGATTACTTCATTTCCGTACAACAACAATATTCTTATAATTTCTTTTTCTAAAATATTAAGCTGATCAATTTTCTGACGACCTTTTCCTCCTCCTTTTACAAGACCTAACGAAGCTTTTTCTTGTTGTGATGAATATTCCGCTTGCGGTTGATAAGAACTACTACCTTGACTCTGTTTATTAGAATTAGCCAATCCTTTACTTATCAACTGCGCTAATTCGCTAAACAAAACACGTTCAGAAATATCCATAATACGCGCACATTCTTGCACGTATACTTCTCGCTGAATGCCATCAGGAATTTTAGAAATACTGGTAACAATATCACGAATTAATCCTGCTTTTTTTACAGGATCATTCGCTGCATCTTCCATTAACAAAGACACTTTAAACTCAATAAAGTCTTGTGACTTTTCGTCTAAATATTGTTTTAATTCTTCTGTAGAATGTGCTTTTGCAAAACTATCAGGATCTTCACCTTCAGGAAAAGAAACTACTTTTACATTCATTCCTTGTTCAAGAATCAAATCGATACCACGAATAGAAGCTCTAATTCCGGCTGCATCGCCATCAAATAAAACGGTAATATTTTTAGTTAATCGATTTACCAATCGAATTTGATCGGAAGTAAGCGCAGTACCAGAAGAAGCAACCACATTTTCTACTCCCGATTGATAAAAAGAAATAACATCAGTATATCCTTCTACCAAATAACAGTTATCTTGTTTTGCTATCTCTTTCTTTGCATGATAAATTCCGTATAAAATTTTACTTTTATGGTATATATCACTCTCAGGAGAGTTTAAATATTTTGCTGCTTTTTTATCGTTGGTAAGTATTCTACCTCCAAAACCTAAAATACGCCCCGACATACTGTGTATCGGAAACATTACACGACCTTTAAAACGATCAAATTTTTTTATTTGTGGCCCGCCTTCCTTTACAATTGTTAAACCTGTAGATTTTAAATACTTTAAATCATAGCCCTTTGCTAATGCTGCATCAGTAAAATTAGTCCATTCATCCTTACAATATCCTAAATCAAATTTTTCGATAATATCTTCTCTAAAACCTCTTTCTTTAAAGTAAGACAATCCGATTGCACGCCCCTTTTGGCTGTTCATTAATACATCGTGAAAGTAATCTTTAGCAAATTTAGATGCCAAAAACATACTTTCTCTTTCGTTCAGCTGCTCTTTTTGCTCGTCAGACTGCTCGGTTTCTTCAATTTCGATGTTGTATTTTTTAGCCAACCATTTAATTGCCTCCGGATACGTGTAATGCTCATGTTCCATCAAAAAAGAAACTGCGTTCCCTCCTTTTCCTGTACTAAAATCTTTCCATATCTGTTTTACAGGCGATACCATAAAAGACGGAGTTCTCTCATCTGTAAACGGACTTAAGCCTTTAAAACTACTTCCTGATTTTTTTAATTGCACAAATTCACCTATCACCTCGGCTACTTGGGCGGCTTCAAAAACTTTTTCTATGGTTTGTTGGGTTATCATATAGGACTTTAAATACAGCTAGCAAATATACTAGTTTTAAATGCGTTTATGTTAATACAGAAATCTCTTACTCTTTTTACTTGTCTAAATCATATAAATATATAATTTTGCCACAAATTTACCTTTTATGAAAAAATTCACATCTTTATATATTATATTACTGTTAACTTTAAATGTAGTTGCACAAGAAACTATTATCATTCCTGATATTGGTTTGGAAGAATGTCTAATCGATTTAGGAATAGACTCTAACGGTTTAAACGGAAGTATTTTGGTTAGTGACGCAAGACATGTTGTTAACTTAAATGTAAACGACCCGATAACAAATAAACTTTTACCTAATGTACATTCGAAAATTAAAGATTTAACAGGTCTTGAAAGTTTTCCTAATTTAAAACGTATCGATTGCTTTGGTAATAATATTACTAAAATAGATTTATCTAAAAGTACCTCTATTACATTTTTAAACTGTAGTGATAACCAAATAGAGCGTCTTGACCTTCGTAATAATGTTGAGTTAATTTATGTGAGTTGTGATAATAATGAGTTAACAGAACTTATTCTTGGAGACAACAAAAATCTTGAAAGCCTATATTGCAGTTTTAATCGTTTAACCAACTTAGATGTTAAAGGGTGTACGAAATTAGAAAGTTTAGACACTACTAGTAATGAAATTGATGCTATTATTGTAAATGACAAACAGCTAAACAATATTCCACAAGCATGGTATAAAGACGAAACAGCTGCATATACAAGCAATGCCGGTTATACAGAAACTACCACCGTAGCTACTTCTACACCAAAAAGCAAACCAACGGTAACGCAACCTGTAGTAAAAAAAACTCTACCTGTACAAAATAATACTACTAAACAAACAGCTTCTAATTATTATGAAAAGTTTCAGCTTTCTGTAGTTACTGAGTATGACAAATTAGTTTTAACAGCTGCTCATTTACAAAGTAAAAAGGACGAATTACAACAACAATATAATTTAAATCCAGCTCAGTTAACTGAATGGATTAATAAATACTCTAGCTTATTAGTTTCTAATAACAATGTAGTTAAAAGCACAGATGTTGGCTTACCTCAAAAACACTCTGTTGCTTATTATTCTAAATTTAAGAAATCGGCTGTAGAAGAATATGAAAAGGCAATTTTAACACCTTCTTACTTACAAAGTAAAAAAGAAGAAGTGCAAAAAAAGTATAATTTAAATGCTGAAGAATTTACGCAGTGGATTAATTTACTTGGTGATTCTGCTCTTAAACCTAAAACTACACAACCACAAGAAACTGCAAAAAGTTATTACGAGAAGTTTCAAAAATCAGTAGCTAAAGAATATGAATACGCTGTTTTAAATGCAACACACATTCAAAATAAAAGAAGCGAAATACAACAAAAATATAATTTGACTACTGAACAACTTAATCAATGGATTAAGAAACACAGTAAAATTATATCGCACTAAAAATACTTTTACCTAAAACAAAAAAAGATCACATTTATTAAAATGTGGTCTTTTTTTTGTTTTATCAATAATTATTAATTCTGATGATAGTACTAATATATGCTTTTAACATAAATTACGAAACTGCTCTTAATTTCTTTAAAGCTGATTTTGTTACTTTAGATTCAGCATATTCTTTGGTTACCTTTAATTCCTTCTCATCTGAACTTGGCATATCAAACATTGCATCGGTTAAAATAGCTTCACACAATGAACGTAATCCACGAGCACCTAGTTTATATTCAATTGCTTTATCAACGATATAATTTAATGCTTCTTCTGTTAAGGTAAACTCAACATCATCCATAGCAAACAACTTTGTGTATTGCTTAATAATAGAGTTTTTAGGCTCGGTTAAAATAGCTCGCAATGTTTCTGCATCTAACGGATTCATGTAGCTTAATACAGGCAAACGACCGATGATTTCTGGAATTAATCCAAATGATTTTAAATCAGAAGGAATAATGTATTGTAACAAGTTACTTTCATCAACCTTGTCTTCATCAATTGAAGCGCTATAACCTACAGCTTGCATATTTAAACGCTTGCTGATAATTCTATCAATTCCTGAAAAAGCACCACCTGCAATAAATAATATCTCCTTGGTATCTACCTCAATAAACTTCTGATCTGGATGCTTTCTTCCTCCCTTAGGAGCAACATTTACTACAGATCCTTCTAATAGTTTTAATAAAGCTTGCTGAACACCTTCACCAGATACATCTCTAGTAATTGAAGGATTATCCCCTTTACGAGCTATTTTATCTATCTCATCGATAAAAACAATACCACGTTGTGCTTTTTCTACATCGTAATCTGCGGCTTGTAATAAGCGACTTAAAATACTTTCAACATCTTCACCAACATATCCTGCCTGTGTTAAAACTGTAGCATCTACAATAGAAAAAGGTACGTTTAACATTCTAGCAATTGTACGTGCTACCAATGTTTTACCGGTACCCGTTTCACCCACTAAAATAATGTTCGACTTCTCTATTTCAACCTCATCTTCTTCGTCTTTAGTTTGTAACAATCGCTTATAGTGATTATATACAGCTACCGACATTCCTCTTTTTGTTTGGTCTTGCCCGATTATATACTGATCTAAAAAAGCTTTAATTTCTTTTGGCTTTTTTAATGTTAAATCTTTCGATAAACCATCTGTTTTAGCTTCAGTTACTTCTTCCTCTACAATACCGTGAGCTTGCTCTATACATTTATCACAAATATGGGCATCCATACCAGCGATTAATAAATCAGTTTCTGGCTTTTTACGCCCACAAAAGGAACATTGTAAGTTTTCTTCTTTCGACATTTTATGTTACTTTATAACGTCATAACGAGTTTTACAACGTAATCTCTTTCTAAAAGAGAAATTACGTTACTCTGTTCGTAATAACAGTAATGTATTATTTTCTTGTTAAAATTTCATCTACCATTCCGTAAGCTTTTGCTTCGTCAGCTTTCATCCAATAATCACGATCAGAGTCTCTATTTACTTTGTCAACTGTTTGCCCTGAATGATTTGCAATGATAGTATACAACTCATCTTTTAATTTTAAAATCTCTCTTGCTGTAATTTCTATATCAGACGCTTGCCCTTGCGCACCTCCCATTGGTTGGTGAATCATAATACGAGAGTGTGGTAATGCTGAACGCTTTCCTTTAGCACCAGCACACATTAAAACAGCTCCCATAGATGCTGCCATACCTGTACATATTGTTGCTACATCTGGCTTTATAAATTGCATGGTATCATAAATTCCTAAACCTGCATAAACACCTCCACCTGGAGAGTTAATGTAAATTGAAATATCTTTACTAGCATCAACACTTTCTAAGAACAATAATTGTGCTTGAATTACATTGGCTACTTGGTCGTTAACACCTGTACCTAAAAAGATAATCCTATCCATCATTAAACGAGAAAAAACATCCATTTGGGTAATATTCATCTGACGTTCTTCCATAATATATGGCGTTAAACTACTTGTTATTTTACCTAAATATGTACTGTTTATTCCGTGGTGTTTTGTTGCGTATTTTTCAAATTCTTTTCCGTAATCCATTTTAAAAATGTTTTTTGGGTTATATGGTGTAAATATAAGAACTATTTCGTTAGTATATTGTTACCGTTTATGGCTAAAAAAACCTGAATTCACATTCAGGTTTCTTATGTTTTTTTATCTTTACTGAGGCATAATTAATTCAACCAATCTAGTTTTTAATAAATAGATTGCTTCGTTCCTCACAATGACATTTATTTATATACTTCTTTGATGAAATCTTCGTAAGAAAGTTCTTTCGAATCAAAGCTCATATTCTCTTTATAGAAACCTAATAATTTTTGGCTAATTAATTGAGATTGTAATTTCTGAGCTTCTTCTTGGTTTTGTAATACTCTACCAGCGATATCGTCTAACTCTTTTTCTTCTGGATTCATGTTACCAAACTGTGCCATTTGCGAACGGATAAACCCTTTTGCATAATCCACTAATTCTTTATAATCAATCTTAATATCGTTATCTTTCATTACCTTTCCTTCGATTAATTGGTAACGTAAACCTTTTTCAGATTTATTATATTCTGCTACAGCTTCATCAGCAGTTAATTGCTTTTCTCCTGCAGTTTGTAACCACTTTTGCAAAAATTCAGTAGGCAACTCAAATTTTGTATTCTCTACTAAGTTTTCAGTAATTGCATTTAATAATTGCTGATCTGCTTGTTGTTGAAATTGCTTTTCAGCATCTTCTTTAATTTTATCTTTTAACTCAGATACTGTGCTTACACTTCCGTCAGCAAATAGTTTATCAAATAATTCTTTATCTAATTCTGCGGCTTCTGTTTTTGTAACTTCTTCTATTGTAAAAGTAACAGCAACGTCTAAACCATGAACCGCTTCGTGAGCAACACCTAAGGCATCTTGCAACTTGTGCTCATCTTCAAATAAACTCTTTGTTTTTAACTCTAATACATCACCAACTTTAGCACCAACAAACTTCTTTAAGTTTGTTTTACCTTTAATATCTTTTACAGAAATTGTTGATTTTTTATTAATCTCCTCAGCTTCGTTTACAAACGTACCAGTAATGTTAGCTTCTTCTGTAGCTGCATCAATAGGTGAAATCTTACCGTAACGAGTTTGAATATTTTCAATTTCCTTAGTTAATAACTCATCCGTTGCGATGATATTATATTGCGTAACCTTATTTTTAGGCTTTAAGTTTACATCAAACTCAGGAGCTAATCCTAATTCGAATTCAAAAGAGAACTTCTCTGCATCCCAGTTAAAATTATCTTCTACTCTTGGTAATGGGTTTCCTAAAATATCTAATTTTTCTTCTGCTAAATATTTATTTAACGATTGTTGTAAAAGCTTGTTTACTTCATCAATCATTATTGATTTTCCGTATTGCTTCTTAACCATTCCCATTGGCACTTGACCTTTTCTAAATCCTGGAATGTTTGCTTTTTTACGGTAATCTTCTAATTGTTTTGTTACTGTAGCTTGGTAATCTTCAGCAACTATATCAACTTTTATAACTGCGTTTAACGCATCTACGTTTTGTTTTGTAATATTCATCTTAAAATCTGTTTCTTTAAAATCGGGTGCAAAATTAGTTTATTTTTACCTTTTCTGCAAAAGGTTTAACTCTTTCGTTTTCAGCTACATCTTATCTTCATCTAGTAACGAAAACAAGAACGATCTGAATACTGATAACAGCACACTAAATAAAAGTGCTGTAAAAAATCCGCTTACTGCAAAGCCAGTAACTAAGCTACTTGCTAGCATTATAATAATGGCATTAATTACAAATAAAAACAACCCTAACGTTACAATAGTTGCAGGCAATGTAAAAAACACTAATAACGGACGTACAAACATGTTTAATAACGAAATTACTACAGCTACAATTATTGCTGTTACATAACTTGTTACAACCACACCTGGTAATACACTTGCTAATATGATAACTGCCAACGCAGTTAGCAATAATTTTAAAAATAGTTTCATTACTTTTATGTTTTACTGATAAAAAGCGATAATCATACCAAAATCAAAAAACTGCAGTTTTGTCAGTCTTAAAAATAAAACTACTCACAAAAACCAAACAATGACTAAAGAAAATTTAGAAAAATATATACAATCTATCTTGCCAATGCCCACAGAAAAAGCTAAATTATTAACAGCGAGGTTCGAGTTAGTTGAAATCAAAAGTAATGTTGCTATTTTGGCCGAAAACAAAACGCCGAAAGCGACTTACATATTAGAATCCGGACTCGTTAGATCGTACACCGTTAATAGTAACGGTGATGAAATTACTACCAATATTTTTTCTCCTTTTTGTTTTGTAAACGACTTTTTATCATTTTTCAAACAAAAACCAAGCAGTGAAAACTTTCAGAGCCTTACGGATTGTGTTTTATGGAAAATGAAATATAATGATGTACAAGAAAGCTTTCATACCATACCAGAGTTTAGAGAGTTTGGAAGAATGATGTTGATTATGAATTATTCGAATCTTAAAGATCGCATGTTAGGCATGATAAAAGATTCTGCCGAAAAACGCTATTTAAAATTAATGAAACAGCAACCTGAAATCCTTAAAAACGTACCCTTAAAAATTTTAGCTTCTTATTTAGGTATTACTGATACTTCGTTAAGTAGAATCAGAAAAGAAATCTCTTTAAAATAACACAAATACACTTCCATCTAATGTCTAAAAATTAGGTTGATTCCTAAGACGTTTTCTAGTAACTTCGCTAACTAAAATCACTCTTTTTCTAACTCACAAATGCGATATTTTATACACTTAGGATTCGATGGCACCGATTACAGCGGTTGGCAAAGACAAAACAGCACCCAAAACACGGTTCAAGAAGCCTTAGAACAAACACTTTTTAAACTCTTTAAGAAAAGAATAAGCGTTTATGGTTGCGGTCGAACCGATGCAGGTGTGCATGCTAGCCAATATGTTATAGACATCAATCTTGATGAGCCACCTAGTTTCGACTTAAAATTTAGGCTAAATAAGAATCTACCTAATAGCATCGCCATTTTTGAAATATTTGAAGTCAACGAAGATCAATATGCCCGTTATGGTGCAGTATCACGCACCTACGATTATTTTATACATTGGAAGAAAAACCCAATACTATTTCACAATAGTTCTTTTTATGAAAATTTAAAACTAGACTTCGAATTAATGAAAAAAGCTGTGGCTCTTATTCGTGAAACTAAAGATTTTAAGGCGCTGTGTAAACAACCACATTTATACGATAATACACTTTGTGAGATAAGTAATTGCGAATTGTTTATTGATGAAGCACAAGGACGCATGCGCTTTACGATTACTGGTAGTCGTTTTTTGCGTGGCATGGTAAGAATTTGTGTTTATTATTTACTAGAAGTCGGGCGTTGTAAAATGACTGTAGCTGAATTTACCGAAATTTTGAATCTAAAAAAAGAACTAAAAATTAAGTATTCCGCTCACCCAAACGGTCTTTTTCTCAGCAAGGTGGAATATCCTTTTTTAAAATTGGATGACTCATATAATTTGGTAAAAATACTGAGCGTTGGATTGGAGTAATTAAAACCTAACAGAAACGCATCATAAAATCACTTTAAAAAACCGATAAGCGCTGTATAAAAATCCTTCGGATTTTCAGCATGTAGCCAATGCCCTGCGTTCGTTATTTTTTTTATGGTAGAATTCGGAAAGTGCGCATTGATAATCGGTTCTTCATTTACCGAAATATAACCCGAGTTTTCTCCTTTTAAAAACAAGGTTTCACCTTCAAAAACGGTAAACGAAGGTAAAGCTTCACCTACTTCGTTATTATTTTCAGTCAACGATTTCAAATTAAAACGAAATCCGTATTGATCTTTCGTTTTCCTGTACACGCTTTTTAATAAGAATTGTCGCACGCCAACTTCCGGAATTAATCCTGACAGTTTTTCATCTATCAAGCTTCGTGAATCTTGAATCGTAAAATCAACAGAATTCAAAGCCTCTAAAATATCATGATGATGTGGCGGATACATTCTTGGCGAAATATCAGCAACCACCAATTTATTAACCAAATCAGCATACTCAGTAGCAAATAACATTACTGTTTTACCGCCCATAGAATGCCCTAATAAAGCTACCTTTTCTAAATTATAATGTTGTATATAATTATATAAATCGGCTACCATTACTTCGTAATTAAATTCATCAGAATGAAAACTACGACCATGATTTCTTTGATCTATTAAATGTACTTCAAATCCGTCTTCCCCTAATTTGCTAGCATGGCTTTTCCAATTATCACCCATACCAAAATAACCGTGCAAGATTAACAACGGTTTTCCTTCTCCTATTATTCTAGAATGTAAAATTTGCATCTTATTGTAATCTGTGTAAATACATATTCACCACGTTTTCTAAACCTAAATACAACGACTCAGAAATAAGCGCGTGCCCTATTGAAACTTCGGCTAAATTTGGAATATTTTGCTTAAAAAACTTGATATTTTCTAAACTTAAATCATGCCCTGCATTAATACCTAAACCTAATTCGTGTGCTAAAATTGCAGCATCTGCATATGGTTTTATAGCATTTTTATTACCTAAATCAAACTGAGTTGCAAATTCTTCGGTGTATAATTCAATACGATCTGCACCTGTTTTAGCCGCGGCTTCAATCAACTTTAAATCTGTATCAATAAAAATTGAAGTTCTAATTCCGTTATTCTTAAATTCCGAAATAACTTCTTGTAAATACGATTGATTCGCTACAGTATCCCAACCGGCATTTGATGTTAAAGTATCTACACTATCTGGCACCAAGGTTACTTGTGTTGGTTTTATTGCTAACACCATTTTCATGAATTGATCAATCGGATTTCCTTCAATATTATATTCGGTAGTTACAATCGATTTTAAATCATAAGCATCTTGGTAACGAATATGTCGTTCATCTGGTCGTGGGTGAATCGTAATTCCCTCTGCACCAAAACCCTGAATATCGGCTGCTACCTTTAATAAATCAGGTGTATTTCCACCTCTAGAATTACGTAACGTAGCAATTTTATTAATATTTACACTTAACTTTGTCATCTCATAAAATTAGGCTACAAAGATAATCATTAAAACATTTTAAACTATATTCGTAGTAATGAATGTGAACGAATTTATACTTAAAGAAATTAAAGCACTTACTTTAAAAAGCACTGTAAAAAGCGCTTTAAAAGTATGTAAAGATCTACCTATAACTCATATTCCTATTGTTGAAAACGGCAAACTAATTGGTTGCTTACCCGAAAGTGATGTTCATACGATTGAAAACAAAGAAGATTTACTTAGTGAATACACTTATTTACTAGATCATTTTTACTCTAATGAAAAAACAACGCTTTTAGACTTAATTGTATTATTTGCTGATAACGACTGTAATTTAATTCCGGTTTTAGACAAAGACATGAATTATGTTGGTTATTATGAATTAAGCGACATCTTAGATGCTTTTGCCGACAGCCCTTTTTTACACAATGAAAGTGAAACTTTAATCATAGAAAAGAACAAAAATGATACTTCTATGGGTGAAATTGCTCAAATAGTAGAAACTAACGGCGGAAAATTACTAGGTCTTTACACCTCTTCTGAAAATCAGGATAATATTCAGGTTACTTTAAAAATTAATACTGAAGAAATAAACGAAATCATTCAAACTTTTCGAAGATATGACTACAATGTTATCACAAAACATGAAGATGATTTTTATTTAGAAGAATTAAAAGATAGAGCTTCTTATTTAAAAAAATACTTAGATATGTAATTTACATATTTATACCATAAAACATTATTACAAGTGAAAAAAGTAGCTATTTACGGTCAGGCCTATACAATTTCTGCTGAAAAAGAAATTAAAATATTAGTATCGGCATTAGAAAAAAACAAAATTGTTATTTTTTTTGAAAAAGAGTTTTATGACTTATTAGTTGCAAATAATTCTTTATCAAAAAAGTATCCTACCTATGCACATTTTAATGACTTATCAAATTCTTTTGATATGATGTTTACTATTGGTGGTGATGGAACTTTTTTAAGAGCCGTAACTTACATCAGAGATTTAAACATACCTGCTTTAGGTATAAATACCGGAAGATTAGGTTTTTTAGCTACAGTTCAAAAAGATCAAATTAACGAAGCAGTTGATTTATTACTAAATAAAAATTACATAACTCAAGATAGATCATTACTACAAATAGAAACCTCTCCGCAAGCAAAGGAATTTACTGAGCTTGACTTTGCTCTAAACGAAATAACTATAGCCCGTAGAAATACCACATCAATGATTGGCGTAAAAACCTATTTAAACAAAGAGTACTTAACAAATTACTGGGCCGATGGTTTAATTATATCAACACCAACAGGCTCTACAGGCTATTCATTAAGTTGTAACGGTCCTGTCATTTTGCCCGACTCTAAAAGTTTTGTTATTACACCTATCGCTCCACATAACTTAAATGCGAGGCCAATGGTAATACCTGACGACATAATAATCGATCTAGAAGTTAGCGCTCGTGAAAAAGATTACCTAATCTCGTTAGATTCTAGAATCACCACGGTTTCGGAAGGTACAAAAATTAAAATACAAAAAGCGTCCTTCACCATAAAAAGCATTTTACTTGACCACCAATCGCATTTAAGAACTCTACGAGGTAAACTTTTATGGGGAGAAGACACCAGAAACGAATCTTTATAATTGCACTGTATCACAATAAATTCAATAAAAAAAAGTTAATCAAAAAGACAGATTATTAACTTTTTAAAGCAAATTCATTTTACTATATTTGCACGCTATTTTTCTTATGAAGAACACTATTATATTCATATTATTTGCTTTTACAGCAATCACAATACAATCTCAGACTCACGAAATAGGTTTTTTCGTAGGGGGAACAAATTATGTTGGAGATATAGGTCGAAGTAGCTACATATATCCTAATGAATTAGGTGGTGGTTTAATTTACAAATACAACTTAAATCCAAGAATAGCTTTAAGAGGTACCTACACTTATATTCCTGTTTCTGGCGACGATAAAAGCTCTGAAAATTTATTCCGCCAAAACAGAGGGAATAATTTCTCTAACAATTTACATGAATTTGCTGCGGGGATAGAATTTAACTTCTTCGATTACAATATTAGTAATTACAAAACAACGTTTACTCCATATATACTAGCTGAAATTGCTGCATTTAATTACGCAAGTCCTGTAGAAAGAACTTCACCTACTACTGTTCGCTTAAAAAACAAGTTCTCTTATTCTTTGCCAGTAGGTGTAGGTATTAAAGGGCGTTTAGACGATCACTTAGCAATAGCTTTAGAAACAGGTGTAAGAATTACAATAGTTGATGATATAGATTTTACTACAGACAAGATAAATGATTTTAATTTTGGTGGTACTGGTAATGACTGGTATATGTTTACTGGAATTTCTATTGTTTATAGTTTTGGAAGACCACCTTGTTACAAAGGTTTAGCAGAATAAATATGAAAGACAAATTACACTGTATCAACTTACAAAAAGTACCAAATCATATTGCTGTTATTATGGATGGTAATGGTAGATGGGCTAAAGGTAAAGGAATGCAACGTGTTTTTGGTCATAGAAACGCACTTACCGCAATAAGGCAAACGGCCGATGCAGCATCTGAAATAGGGGTGAAATTTGTTACATTATATGCTTTTTCTACAGAAAACTGGAACAGACCCAAACTAGAAGTAGACGCTTTAATGAGCCTACTTGTTAGCACGTTAAAAAAAGAACTACCAGATTTTCAGCGTAAAAACGTAAAAATTAATGCTATTGGTAACATAGATAGTTTACCTAAAAGTGCGCAAAAAATACTTGCAAAAGTTATTAGCGAAACAGAAAACAACACTAAAATCACCTTAACTTTTGCTTTAAGTTATGGTTCTAGAGAAGAAATTGTTAACACAATCAAAAACATATCTAAAAAAGTTGTTAATAACGAGCTCGATATTGAAAAAATAGACGAAAAAATTATAAATAACCATTTATATACATTTAATTTGCCCGACGTTGATTTAATGATACGTACAAGTGGCGAACAACGAATTAGTAATTTTCTACTTTGGCAAATAGCATATGCCGAATTATATTTTACAGAAGTATTATGGCCAGATTTTAGAAGAGAAAATCTTTTTGACGCTGTAATAGATTACCAGGACAGAGAAAGAAGGTTTGGAAAAACAAGTGAACAGATTGAGACCAATGAATAAATATTCTTATTTAGTAGTATTTTTAATCGCCTTTTTATCGGCGAATACACAAGCACAAAACACCATAACTAAAGATAGCACATCCACTGGTAATGTTATTCCTTATAAAAAAGGAGAACAATATATACTTGGTGGAATTACAGTTAGTGGTTTACAGAAGTTTAGCGAGCAAACAATAAGAGTTTACACTGGTCTAATTGATGGTCAGTCTATAAAACTACCTGGAGACAAACTTACCAGCGCTATTAAAAAACTTTATGAAAGTAAGCAGTTTAATGAAGTAGATGTTTATCTATCTAAAAAAGATGGTGAAACTGTTTATCTTTTATTTGATGTTAAAGAACTTCCTCAACTAACAGACATTTCTGTTTCGGGTATTAGCAAGTCTAAAGCAAAAGAACTTAAAAAAGATACTGAGCTTAAAAAAGGAGCTATGGTTACAGATAACTTAATCGTAACTACAAGAAATTATATTAAAAAGAAATATACCGATAAAGGGTTTTTAAAAACAAAGGTTTCTTTAAATACAAAAAAAGACACATCTGACATAAACACTGTTAGTATGGATATTTTTATAGACAAAGGAAGTCGTATCAAAATTAAAGAAATTAACTTTATAGGTAACGAAGCAATGTCTAACAGTACCTTGCGTGGAATTATGAAAAACACCAAACGTAAAATTTTTGGTCGTTTTTGGAAATCATCTAAGTACATATTAGATGACTATAAAGAAGATTTAGAAAATATTCTTGAAAAATATAGTGAAAACGGATACCGTGATGCACGTATTTTGTCTGATAAACTTATCTGGAATGAAGACAATACAATTAACCTTGATATTACATTAGAAGAAGGTCGTCAATACCGTTTTGACGAAATAAAATTCATAGGAAACAAAACCTATTCTGATAAATTCTTACAAAATTTATTACGTATTGATAAAGGAGATGTCTATAACGGAAAAGTTTTAAAAGAACGCATTTCAGGTGATGGAACTCCAAATTCTCAAGATATTCAAACATTATATCACAACAATGGATATTTGTTTTCTCAAATAAACGCTATAGAAACTAAAGTAGATAATGATTCTATTACCGTAGAAGTTCGTATTCGTGAAGACGAACAAGCTACCATTAAAAAAGTAACGGTTAGTGGAAACGAAAAAACAAATGACCACGTTATTTATAGAGAACTACGTGTAAAGCCAGGTGATTTATTTAGTCGTCAAAATATTATTAGATCTATACGTGAAATTGGTCAGTTAGGTTTCTTTGACGCCAATGTAACTCCAGATGTTAAACCAAACTACCAAGATAAAACAGCTGATATTGATTTTTCTGTTGTAGAAAAAGGTGGAAGTCAGATTGAGCTACAAGGTGGTTATGGAGGTGGATCATTTATAGGAACACTAGGACTATCTTTTAATAACTTCTCTTTTAGAAATATTTTTAATAAAGAAGCCT
Organism: Tenacibaculum bernardetii; assembly: GCF_029125915.1. Lineage (NCBI taxonomy): Bacteria > Pseudomonadati > Bacteroidota > Flavobacteriia > Flavobacteriales > Flavobacteriaceae > Tenacibaculum > Tenacibaculum bernardetii. The sequence goes on from NZ_JAQJCU010000006.1 coordinate 52,661, forward strand.
ACAAACCATTACCTATGGGTGACGGTCAAAAACTATCATTACGCTTACAGGCTAGTCAAACTTATAATACTTATAGTTTTTCTTTTACAGAGCCATGGTTAGGTGGTAAAAAACCACAATCATTATCATTTTCTGTTTATTTATCTAATCAATATAGATACGATTTTCAAACCAATAGAGTAGATAAAGATCAGAGTTTAAGTATTATTGGAGCTTCTATTGGTTTAGGAAGACGTTTAAGTTGGCCTGATGATTATTTTTCTCTATCTCAAAACATAAGTTACCAAAGAATCGACCTACAAAACTACGGTTATAGAGTAGGGTCCTCTAACGATGTTATTAGCGATGGAAACTTAAATAACCTAGCGTATAGTGTTGCGCTTAGTCGTAACTCTACTGGACCTAGTTTAATATTCCCTAGCTATGGATCTGAGTTTACTATTAAAGCAAAGGCTACATTTCCTTATTCATTAGTTAATGGAAAAGATTATACAGAGGATGAAAACCCAACTAACGATCAAAGGCAAGCTTATTTGGCCGACAAATATAGATGGCTAGAGTACTATAAATTATCTGCAAAAGGAAAATGGTACACTTCATTATCTTCAAACAATAAATTAGTATTAATGTCTAATTTTGAAATGGGGTATTTAGGAAGCTATAACAGCGAATTAGGTTTAACGCCTGTTGAGAGATATTTTGTTGGTGGTGATGGTATTGCTCAAGGACAATTAGATGGTAGAGAAACTATTGGATTAAGAGGTTATGAGAACAATAGAATCTCATCTGTTGATGGTGGCGCTATATATAACAAATTTCAAATGGAATTGCGCTACTCTATAACAGACAAGCCTTCTGCATCAATATATACTTTAGGATTTTTAGAAGCTGGTAACTCTTATAACAATTTTAGTGAATTTAATCCGTTTCAATTAAAGCGTTCAGCTGGTATGGGTATTCGTATATTTATGCCTGCATTTGGATTACTAGGTATCGATTTTGCCCACGGGTTTGATCCATTACCAGGACAATCTGAAAAATCTGGATGGCAAACACATTTTATCATCGGAAGACAGTTCTAAAAACTTACAATTCTAATAATCGTTTTTTTGGCACGGTTTTTTCTAAATACATTATAGTAACATGAAAAAAAGTATTTTATCAATCGTTCTTTTATTTATCACAACTATTGCTCTTGGGCAAAGAAGTCAGCGTATTGCATATATTGATATGGAATATATTCTTCAAAATATCCCAGAATATTTAGAAGCTCAAAATTCTTTAGATGCTAAAGTTGAAAAATGGAAAACTAAATTAGATAAAGAAGCGAGGGCTATAGAAGTTTTAAAAACTGACTTAACTAACGAAAAAGCAATTTTAACAACAGATTTGGTTGTAGAACGTGAGGAAGATATAACTATTAAACAAGAATCTTTACGCAGGTTAGAATCGTTATACTTTGGCCCAAATGGAGATATGTATAATTTAAGAAAGCAATTAATAAAACCTATTCAAGATCAAGTTTATAATGCAGTGCAATCTATAGCTTCTAGAAAAAAATATGATTTCGTTTTTAATAAATCTAGTGAGCTTGTTATGTTGTATTCCAACAAAAAACACGATATTAGCGAACTTATTGTTAAAATAATAAACATTGACCAGAAAAAGCAACAGAGGAGTGATAAAATAGCTGAAAAGAAAGCATTGCTTAAAAACGAAAGTTTAACTGACTCTCAAAAAGATAAAATAGCTCAAAAAGAAGCGCTTAGAAAGAAAAAGCAAAATGATAGGCTTGCTAAAATTAAGCAAATTGAAGAAAAAAGACAAGCTAAATTAAAGCAAAGAGCTGACGCAAGAAAGTTATTAAAAGAAAAGAAAGATGCTTTAAGAAAAGCTCAAGAGGAAGCAAGAAAAGAGGCTGAAGCAAAAAAGAACAAATAAATCAAGAATAAAGAACAATAAATTAAATTAAAAAACAAAGATGAAACATTTTAAAACGTTAGTATTAGTTGCAATTTTCACAATTGGATTAGGTAGTGTGGCAAATGCACAAAAAACTGCACATATAAACACTGATAAGTTATTATCTGAAATGCCTGCAACCAAAGCAATGAAGGTTGAGTTAGAGAAATTAAACAAAACTTACCGTGACGACATCGAAGCTATGTACAAAACAGTGCAAGCTAAAATGAAGAAATATGAAGCGGAAGGTAAGAGCCAAACACAAGAAGTAAATCAAAAAAGAGGTTTAGAGATTCAGCAAGATTCTCAAAGAATCAAACAAGCTGAACAGGCTGCTGGACAAGAAATGCAAAAGAAATATCAAGAAAAAACACTTCCTATCTTAAAGAAAGCTGAGCAAGCAATTAAAGATGTTGCTGCTGCTAAAGGAATTATTTATGTATTTGACGCTGCACCAGGTAAAGGTTTAATCGTTTATGATAAAGGTGAAAACATTTATGATGCTGTTAAAGCTAAATTAGGATTTTAAATATAAAACCTAAAAAAATATGTTATAAAAATCCTGCTGAATTCAGCAGGATTTTTATTTTTGTTATATTATGAAAAAAGACAATCAAAAACCTATTGGTATATTCGACTCTGGGATTGGAGGCACCTCTATTTGGAAGGAAATTAACGCTCTATTACCAAACGAAAGTACGATATACCTGTCTGATAGTAAAAACGCTCCCTATGGGCAAAAAACAAAGGAAGAGATTTTAGATTTATCAATTAAAAACACAGAATTATTAATAAACAAAGGCTGTAAACTTGTCGTTGTTGCCTGTAATACTGCTACCACAAATGCAATAGATTATTTAAGGAATAATTATAACTTACCGATTATAGGTATTGAGCCAGCAATTAAGCCTGCTTCTATTCAAACCAAAAGAGGTATTATTGGTATTTTAGCCACCAAAGGAACACTTAATAGCAGACTATTTGAACAAACGTCTGCAACGATAGATAATAGCATCACGATTATAGAACAAATTGGAACTGGCCTTGTTGAACTTATTGAAAATGGTAAAATTCATTCAACAGAAATGACAAATTTACTAAAGAAACACTTAAAACCAATGCTTTATTCTAAATGTGACTATATTGTCTTAGGCTGTACACATTACCCATACCTTATTCCTCAAATAAAAGAAATAGTAGGAAATACTGTGCGTATTATTGATTCTGGTGAGGCTGTTGCAAGACAAACAAAAAATATTTTAATAAGAGAAAACCTTATTTCAAATTCAAATGTTGATATTGATAATATTTTTTACACCAATAAAGACAAAACCGTTTTAGATCTTATTTTAGAGGATTATAAAAGAGCAACTGTGGCTAATTTAGATTTTTAAAAGCTTCCGTTTATATTAGGGCAAGCTGATCCTCTACGCTTTCGGCATAACACATTTATTCCAAAAGATAATTGGTGAAATCCACCGTTAGAGAAAACAACATCACCACTTTGTTGCGTGTAAGTATAGGCAAACATTAAATTTTTATAATTTACCCCAACTATTGGAGTTATATAATGAGCATCACCAAATACACTACTATCTAAACTCCTACGATACGAAAGTACTGCCCACAACTGAGTTGTTTCTAATTTTTTATAAATTTTAAAGTTTACATCAGCAATCTTTTCACCTGTTTGTTCTTTATATTGTAACATTGCAGATGGTTCGAATTGTAGTTTATCTTCATCTCCGAAAAAATAACCAGCACCGACAATATAATTTCTCAAATTAAGAGATTCAAAATCGGGGTTCAAATCATTTTTTGCTGAAAGCATAATATTTTTTACTGTAAAATAAGATGAAAAACCTTTATGATGATAAGAAAGTCCAAAATCAGCATTAAAATAAAAATCACTTTGTATAATTTGACTGACAGCGGGGTCATTTACAAACCTTGTTTGGTCAACTTCGTTTTGAACAACAGACATAGATAGACCAAATGATAACTGTTTAAATAAATTTTCGTTACCTAAGTTTAGGTGATAAGCATAAGTAGCTTGTAAACCTTTTTGCGAATGGTATCCATTTTTATCATTAAAAAGTATAAATCCGTAAGCAGCGTTAGAATTCTCATTAAACTTAGCATGAAAACTTGCTGTTTGTAGAGAAGGAGCATCTTTTACTCCAATCCATTGCTGACGGGCTGTTAAACGCAACTTACCACAATCACCAATACCTGCTGCGGTTGGGTGTAATAAATAAACATTATCAGATAAATAATCTGCATAGATTGGTAATGTTTCCTGACCGTATGTTTTAGATAAAAAAATTAAAAAAAACAAGACTACAATTCTTTTCATAAGTTTTAATTTACTAATAGCCCTCAAATATAAACAAGTGAAACAAGAAATACTCTTAATATATAAAAAGTAAGTGCATTATTTAATAAATTAACTTTGTAAAAAAGCTATTAGATATCTATATATCTCTTAACTAAAACTTTACAAGACCACGACATATACTATAAAATTTAACAATTAATTTAAGGGAATTAACGAAACTAATTTTACTTTTGTGGTAGAAAAAGAAATTGAAAAAGTGCCAGTTTCGTTTTTTTTTAATTTTAAGAAATTTGAAGGGTTTTTTCTAATAAATTAAACAAACTGGTGCCTCAATTTACACTTTACACATATTCTTTTCTTCAGAAGGTTTTTTAAAACGATAAAGAGATTTTTGTAAAAATCTATAAGTGCGTGTTATTTAAATAACTTTAAAATAAATAAAAAATTGTATCACTTAAAATAAAATGCTAATAAATAAAAGTGATATTTTAAAGAAACATTGCTATACAGCATTAGTTTATCAGAGAATAAATAAAAAATTGTCTACTTTATTTTCTAAAAAAGAAATAGAAACCTTGATATACGAAGCAATAAAAGAAGCTGATTTGAAGTGTTTTGAAAAGATTGGCAAGAATTTCTATATTTCAAATAGTACAAATAATATAAAAATTACAGTAAATTCTGCTACTTATAGAATTATAACCGTTGATAAAATTTATAACAATAACATATAAATTCAAAAAAAACACTTTAGGGAAACCTAAAGTGTTTTTTTTTAAAAAAGCTATTTTTTAAAATTACCAATTCCTTTTTCTAACCAATTATAATATTCATCAGCATTTGGTGTATAAGAAACCGGATCTATTAAGTTTGTTTCATCATGAGCCATTAATACATAAAATGGCTGTGAATTTGCTTTGTATTTTAAAGTTTGTAATTCACTCCATTTTTGACCTATATATTTTAACTTTTTACCTGGATTCAATTTAGAATCTACAACCTCATCTTTGTTTAAAGCTCTTTTATCATCAACATATAAAGAAATTAAAACAACTTTATTTTTTAAAACATCAAGCACTTTAGGTTTTACCCAAACATTTTGTTCCATCTTACGGCAATTAACACAAGCATGACCCGTAAAATCTATCATTACCGGCTTACCAATTTTCTTTGCATATGCAAGGCCTTTATCGTAATCATGAAAAGAAACAATGTCGTGAGGTGGCATTAAATGAGCCCCTTCAGGTAAATTACTATGAGTATCTGTTTTACTACTAGAAACAGTAATTGAATTTTGTTTTGTATACCCTATTCCGTATGGCGATTCGCTATAATGTTGCGGTGGCGGAAAAGCACTTATTAAGTTTAAAGGTGCACCCCATAAACCAGGCAACATATAAATAGTAAATGCTCCTACAACCAACCCTAAAGATAATCTTCCTACAGAAATATGCTTTTGTGGACTATCGTGAGGTAATTGTATTTTACCTAATAAATAAAGTGTTAAAGCACCAAATATAGCAATCCATATCGCAATAAAAACTTCTCTTTCTAATAAGTGTAATTGCATTACTAAATCGGCATTCGATAAAAATTTAAATGCCAATGCTAATTCTAAAAACCCTAAAACAACTTTTACTGTATTTAACCATCCGCCAGATTTTGGTAATGAATTTAACCAACCCGGAAACGCTGCAAATAATGCAAATGGCAATGCAATGGCTAAAGAAAACCCTAGCATACCAATTATAGGTGCTAAGCCCCCTTTTGATGCTGCCTCAACTAATAATGTACCTACAATTGGTCCTGTGCAAGAAAATGATACAATTGCTAAAGCTAACGCCATGAAAAAGATACCAATTAAACCCCCTCTATCTGCTTGCGAATCTACTTTTGTAGCCCAAGAACTTGGTAAAGTAATCTCAAAAGCACCTAAAAAAGATACTGCAAAAATTACTAATATCAAGAAAAATGAAATATTAAACCAAACATTAGTTGATAGTGCGTTTAATGCATCAGCCCCAAAAACACCGGTTACAACTGTACCTAATAAAACATATATTGCAATAATCGATACCCCATAAATAATGGCATTTTTAATTCCTTTAGCTTTGCTTTTACTTTGTTTTGTAAAGAAGCTTACTGTCATAGGAATCATCGGAAAAACACAAGGTGTTAACAATGCTGCAAAACCAGATAAAAAAGCAATAAAGAAAATACTTAATAATCCTTTTTTACTTTCTTCAGAGTCATTATCAGATTTAGCTTTATTAGCAATCGCGTTGCTCTTAGAAACGCTCTTTGTCAAATCAAAAACTAAATCGATTTCTTTTGGAGGCAAACACTTTTCGTCTGTACATGCAATAAACTCAACAAATGCAATTACTTCTTTAACTTTTAAGTCTACTAATTCTATTTCTTGTTCAAAAACAGCTTTATAAGCGAATGACTTAATATTCATTCCTTCCTCATTAAAAAGCTTTGTGAATTTAACTTTTCCTTTAGGCTCTTTTGTATTTCCTACTAACTTTAAACTACCGCCATCATCATCATAGGTAAAAGTGGTTGGTATTGGACCGCCTTTTGGTACTTCCTGAGAATAGAGACTCCAGTTTTCCTTTATAGTAGCTTCTGTAATTAATTTATATTTTGAATCTGATATTTTCTCAACTTTTGTTGTCCATTTTATAGGATTAAATATCTGACCTCTTACTGTTATTGTGCTGATTAACAAAACCAGCAGTAGTAGCGTTATTTTTTTCATCTAAATTATATTGATGTATTATTTAATTAATCATAAAAGATAAATCTTCTTCTTTAGGGGGTAAACAATTTTCATCTGAACAAACCATATACTCTACAGTACCTTTAATAATAAACTTCTCTTGTGTTTTTAACCTAATACGTTGTTTAAAAACTGCTTTTTCATCAAAATATTTAATACGCATATCAAACATTTCATCATCTACAACATGTCCTTCGTCTTCTTTTGTATTTCCTTTTTTTAAATATCTTTTATCTCCTATAAATGAAAATAATGTAGGTATAGGACCTCCTTTAGGTATTTCCTGAGAATAGATATGCCATTCATCATCAAGTATTGCTGTGGCAATTAATTCTATTTCTTGATTTGATATCTTTTTTACTGATGTTGTCCATTTTACTGGGCTGTGAATTTGCCCATAAGAAACAAGACTTATTATAAATAGTAATACTGATACTAATTTCTTCATTATTATACAATTAATACGGTTGTTCTAATTTTTGTAAAAATAACACCTTTCTATATTAAATTCGGTTACATTTAAAAAGTTTAACTTTTTAAATATTCGAACAAAAAAAAAGAGTAATCATTTCTGATTACTCTTTTGTAGTAGCGGGAACTGGACTCGAACCAGTGACCTTCGGGTTATGAGCCCGACGAGCTACCTACTGCTCTATCCCGCGATTTCGAGTGCAAATGTACTACTTTTAATTACATTAAAACAAAAAACATAAATTTATTTATCAAAAAAAACATAAACAAGCCCTTTTGTTTAATCAATAATTGCATTTGTTAAACATTTTGTATCTTTACAAAAATATTATTTGTTATTCTCACAAAAAACTGCGTGTATGTTTGGATTGTTTAAAAAAAAATCGTCAAAAGAAAAATTACAAGATCAATATAAACAACTTTTAAAAGAAGCCTATGGTTTATCTACGGTTAACAGAAAAATGAGTGATCAAAAGACCATGGAAGCTGAAGAAATAATGAAACAAATAGAAAAACTGAATTAACCTTTTTTTATGATACAAGATAAAAAACCTGATAATGTAGTTTTTAATACAGAAACTCAAAAATACGACGCAGCTCTTAAGCCATATGCAACATCAGTTGGTGCACCAGTAATTACAACTACAGATACAATTGCATGGAAGAACAGAAGTATTAATAAAATAAATCATAAAGTAGCTGCCAAATATCTAGCACTTAAAGATGAATATGAAAAGATGATGCAACAGTTTGAGTATAATAACTTAATATTTGCTGCTAAATTTTCTTTTGAACCTATTATCGGTCAAGTATACCATTTGTATAAAAGAAATGATAATGAAAATTTTTTATCTATCATATCACCTAATGAATGTAACTTTAATTCTTTAGGTAGTTTTTACTTGAATGTAGATCAAATTTGGGAAAAAATTTAATTTTAGTATGGCACTACACAATCATAAATTTACAGAAAGAGAACTAAATAGAATTATAGAAATGGCTTGGGAAGACAGAACTCCTTTTGAAGCTATTTTATTTCAGTTTGAATTACCCGAAAAAGAGGTTATTAAATTAATGAGGGGGAATTTAAAAGAATCTAGTTTTAAGCGATGGCGAAAACGTGTAAATAGCGGCGTAAGTCAAAAACATTTAAAAAAACGTAATTCAGACATAACTAGGTTTAAATGCTCTCGTCAGAAAGCTATTTCTGGCAATAAAATAAGCAAGAGATAAAGTTTGGATAAGCATACTATAAATATTGTTTGGCTAAAGCGTGATTTACGTTCTTTAGATCACGAGCCTTTATTTAATGCTGAAAAATCAGACATTCCATATATAATTATCTACTTATTTGAGCCTAAAATTATTGAGCACCCTGATACTAGCCTACGACATCTTAGCTTTATATACCACTCTATAAAAGCACTTAACACTACTTTAAAAAAACACAATAAAAGTGTGCATTTGTTTTATGAAAATAGCCTAACTATTTTCACTTACTTAAATACTAATTTTAATATAAACAAAATATTTAGCTACCAAGAAAGTGGTACCAAAATAACCTGGGAACGAGATAAAAAAGTAGCTCTTTTTTGTGAAAAAAATTCAATATTTTGGAAACAATATCAGCGTGATGGTATTTTAAGAGGCATTAAGAATAGGAAAAATTGGAATAATGAATGGCATAAAACAATGCACCAACCCGTTATTAACAATCAGTATTCTAATAAAACAAACATCAACATAACGCATCCTTTTAAAATACCTAAGGAGTTAAAAGCAAAATTAGAAAACTACCCTTCACACCTCCAACCTGCTGGGGAGCAAAATGCATGGCACTACTTAAAATCATTTACATTAAAAAGAGGTTTTAATTACCATAAACACATATCAAAACCCACGGAAAGCAGAATGGCGTGTAGCCGACTCTCTCCTTATTTAGCTTGGGGAAACATCAGTATCAAACAAGTTTTTCAATTTATAGGCACACACCCTAACGGAACTAAAAACGATAGAGCTTTTAGCGGAATGTTAACACGCTTACATTGGCATTGTCATTTTATTCAAAAGTTTGAGGTTGAATGTAGTTATGAGACTCTTTGTATAAATAAAGGTTATGAATTATTAGAGCATAAAAAAAACACCGACTACATTAAGGCATGGAAAACAGGAACTACTGGTTATCCTTTAATTGATGCTTGCATGCGAGCTTTAGAGGAAACTGGATGGATTAATTTTAGAATGCGAGCAATGCTTGTGTCGTTTTTAACTCTAAATCTCGATCAAGATTGGAGAGAGGGAACTTATCATTTAGCAAGGTATTTTTTAGACTATGAACCTGGTATTCATTATCCTCAATTTCAAATGCAAGCAGGTACAACAGGTATCAACACAGTTCGACTATACAACCCTGTAAAGAACTCTTATGAACATGATCCGCAAGGTGTATTTATAAAAAAATGGATTCCAGAACTATCAAATGTTCCTACAGCCAGTATTCACGAGCCATGGAAAATGACATATATAGAGCAGGTTTTTTGTAAAACATTTATAGGTGAAGACTATCCGTTGCCAATCGTAAACCTACAAGAAAGCGCCCGTACTGCTAGAGATAAAATATGGGCACATAAAAAACACCCTGCTGTACAAGAAGAAAAAAATAGAATTCTTAGCATCCACGTTAACAAAAAAACTAAAAAGTTTTAATTTCTAAAATGAAAAAACAACATCTTCCTAAAAAAACATGCCTCGTTTGTAAGCTCCCTTTTTCTTGGCGTAAGAAATGGAAAAAAACTGGGAAGATGTAAAATACTGCAGTCAACGCTGCCGAAAAAACAAATGAAACAAGCAAACCTTATATTTCCTCATCAATTATTTGAAAAATCACCACTTTTCAATACAGAAGCTTCTACCTATTTAATTGAAGAGTTTTTATTTTTTAAACACTACAACTTTAATAAGCAAAAAATAGCTTTTCATAGAGCAACAATGAAAAAGTACGCTGATTTTCTTAAAGAAGACAAAAGCATAGAGGTTAACTATATTGAAGCTATAGATAAAAAATCAGATATAAGAACTTTAATTCCTTTTTTAAAAAAACAAGGAATAACACACATAAATTATATAGACACTACTGACGATTGGCTTCAAAAAAGAATAGAAAAAGGTTCTTTAGAAAATGATATCTCCATCAAAAAATACAATTCACCACTTTTTTTAAACACTAAAAAAGAGATTTCTGCACTTATTACTAAGGATAATAAAAAATATCATCAAACACCTTTTTACATCGCCCAACGTAAAGCCCGTAAAATTCTTATAGACTCAGATAACAATCCCGTTGGAGGCAAATGGACATTTGATACTGAAAACAGAAAAAAATATCCTGCCAAAAAAACACCAACAACAATACATTTCCCAGATGCAGACTCATATTACATAGAGGCTCAAAAATATGTAGCTAAACATTTTTCAAACAATCTAGGCAATCTTACCGAATATTCTTTATATCCCACAAATTACAAAACTACAAAGCAATGGTTGTACCAATTTTTCGAACATCGTTTTATGGATTTTGGCACTTATGAAGATGCTATTGTCGCAGAAAACTCAATACTAAACCACAGTGTATTAACTCCCATGTTAAACGTAGGTTTAATAACACCCAAACAAATTATTGATGCTTGCTTACAATACGCTATAGAAAATAAAATACCTATTAACTCAACAGAAGGTTTTGTTCGTCAGATTATTGGGTGGCGAGAATTTATAAGAGGCGTTTATGAAGTCCGAGGAAGGGACGAAAGAACTACTAATTTCTGGAAATTTAAAAAGAAAATACCCGCTTCTTTTTACAATGGTACTACAGGTATTTTACCAATTGATAAAACTATAAAAAAAGTATTACAAACAGGTTATTGCCACCACATTGAGAGGCTGATGATTTTAGGAAACTTTATGATGTTGTGTGAATTTGATCCAAATGAAGTTTACAAATGGTTTATGGAGCTTTTTATTGATGCTTATGATTGGGTAATGGTTACAAATGTTTACGGAATGAGCCAATATGCCGATGGAGGTATAATGGCTACAAAACCATACATAAGTGGCAGTAATTACATACTAAAAATGAGTAATTATAAAAAAGGTGAGTGGCAAAAAACTTGGGATGGGCTTTTTTGGCGTTTTATGCATACACATCGTGATTTCTTTTTATCAAATCCTCGATTAGGAATGCTAGTTCATATGTTTGATAAAATGCCTGAAGAAAAACAACAAAACCATCTTACTGCAGCAAACAACTACCTCTTAAGAGCATAAAAAAACACCTTACTTTATAAAGTAAGGTGTTTTATAGTAGCGGGAACTGGACTCGAACCAGTGACCTTCGGGTTATGAGCCCGACGAGCTACCTACTGCTCTATCCCGCGATTTCGAGTGCAAATATACCGCTATTTATTCCTTCTATCCTAACAAAATAGCTTTTTAAAACAAACTTTTTCTTAACTACAACAATAACAGCTACATAAAAAAATTCTTATTTAATTGAAACAGCTTATCTTTGCCTCATGACACATAAAGCAGGATTTGTAAACATCATCGGGAACCCAAATGTTGGTAAATCAACATTAATGAACGCATTGGTTGGCGAAAAATTATCAATCATCACTTCTAAAGCCCAAACTACAAGGCATCGTATTTTAGGTATTGTAAATGACGATGATCATCAAGTAGTTTTTTCTGACACTCCAGGAATTATTAAACCTGCTTATGAGCTGCAGCATTCTATGATGGATTTTGTAAAAGCTGCTTTTGATGATGCCGATGTGTTAATTTACATGGTTGAAGTTGGTGAAAAGGAATTAAAAAACGAAGCTTTCTTTAATAAGATAATTCACAGTGAAATCCCTGTCATATTATTATTAAATAAAATTGATAAATCATCACAAGAAGAGGTTGAAGAAAAAATTGAGTACTGGAAAAACAAAGTACCAAATGCCTTTGTATATGTAATTTCTGCCTTAGAAAGATTCAATATCGATTCTGTCTTTACCAAAATTAAAGAGTTATTACCAGAAGGCCCTGCTTTTTATCCGAAAGATCAATTGACAGACAAGCCAGAACGTTTTTTTGTAAACGAAAAAATACGAGAGAAAATCCTAACACACTACAAAAAAGAAATTCCATACTCTATAGAAGTAGAAACTGAAGAATTTGTAGAAGAAGAAGACATTATAAAAATTCGCGCTATTATTATGGTTGAACGTGACACTCAAAAAGGTATTATAATTGGGCATAAAGGTGCAGCACTTAAACGTGTAGGAACAGAATCACGCAAAGACTTAGAAGTCTTTTTTGATAAAAAAGTATTTCTAGAACTTTATGTAAAAGTAAATAAAAACTGGAGATCCAATGAGCGTCAATTAAAACGTTTCGGATATAAAGATTAATTTATCTTTTGTAATAATAATTTTGTGAATTTTTTTAAACTATCCATTTGTTTTTTACCTGTAGCTTTCCCTAAACGTCCTACAAAGTAAAATATTACCCATATAATAGGCAAAACAACAAGCATTACAACAGGAAATACAGAAACCTTTTGTAAAGACCAATTACTGTATACTATTACTCCGAAAATTAAAAAAGCAATAGCCACAACGAAGTGTAAAAACATAAAAAATGTCCACACTTGTGGCTTCGGCCCAAATAAGCCTTTAACTAAAGAAGTTGTTTCAGACAGTTCTTCTATTTCGAGGTATAACTGAGGTGACCAAAAATGAGTTTCTTTTTTAGGCACATCAATAATTACATGATTGTCTACCATTCTCATTTCATATATTGTTACATCCGATAAATGTTTTTTAATTTCACTTAATAAAACTACCGAATTCATATTAAAATCAATTTGAAATCTGGGTTTTAAAAAAATCTGATTATATAATTGATCCTTCATATTTTTATAATATTCGCCACAATGTAGTAAAAATACTATACTATTAAAAATTTCGCTTAATTTCATAACGTAAGTTGTATCTTTGCACAAATTTTTGCATAATGAGTAGTATTGTTGCCATTGTTGGAAGACCTAATGTAGGTAAGTCCACTTTATTTAACCGTTTAGTACAACGTCGTGAAGCTATTGTAGATTCTGTAAGTGGAGTTACAAGAGATAGACACTACGGAAAATCTGAATGGAACGGAAAGGAATTTTCTGTAATTGATACTGGTGGATATGTTGTCGGGTCGGATGATATTTTTGAAGGAGAAATACGCAAACAAGTACAGTTAGCTATTGATGAAGCTGACATTATAATTTTTGTAGTTGATGTTGAGCAAGGAATTACGCCTATGGATGCTGAAGTTGCAAAAATTTTACGCCAAGTTAAAAAGCCTCTTATTATGGCTGTTAATAAGGTAGATAATGCAATGCGTGATGCTGATGCTGTTGAATTTTACAACCTTGGCTTAGGTGATTACCACACCATTTCTTCTATAAACGGAAGTGGAACAGGTGAATTGTTAGATGCTGTTGCCAAAGAGATTCCTGAAGAAGAAGAAATTGAAGAGAATGAACTTCCTCGTTTTGCCATTGTAGGTCGTCCTAATGCTGGTAAATCTTCATTTATTAATGCTTTAATAGGAGAAGATAGAAATATCGTTACTAATATAGCCGGTACAACTAGAGATTCTATTGACACAAAATATAATCGTTTTGGTTTTGAATTTAATTTAGTAGATACTGCTGGAATTAGAAAAAAATCGAAAGTAAAAGAAGATTTAGAATTCTACTCTGTTATGAGAGCTGTTCGTGCAATTGAACACTGTGATGTTGCTGTTTTAGTAGTTGATGCAACTCGTGATTTTGAAGGGCAAGATGAAAAAATATTTTGGCTAGCAGAGAAAAACAAAAAGGGAGTTGTTATACTTGTCAATAAATGGGATTTAATTGAGAAAGAAACAAACACCATGCGTGATTTTGAAGCTAAAATAAGACAAACAATTGCTCCTTTTAGTGATGTTCCTATTATATTTACTTCAGTATTAACAAAGCAACGTATTTTTAAAGCAATTGAATCTGCTGTTGAGGTTTTTGAAAATAGAAAACGTCGTATTCAAACAAGCAAATTGAACGAAACTATGTTAGAGATTTTGGCTCAAAATCCACCTCCAGCAATTAAAGGGAAATACGTAAAAATTAAATACTGTATGCAATTACCAACGTATACTCCACAGTTTGCATTTTTCGCTAATTTACCTCAGTACATTAGAGACCCATACAAACGTTATTTAGAAAATCAATTACGTGAGCGTTATAATTTTAACGGTGTACCTATTACCATATATTTTAGACAGAAATAAAATATTTTTAACATATATTAACTATTTTCAAAGTAGTTTTTTCATTTTCTTTGCCTGTTAATAAACTAACTCGCTATTAAAGAAAGATGAAAAAACTACTTTTACTTTTCACCCTATTACTTGCTACAAACATGCTAGCACAATCTTATCAATTTAAAATATCCGGTAAGATAAATTCAAAAAAAGAAAAAACGCCAATTGAGGCTGCTACAATTCATATAGAAAAAGTAAAAGACAGTACAGTTGTTTCATACACAATATCAGATGACAACGGAAATTTTTCTTTAGAAGGAAAATCATATAACAAAAATTTAAAGTTATTTATATCATATATCGGAATGAATACCTTTACGAAAGTTATTTCATTAGATAAAAAATCAACTTTCGAGTTAGGAAATATTAACTTAGAAGAAGAAAGTAATTTACTGAATGAAATTGTTGTTACCTCTAGAGCTCCTATTACTATTAAAACAGACACGTTAGAGTTTAATGTAAAGTCTTTTAAAACAAAGAAAGATGCTAACGTTGAAGATTTATTAAAAAAACTACCTGGCGTAGAAATTGATGAAAACGGTAAAATTACCGTTAACGGAAAAGATGTAAATAAGATTTTAGTAAACGGGAAACCTTTTTTTGGAAATGACCCTAGTATTACTACAAAAAATCTGACAAAAGATATTATTGAAAAAGTTCAGATTACAGATACAAAATCAAAATCTGAAGCTTTTTCTGGTGAAAAAGGAGATGCAAACAACAAAACGATAAATCTAACCATTAAAAAAGAAAATAATAAAGGTTGGTTTGGTAGAGTATCTGGTGGTGCAGGAACCGATAAACGTTACGAAGGAGCAACAATGGTAAATCGCTTTGACAACGATCAACGTTTTAGTGTTTTGGCAAGTACAAACAATATAAATTCACCTGGATTTAGTTTTGGTGAAATTCAAAAAATGTTTGGAGGTGGAAATAACTGGATTGGTGGCAACGGTAGCTTTAGCATTAACGGTAGACGTTTTGGTGGAGGTAGCGGAATTGTAAAATCTAAAACTGCTGGAGCAACATATGCTGATCAATACGGAAAAGGAGTTGATGTAAATGCTAACTATTTTTACTCGGGTAGTTCTTCTAATGACGCTTCTAAAAGCAATAAAGAATACACGCTTCCTGATAGAAAATATTTTACGAATGCAACCTCTACATCAAATGATGAAAATCATAACCATAGTGTTAGTACGGAATTCGATATCGAAATAGATTCAACTTTTTTAATTAACATAAGTCCTTCTTTTGTTTTTAACAAAAGAGAAGGAAATAATCGTAGAGAGGAAGAATCTTTAAGTGAAAGCAATGTTCTTACCAACAATTACACGAGTAATTCATTTGCTAAATCTAGTACCAATAATTTTAAAAATACTATTGATATTACCAAAAAATTAGGCTCAAAAGGTGCGTTTATTAAGGCTTCGATTACAAATCAAATAGATGAATCTAATACTGATGAAATAAACAAATCAACTATTGAAGTGTTTGGAAGTAACCCAAGCTCTGAAACTAGAGATCAAGAAAGTACCATATCAGATAATTTAGTAGGCTTAAACACCATGGTAACATATCGTTTTCCTTTAGTTGCAAAGAAATTCTTTTTAGACGCTAAATACAGTTATCAAAGTGATGAAAGAGAGAATAAGCAAGATACATATGATTTTAATAATTCTTCGCAACAGTATACCGATTTTAATGAAAGTTTAAGTTCGGATTTTACGTATAATGACATCGCAAAAACACCTTCTCTAGAATTAATTTATAAAACAAAAAAATGGCGTTTTAATTTCGAGACAGGCTTTGTAAACAGAACTTTAGAGAACAACGACAAATTACGTCCTGAATTAAGTTTAAACAAAAAGTTTAATAACATCGCTTTAGATGCTGGTTTTAGATACCGATTTGACTCGAAAGCTTCTATATATTTAGATTACCGTTTAACAAACAGAGTACCTGGTATTAACCAAATTCAACCTTTCGAAAACGTTAGTAATCCATCAAATATAATTACTGGTAATCCAAAATTAAAACCAACACAAAATCACAGAGCTTATATTAATTTCAACAAATTTAATTGGCAAGCTGGTACAGGTATTTATTTATATGTTAGTGGTAGTATGTTTAAGAATCAAATTATTTCTAACACATCTATTTCTGATGAATTTATAAGAAACTCAACTTACGAAAATACCGATGGAGGCTATGATCTTTGGGGAGGTGGTAGTTATAGTAAAAAAGTAAAGTTAGATTCTATTACCACATTAAAACTAAGAGCTGGCTCTAATATTAGTGTCTTTAAAAACTTTAACATTGTAAATAACATAAAAGAAGGAGCGCAAACAAGTGCTTTAAGACCTAACTTAGGTGTAACTTTAGATTGGAACAAACTTATCTCTATCGAAACACGCTATGATGTTTCTTTTTCTAAAACTAAATATGATATAAACACCAATCAAAATCAAAATTTCACAAGCCATTCTTTAACCATAAGAACAAAAACAAACTTTCCAAAAAAATTAGAATGGAGAAACGATGTTAAATACACTTACAACCCTAATGTTGTTGGTTTTAATAAATCTGCTTGGTTTTGGAATGCTACATTAGCGTACTCTGTACTAAAAGACCAAGGAACTATAAGTTTAAAAGGATATGATTTATTAAGTCAAAATACAAATGCACAACGTAGAGCCACTTCTAATTATATTGAAGATTCTGAAAGTACTGTGTTAGAAAGATATTTTATGCTAGGCTTTAGTTGGAAATTTAATAGTTTAGGTAAAAAAGGAAAAATACGAGATTATAATATGCGTTTTTAATCAAAGAAATACATCACAAAAAAGTCCTTATTTTAACAAGGACTTTTTTTATACTCATTGTTTAACGAAAGCGGTAGTAACCAAAAACTACTAACTCAGTACAATTTTGTAAATTTGCAATAGTTTAATAAACAATTCATGGAAGTTAGAGCATTAAAAGCGTTTAAAAACATCAATTTACCTTTACAGCTAAATATTAGTTTTGAGAAAATTTATAATATGCTTAAAGAATATGCTAGCCATGACTTCAAAGAACATCCTTTTAATGCGTCTGCAAAAATAATCATAAAACAAGTTGAGAAACATCCAGAGCTCATCTCGGGATTTTCTGATATAACGCTATTAAAAAAACACGAAGCTATTATTGATCTTCTATTAGAGGATTTATTTCCCGAAATATTAACTTTAAATGAAATTAAAGCTGCCACAATACCTTTTTCTTTTACAACTTTTAAATTCACAAAACGCCTAGAGAATATACTTAAAAATGCAGGAAATGATTATGAATTAAAAGTTAGAGACCTAGATGATGATAAAATGTACATAATGGCATGTACGTTTATTTTAAACACCGTATATCAATACCCAATAGATCTAAAACGTCCTTTTTTCTTTGATATTCCTGATAAGGAAAACAATTTAATAAAACATTACAGAGTTGCCTTTAATGGTGATTTTATGGATATTTCTCCTACTAATACTGCTCCTAAAATTACTCAAAGCGATATTAAAGTTCTTTTAGATAATTATAATAATATTGATGTTTGGAAAGAAAAATTCCCTCCTGAAAGCTACATTTTTAAAGGCTTTGGCATTATGAATTTATTTGATGTAACTGCCGATGAAAATATTTCATCAATAAGAACCAGTTTACTGCAAAAAGACGATGGTAGTATTGTTGAAAAACTTCGTAAAGATTTAAGTGAATTTTATAATATTAAAGATCTAAAAGTTGGTTTTTCTGTATTCGATACTTCTGATTTATCTTTACAATCCACACGTATTAAAAAATCTGAAAGTATTATTCTATTAGATCATGAAAAAAGAATTTCATGTGATACTTTTTTTTGTAGCTCTATAGTTTCTAAAATTTTTAAAGCTCAAGAAATAATTGCTATTTCTGATGTCGAAAACTATGGAGAAGCTACAAAAAACAATCCTTTTTCTAAACGATTAAAAGAAAAAAACATAGGAAGTGTTTTACTAATTCCTATAAAAGCAAGTGATAGTAATGATTTAGCACTTTTAGAAATTGCCTCTCCTAGAGCGTATGAATTAAACTCTGTTAATCAACAAAAACTAACAGATATTATTCCAGTTTTTAAAGCCGCCATAGATCGCTCATCCGAAGAATATATAAATATTTTAGAAGCTACAATTCAAAAGCATTACACTTCTTTACACCCAACTGTAAAGTGGAAATTTTATGAGGCTGCAGAGCAATATCAATACGATCTTTATTCTAAAAAAGAACATGTAAAGATTGAACAAATCGTATTTAAAGACATATACCCTTTATATGGTCAATTAGACATAAAAGGATCATCCTTCGCTAGAAACGAAGCCATTAAAGAAGATTTAATAACACAACTTACATTAGCTATATCTGTACTTAAAAAAGCATGTGAATCAGAAAGACTACCAATATACAATGAGTTAATGTTTCGTTTAAACGAATACATAACCGATGTTCTTAAAGGATTAAAGGCTGGTGATGAAGTTGGCATACTAGATTTCATGAAACGTGAAATCTACCCTGTTTTTAAACACATTAAAGAAATCAATAGTCATTTAACAACTATTGTAGGCACTTATATAAATCGTTTAGATGACAACTTACATGTTGTATACGAAAAACGAAAAGCTTACGAGCAAAGCGTAACGCTATTAAATGACAAACTAGCAAAATTCATCGATTTAAAACAAGAGAATGCGCAAGCTATGTTTCCCCATTATTTTGAACGTTATAAAACAGATGGTGTTGAATATAATATGTACATCGGGCAATCTTTAACTAAAGAAAAGAAGTTCGACGAGCTTTATCTTTACAACCTTCGCTTATGGCAATTACAAATAATGTGCGAGATGGAAAACGTTGCAAATACAGCTCGTAAATCTATGCAGCACGACTTACAAGTTGCTTCATTAATATTAGTTCATAGCAATCCATTATCTATAAAATTTAGAATGGATGAAAAACAATTCGACGTGGATGGTGCTTACAATATTAGGTATGAGATTATAAAAAAACGAATTGATAAAGCACACATTAAAAAAACGAAAGAACGCCTAACTATTCCTAGTAAAATAGCAATCGTATACTCGCAAGATAAAGATGCTATAGAATATATGAAATATATTAGTTTTTTACAATCTAAAAAATTACTCGGAGATGTAGAAATACTAGAGCTAGAAGATTTACAAGGTGTATCAGGACTAAAAGCTTTGCGTGTTGAGGTTATTTATCAAGAAAATTTTAATAGCGAAAAAACAATATCTATTGATGAATTGATGCAGGAATTTAAACAATAAATTATCTATTTTCTTAATCTCTTATAACAAACCAACACTAGTATCTTGTATTTTAAAGGCTACTGCAAAAGCAATTACACTTACAATTATACCAATCATAAAAACAGTATAAGTTGTTCTTAACAGCTTATACTTTCTGTTTAAAACAAGCCCTAAAAAATATAAATCTTTAGTAAGAGAACCGTATAGGTAATCACGATCTTTCATCATCTCTTCCATCCCCCACTCAAAATCTTGCAAATTCATTTGATGAAAATTTCCGAAGAATAATAAATTTACTTTTTTATTCGCTACATCCTCCTTTGTAAATTTACCTTCTGTAACATTAGGGCGGGTTGCCATTATTGATAAAATAATAGAAGCAACAGTAAATGTTATAAAAATTAACGAAGGAATAATTAAATAATGATTAGAGGTATTATCTAATTTCGGAATTAAAGTAGACAGCGCCATAGAAATAATAATAGCATTTACCGACAGTAAAATATTTGCCTTAGTATCTGCAATATCACTTAAAGTTATATGATTTCTTAAAGCCACACGAAACATTGTTTCTATACCTCGTTCTGGTAACGCTACTTTATTTTTTTTAAAATCTAATGCAGCCTTTTTTTGTTTTATTTTTTTGTTTTCCTGAGTTCTTTTTTTCTGTTTTTTTAATAGTTGTGCTAAATTTTTACCTCTAGCTTTACCCCAATTCTTGGCTGCATAAACAGTATAATACTTATGGCTTGTTAAAAAAAGAATGTTCTCTGTATTCCATTTCGAATCAGAGATTATATAATCTTTAGTTAGCTCCCACTCTTTTCTTAATAAAGAAGTATAATCCGTAAAATTCTTGCTTCCTATATGAGCACAATCAGCATCACAAATTATTTTCTCTAGTTCAGATTCTGGTTGTACCCCCACCTTAGTCGCCAAAATTATTTTAGAAATTTCAGCAATTTCAATCTCAGAAACCTTTTGTTTCTGTAAAAAACCTTCAGCAATTTTCACGCTTTCTTCTTCGTGATTTTCAATAGATTTTATGTATCCAACATCATGAAACCATGCTGCTAATAGTAATTTATGAGCTGATTTTTCTTCGATTTCAAGACCTTCTATTATTTCTTTTGTTTTATCTACTACATGTTGCGTATGAAATACACTATGATATACAAATGATGGATTTAATTCTTCATTTAATAGATTCGTAACAAAATTTTCTGCTTCTTTTAATAAATTTTCCATCAAAAAGGTTTTTGCTAAATTAAAGATTATTTTTAACTATTATTAAGTGTAAGTTTGAAGACTTAAAACCGACTATACTCTTGTTAAGTTCCATTAACATATAGTACATAATCAGTTTACAAATTGATTCTGTGCTATATTTTTTGTCTAAATCTAAATAAAAAAACTATTATGTTAAACTGGAAAAAAATTATTCATTTTGCTGTAAGTAAAAACCCAACTCCAACAAAAAGGGTTGAAAAAACTGAAATTGAATGGAAAGAATTATTAACTCCAGAACAATTTAGAGTTACGCGATTAAAAGGAACTGAACGCCCTTTTTCAGGTGAATTATGTACTACTTATGATGAAGGCCAATACAATTGTATTTGTTGCAACACTCCTTTATTTGACTCTACTATTAAATACGACTCAAGTTCTGGTTGGCCGAGTTTTACACAACCTATTACCGAAAATGCAATCAAATACCATAAAGATAATACACTAGGAATGGTTAGAGTAGAGATTTTATGCAATACTTGCGATGCACATTTAGGACATGTTTTTCCTGACGGACCAGAACCTAGTGGATTAAGGTATTGTGTTAACTCCGAATCTATGCAAATAGGTGAAAAATAATTACGCTACTTAATAAAAAAGAAGAAAAAATGACAATTAAAAATATGCAAACTACCACTTTAGGTGGTGGATGTTTTTGGTGTACCGAAGCTGTTTTTCAAAAAGTAAAAGGAGTTAAAAAAGTAGTGTCGGGTTATGCTGGCGGAAATGTTCCTGGTCACCCAACCTATCGTGAGGTTTGCTCGGGCTTAACCGGCCATGCAGAAGTTATACAAGTTACTTTTGATGCTGCTATTATTTCTTACGAAGATATTTTAGTTATTTTTATGACAACACACGACCCTACAACCTTAAACCAACAAGGAGCAGATCGTGGAACTGAATACAGATCTGTAATTTTTTATCATAACGATTCGCAAAAAGTAATGGCTACTGAAGTTTTAAAACAAATACAGCAATACTACGAGAATACAATCGTTACAGAACTAAGTGCTTACACCAATTTTTATGAAGCTACTCAAGAGCATCAAAATTATTATCTAGAGAACACAAAACAAGGATATTGTAGTTTTGTAATTGAACCAAAGCTTGCAAGATTACGTAAGCTACATGCTGATAAACTAAAGTAATATGCTTATTAAGTTATATGGTGCAGAAAGATGCCATAAAACACAACATTATAAAACATTTTTTAAAACGCGTAATATAAGTTACGCGTTTTTTGATGTTGAGTTGAATGAAATTTTTGCAGAAGAATTAAAAAATCTGTACGAAAGCAGAAAGCTTAATTTTCCAACAATTACAATTGATAAGAAAAGACTTCGGAACCCGACAGATAAAGAGTTAAATAAATGGATAGAAAAACTAAAATAGCATTTGGTGGTGGTTGCCATTGGTGCACAGAAGCCGTATTTCAATCGTTAATTGGCGTTGAAAAGGTAGCACAAGGTTTTGTTGCTTCTACTAATAAAAACAACACCTTTTCAGAAGCTGTTATTGTTACTTTTAATTCTAATAAAATTACAGTAAAAACATTAGTAGAAATTCATTTACATACTCACAAAAGTACTTCGCAACATTCTATGCGAAAAAAATACCGTTCTGCTATTTATGTATTTCCTGAAAATAAAAAAAAGGAAATTCAGCTAATAATTGATAATTTACAAGCTGATTTTCAACAAAAAATCATTACACAAATATTAGAATTTAAAGAATTTAAATCGTCAGAAAATCAGTTTAAAAATTATTACTATTCTAATCCAGAAAAACCGTTTTGTGAAACATTTATCAATCCAAAACTACAATTTTTACGAACTCATTTTTCTAAACTAGTAAACACAAAAAAATTAAATATTACAACTGCCTAATTATGAAAAACACAAAACTAAATATCATCAATAAAAAAGGGCATAAATTACAAGCTTATTTAGAATTGCCTGCTAATCAAAAACCTAATTACTATGTGATTTTTGCACATTGTTTTACGTGTAGCAGTACTTTAGGTGCTGTTAAAAATATTAGTCGCTCTTTAACGCAACATGGTTTTGGTGTTTTACGTTTCGATTTTACAGGTTTAGGTCGCAGCGAAGGTGAGTTTTCTGAAAGTCATTTTTCTGCAAATGTTGATGATCTTATATCTGTAAATGATTACATGACCGAACATTATGATGCTCCTTGTTTATTGGTTGGTCATTCGTTAGGCGGTGCAGCTGCAATCGTAGCTGCTTCTAAATTAAATAACATCAAAGCAGTTGCAACTATTGGTGCTCCTTCTAGCGTGAGTCATGTTAAACATTTATTTTCTCATGGAATTGAAAATATAAAAACAGCTGGTGATGTTGAAGTAAACATTGGCGGAAGACCTTTTAAAATCAATCAAGAATTTGTATCTGATTTTGATAAAACCAATCTACCTGAAATAACAAAAAACTTAAGAAAACCTATCTTAATATTACACTCTCCTGTCGATACTATTGTTGGTGTTAATAGTGCACAAGAATTGTATTTAAGTGCGCATCATCCTAAAAGTTTTATAAGCTTAGATGATGCCGATCATTTACTATCAAACTCAAAAGACAGTATTTATGCTGGTAACTTAATTGGTACTTGGTCTGAACATTATTTTCCTAAACAGGAGAATAAAATGTTAGAAACTAACGGAGAACAATTAGTTGGACATTTAAATTTGAATGAAAATAATTTTACGACAAATATTCAATCTAAAAACCACACATTAATTGCCGATGAGCCGGTTTCAGTTGGAGGAGATAATTTTGGTCCCTCTCCTTACGAATATTTAAATACAGCACTAATAGCTTGTACCGCTATGACGTTAAAAATGTATGCAGAACGTAAAAAATGGGATTTACAAGAGGTTTTTGTTTACGTAACACATTCACGAAAACACAGTGATGATTTAGGTATTGAAACCGAAAAACCAACTTATTTAGATCATATTAGTAAAAAATTAAAGTTTGTTGGTAATTTAGACGAAAAGCAGCAAAAACGCTTAACAGAAATAGCTTCTAAATGTCCAGTTCATAAAACCTTGGCTAGTGAAGTTATTTTCGATACAAGTATTATCGAACATTAAATAAATGCAACCATGAGTATTATTTAAGATTTTAAAACTACCTGAAGTCAAATCTAAAGGAAATAAAGCCTTAAAAGCTCCTGAAAAGATTTGTCTTAACTATTAGAAAAAAGAAGAAACAGATTTTTTCTAAAATCAAAGTCTATAATAGTACTCTAGCACATAATATTTATAACAATTTCATAAACGAAGTTGCTAAAAATCAACTAAAACTGCATTAAAAGAAGATGCTTTAGTATCTGAAACTTGTAAAATTTCACATTAATAATTTTCATCCAATTATCTTTGCCTAATGAAACTAAATATTCAAGACACTTTTAATAACGAATTACCTGCTGATAAAATTATAGGAAGTGAACGCCGACAAGTTTTAGACGCTTGCTTTTCGTATATTCAACCTACAAAAACAGCTAATCCAACATTAATTCACGTTTCAAAAGAAATGTTAGAAGCCGTTGGTTTATCTGAAGAAGATACAAAATCTGATGATTTTCTAAAAGTTTTTACAGGAAATAAAGTGCTCGAAAACACGCATCCGTTTGCGATGTGTTATGGCGGACATCAGTTTGGTAATTGGGCAGGACAGTTAGGCGATGGTCGTGCTATTAATTTAACCGAAGTTGTACACAATAATAAACGTTGGGCAATTCAATTAAAAGGCGCTGGTGAAACTCCGTATTCTCGAACCGCAGATGGCTTAGCCGTTTTACGCTCTTCAATTAGAGAGTATTTGTGTAGCGAAGCCATGTTTCATTTAGGCGTTCCAACCACCCGAGCACTATCATTAAGTTTATCTGGTGATGAAGTTTTACGAGATGTTTTATACAACGGAAATCCTGCGTATGAAAAAGGAGCAATTGTAGCTCGTGTGGCACCAAATTTTATTCGTTTTGGTAACTTTGAAATTTTATCTGCAAGACAAAACCATCCTACTTTAAAAAAATTGGCAGACTATACTATCAAACATTTTTATCCTGAAATTACATCCGAAGGAAAACAAAAATATCTCGATTTCTTAACAGCAATAAGAAATAAAGCCATCGATATGATTGTGCATTGGCAACGCGTTGGTTTTGTACATGGAGTGATGAATACCGATAACATGTCGATTCTCGGATTAACAATCGATTTTGGACCTTACGGATGGCTAGAAGGCTATGATTCTGGTTGGACACCTAATACAACAGACAATCAACACAAGCGATATCGCTACGGAAATCAGTCGCAAATCGGACTATGGAATTTATTTAAACTCGCAAATGCTTTGTATCCGCTTATTGAAGAAGTAGCTCCTTTACAAGATATTTTAGATGTATATTCTGATATTTATAATGCGAAATATCACGAAATGATGAAATCTAAATTAGGTTTATTCTCTGATGATGAAAACGACAAAGAGTTAATTGGCAGGTTAGAAGAAACTTTACAATTAACAGAAACCGACATGACTATTTTCTTTAGAAATCTATCAACTATTACTACAAAAGATGATTTCGAAAGCGCTATTAAAAAAATTGAAATTGCTTTTTATACAATTGATGAAGTAAAAGATGAAATTAAAAATCATTGGGTAGATTGGTTTAATCGTTATTTAAAAAGACTACAACAAGAAACTTTTTCTGACCAAGAAAGAAAAGAAAAAATGGATTTAGTAAACCCAAAATATGTACTTAGAAATTACATGGCTCAATTAGCAATTGACGCCGCTGATAAAGGGGATTATAAATTAATTGATGAATTATATGAATTATTAAAAAATCCGTATTCAGAGCAATTAGAACATAAAAAATGGTTTGCAAAACGACCAGAATGGGCGCGCCACAAAGTTGGCTGTTCTGCTTTAAGCTGTAGTTCTTAAAAAAAGAGTAACTTTAGGTCGACTTATAATTTTTATATGAAACTTAAAAGCAAATGGTTTGTGGCCTTACTCTTAATTATAACAAGTTTTGTTATCGCCGCAAATTTAAAAAAACCTCAACCTAAATACACCGCAGTAACTTCGAGCACTACAAACGAAGATAACTTTAATAAAATGATGGATGTCCTTACGCACAAACGCTGTATGAATTGCCATCCTAATGACAATATACCAAAACAAGGTGAAGATTCCCATCCTCATTACTTTGGTATGTCTAGAGGAACCAATAACTTAGGTTTCGAAGCCACAAAGTGTACAACTTGTCATCAAACAGAAAACAATAAATATTCTGGAGTTCCAGGTGCACCTGAATGGTCTTTAGCTCCTCCTGAAATGTTTTGGGAAGGGTTAGATAGATATCAAATTGCAACATCAATGATGGATCCTAAACGAAACGGTGGTCGAACACCTAACGAAACAATGCATCATTTAACTGAACATGAGCTCGTTTTGTGGGCATGGAACCCTGGTGTAAATGCCGAGGGAATTCAAAGAGAATTGCCTCCTGTTTCATTAGAAGAATATAAAAAAACCGTAAAACAATGGTTTAAAGACGGAGCCATAATTCCTAACAAACCAACTAAATAATTATGAAAATAACATTCGAAGTAAATAACCAATCAAAAACTATTACTATTGATGATGGCAATACACCTTTACTTTGGGTGATTAGAGATATGCTTAATTTAAAAGGAACCAAATTTGGTTGTGGTAAAGCCGCTTGTGGTGCCTGTACCTTGCATGTTGATGATGAAGCTGTTCGTTCTTGCTCTTTTCCTGTTAAATTTGCAGAAGGTAAAAAAATAACGACTATTGAGGGTTTAGGAACCGAAGAAAATCCTCATCCCGTTCAACAAGCTTGGGTAGAAGAAATTGTTCCTCAATGTGGTTATTGTCAGCCTGGTTTTATGATGGCAACTGCCGCTTTATTAAACGAAAACCCAAACCCTACAAATGATGATATCGACAAAAACATTGTAAATATTTGTCGTTGCGCTACGTATTACAGAATGCGAAAAGCAATTCATCGTGCAGCAGAATTAAATAATACTAATCTTTTAAAATCATAAATTATGAGTGCTAAATTATCACGTCGTAAATTTTTGGTTCGAGGAGCTCTAGGTACGATAGGTGTTGTTGCTGTAGGAACCTATTTATTCAGAAACCCTATACGTAGAGAAGTTTTAGGATATTTAAATTCGGCAGAATCTCCTTATTCAGGAAGCGGAATGGAACCAATGATATGGTTTGAAATTACAAAAAACAACACCATTATTTTACATTCTCCAAAGGTAGAAATGGGACAAGGAACCTTTACCGGTTTGGCGCAAATTGCAGCTGATGAAATAGGTGTCTCTATAAAACAAATTGATGTTGTGCATGCAGCAACTGCTACTGGAAACTTGGATTCTTTCGCCACAGGCGGAAGCACCTCTATTGCTAGTTTATGGCAACCACTTCGTGAATTAGCAGCTACAACTCGCGAAATGCTAAAGATAGAAGCTGCTAAGAAATTAGGCATTGAAGCTAGTACTTTAAAAGCAAATAAAGGTGTTTTTTCTGACGGAAATAAAACAATATCTTTTTTAGAAACCACTAAAAATGTTACCGAGTGGGATATTCCTGACACACCTAAACTAAAAGATATTAGTGACTATAAATTTGTAGGAAAACCAATACCACGTATAGATTTAAATGCTAAAGTTTTTGGAAATCCGATTTTTGGAATGGATGCAGAAATGCCAAATATGGTACATGGTGCTGTTGTTCGCGCAACACATATTGGAGCAAAATTTATAAGTGCAGATACTACTGATGCTGAAAAATTACCAGGAGTTATAAAAATTATTAAAGAAGATGATTTTGTAGGTGTAGTTGCTAATTCTTACATAGAAGCTTTAAATGCTAAAAACGCTATTAAGGTTAAATGGGAATATAACAACACTTTAAACACTGAAAATATTGAAGAAATGATGAAAGTTGGTAAAGGAAATCCAACTATCATTCAAAAAATAGGCGATGATATAGAGGATGAAGCAAGTATTTCGATGGAATTTAAAAGTCCGATTGGAGCACATGCACAAATGGAGCCTAATGGAGTTTTAGCCTTTATTGAAGGAGATAAAGCAACTATTAAAATCTCTACACAAGTAGTGGCTATTACTCGAAAAGAAGTTGCTGCTCGTTTAAATATTAATGAAGAAAATGTTAATGTAATCCCCACTTATTTAGGTGGTGGGTTTGGACGCAGATTACACACGCCACATGCTGTTCAGGCAGCTGTAATGTCGAAAGCAGTTGGTAAGCCTGTAAAGTATTTTTTCACCCGAAAAGAAGAGTTTCAGCACGATATGTTTCGTCCGCCAACACATCATGTTGTAAAAGGAACCTTAAATTCTGATGGTATGATAAAAGCTATACGTCACGATTTTTCTAGTGGAGATGTTGCTATAGATTCGGCAATACTACCAGGTTTTGTAAATACTATTTTAGGTGCCGATATTGGTGCTATTCGTGGTGGGTTTTGCCAATATGGTTTAATACCCAATATCCGTGCAGTTTCTTGGCATGTAAAACTACCTTTTGCAACTAGCTGGTGGCGTAGTTTAGGACTATTAGCAAATACTTTTGCATGGGAAAGTATGATGGATATTTTAGCAGAAAAAGCAGATAAAAACCCTATTGATTTCCGCTTAGCTCATATTCAGGATGATGAAAACGGAAAACGATTAAAAGCAGTTATTAAAGCGGCTAAAAAAAGTGCTAATTATAAAAATGAAACAGAAAACGGTCGTGCAATGGGTTTCGCCGCCTCTACAGATGCAGGAACACCTTGTGCACAAATTGCTAAAGTTTCTATAGAAAACAATCAAATTAAAGTACATAAAGTTACCTGTGCTATGGATCCCGGAATTGCAGTAAATCCGGATCAAGTAAGAGCGCAATGCGAAGGTGCAATTATAATGGGTATGAGTGCTTCTATGCATGAACAAATGTTTGTAGAAGAAGGTCAATTACGCCCAACAATTTATGGCCCTTATGATATGGCTTTAATGAAACATGCTCCTAAAGAAATTAATGTTATTTTGCTGCAAGGTATAGATAAACCAAGCGCAGTTGGCGAACCTCCTTTAGGTCCAATTGCCGCAGCAGTTGCAAACGCTGTTTATAGATTAACAGGAAAACGATTAACTTCTTTACCTTTAAAATTAAGTTAATACATGACCCACGAATTCAAAGAAATTATACAGCAGGTTATTTTAAATCAACAAAACGGAATACAAAACGTATTAGCTACAGTAGTTGACTTAGACGGTTCTTCGTATAGAAAACCCGGAGTTAGAATGCTACTATCTGACGACGGAAAAATGATTGGAGCCGTTAGTGGTGGCTGTGTAGAAAAGGAAGTACAACGAAGAGCGCAATCGGTTTTTAGAGATCAAAAATCAAAAGTTATAACCTACGATGGGCGTTATCGATTAGGCTGCGAAGGTGTTTTATATATTTTATTAGAACCTATTAAAATTTCAACAACGTTCATAAATGCTTTTTCTGATAGTTTATCCAATAGAAAATCATTTAAAATTGAATCTTTTTACAAAAAAGAAGATGAAATTTTTGGAGATTTTGGTTCTATAATTCAGTTTAATAGCAACTGTAAATTTACTTTTCACAAAGATTTTAAATCAACTAAAAAAAATGAATCACTCGTTTTCGAACAAACACTAAAACCTTTATTTCGCTTATTGATTATTGGTGGAGAGCACGATGCTGTAAAATTATGCTCACAAGCAACACAACTAGGTTGGGAGGTAGATGTGGTTACCTCTATTAACGACCCAAAAGAATTAGTAGATTTTCCAACAGCAAAATCGGTAGTAGCACAAACACCAGAAATTATTGATTTAGATGATATTAATGAACACACAGCAATTGTAATAATGAATCATAATTTTACGTATGATTTACGTTGGCTCGTAAAATTACAAGAACAAAACCCTGTTTATATCGGAATTTTAGGTGCTGCAAAACGACGTGAAAAATTACTAAATGAATTATTTGATTTCGCTCCTGAAATAAGCGATACATTTTTAGACAAAATACACACACCTGCCGGTTTACATATTGGTGCAGAAACTCCGGAAGAAATTGCTTTATCTATTTTAGCTGAAATCTTATCTGTAGTTCGTAAAAAGGAAGTTTTTTCTTTAAAAAAAATTACAGGAAAAATTCATACCTGATTTCAAAATACGTCATTGCGAATGTAATGAAGCAATCTCTCACTAAATAAAACAGATTACTTTACTCGTAATGATAGTAAAAATTGAAATTCCGTTTAAAATAATACTAGTCAAGAATGCAAAAAATTGCAATACTAATACTTGCTGCAGGAAGTTCTTCTCGCATGGGAATCGCAAAACAAATACTTCCGTATAAAAAAACCACGTTATTAGGTTGGACAATTGAACAAGCAAAAACATCAAAAGCGAACGCCATTTTTTGTGTTTTAGGGGCAAAGGAAGCAATAATTAAAGAAAAAATTGATCAATATAAAATTGAAACCATTTTTAACGCTGATTTTAAAAACGGACTAAGCACAAGCATTGTAGCTGGAGTAAACCATATAATTGCTAAAAATTTCGATTCCGTTTTAATTACGCTAGCCGATCAACCAAATATAAACCCGAAGTATTTAGATGAATTGATAATTACATCTAAAGAAAATCCGAAGAAAATAATAGTATCTAATTATGAAACAAAAAGAGGTGTACCTGCAATTTTTCCAAAAAAACATTTTAATCAATTATTAAATTTAAAAGGAGATAAAGGCGCTTCACTTTTTCTAAACAATAATGTATCTGAAACTATAAAAATGCCTCTTTTTAATTTAATTGACATTGATACTAAGGAAGATTATCAGAAACTAATCAATAAATAGTATTTTTACAGTTCAATTAATCACTTTATGAATTTTAGATATTTTCTATATTTTGCCACTCTTTTTTTAATAACCGGCTGTGCTACATTTAAAGCTCAATATGCTACTAAGGAAAAAAATAAAGAAACAAAATCTGACAAGAAAATTGCCCATTCTTTTTATTTAATTGGTGATGCCGGAAATTCTGAATTAGACTCTGTATCGCCTGCCTTAGCATATTTAGAGAAACACATAAGTAACGCAACCGAAAATGCTACATTACTTTTTTTAGGAGACAATGTTTATGAAACAGGTATTCCTTCTAAAAAAGACAAAAAATATCCTTTAGCAAAATACAGAATTGAAGCGCAAACTGCAATTGCTAAAAAATTTGCAGGAAGATCTATTTTTATTCCTGGTAATCATGACTGGTATAATGGTTTAGACGGATTAAAAAGAGAGGAGAAATTAGTTGAAAAAGCATTAGGTAAAAATTCTTTTTTACCAGAAAGTGGTTGCCCTTTAGAAAAAGTAAAAATATCTGAAGATGTTGTTTTAATTATTGTTGATACCCATTGGTACGTTACTAATTGGGATAATCATCCTAAAATAAACGATAATTGCGAAATAAAAACAAGGGTAAAGTTTTTTGAAGAATTTAAAGGCTTGATAAAAAAAGCAAGAGGTAAAACAACCATTATTGCTATGCATCACCCAATGTTTACTAACGGTTCTCATGGGGGTTACTACTCTCTTGTTAGTCATATGACACCGCTACCCGTTTTAGGAACTTTAAAAAATCTTTTAAGGAAAACAACAGGAATCACAAATACCGATTTACAAAACAAAAAATACAACGAGTTAAAAAAACATATTGTAACATTAGCGCAAGAAAACGATAAGACTATTTTTGTTTCGGGTCATGAGCATAGTTTGCAATACATTGTTGAAGATAATATTCCGCAAATAATAAGTGGTTCGGGTTCTAAAACTACTGCTACTAAATTAACTGGCGGTGCAAAATTTACTTATGGAAGTCAGGGTTTTGCTAAATTAGATGTTTATAAAGACGGTTCTTCAAGTGTGCGCTTTTATGCTGTGAATGATGATAAAATTGTTTATGAAACGGAAGTATTACCTGCAGATAAAAACAAAAAATTTACGACATATCCTACTCTTAAAATAACAGAAAAAAAAGCAGCTGTTTATACCGATAAAGAAACAACCAAAAGCAGATTTTATAAGCATTTTTGGGGAGAACGTTATCGTGAATCTTTTAGTACAAAAGTAACCGTACCAACTATAAAATTAGATACCTTATTTGGAGGATTAACACCTGTAAGAAAAGGAGGTGGAAACCAATCTAAATCGTTGCGTTTACGTGATAAAGAAGGTAGAGAATATGTAATGCGCGCCTTGCGAAAGAATGCTGTACAATACTTACAGGCTGTTGCTTTTAGAGATCAATACATACAAGGTCAATTCGACGAAACGTATACAGAAGGTTTATTGCTAGATGCTTTTACGGGTTCGCATCCATACGCACCATTTGTTATCGGAACTTTAGCAGATGCTGTTGGTGTTTATCATACAAACCCTGTTTTATACTATGTGCCAAAACAAAACTCTTTAGGTTCTTTTAATACTGAATTTGGCGACGAATTATATATGATAGAAGAACGTGCTGCTTCTGGTCATGGAGACAAAGCTAGTTTTGGTTTCTCTAATGAAATAATAAGTACAGACGATTTATTAAAAAAACTAGCTAAAAACGAAAAACACCAATTAGATGAAGCTTCTTATATCAGAGCTCGTCTATTTGATATGTTAATTGGTGATTGGGACAGGCATGAAGACCAATGGCGCTGGGCTGTTTTTGAAGAAGGTGAACACACTATTTATCGACCTGTTCCTAGAGATAGAGACCAAGCTTTTTCTATTATGGGAGATGGTCTTATATTAAGTTTAGCAACAGAAATGATTCCGACCTTGCGTTTAATGAAAGCTTATGAAGAAGATATCGAAAGCCCTAAATGGTTTAATTTAGAGCCGTATCCCTTAGATATGTTTTTAATAAGCCAATCAGACAAAAGCGCTTGGGATGCACAAGTAAAACATATCACTTCTAATATTACAGATAAAATTATAGATAAAGCTTTTACTAATTTTCCGGATGAAGTAAAGGGTAAAACTATAAACACTATTAAAAGAAAACTACAAGGAAGAAGAAAAAATTTACAAAAAATATCCGACACTTATTATGGGGATATCAATAAGTTTCAAGTAATAAAAGGTACTCATAAAGATGATTTATTTGAAATAGAAAGGTTTCATAGCGGAAAAACAAAAGTTACAGCATACAGAATAAAAAAAGGTGAAAAAGGAACTGTTTTTCATCAAAAAACATACAGCTATTCACAAACTAAAGAAATTTGGATTTATGGTTTAGATGATGATGATGTATTTGTTGTAAAAGGTACTGGTAAAGATTTAATTAAACTTAGAATTATTGGAGGCCAGAACAACGATATCTACAATATTATTAATGGTAAAAAAGTAAAAATATACGATCATAAAACAAAGAAAAACACCTTTCTTACCAACAAAGGTGCAGTAAAATTAACAGACGATTACGAAACTAATGTTTACGATTATAAGAAGTTAAAAAACAACGCCAATGTATTTACTCCGTATGTAGGTTTTAATCCAGACGATGGTCTTAAAATAGGTGTTTCAAACACATATACCACCTTTGGTTTTGAAAGAAACCCTTTTACTTCAGAGCATGAAATATCTGCCGCTTACTATTTTGCAACAAACGGATTTGAAATAAATTACTCTAGTGAGTTTGCTAATATTATTGGTCGTTGGAACTTAGGTTTTAATGCAATGTATACAAGTCCGAACTATGCTGTAAACTTCTTTGATTTTGGTAACAACTCAATAAATTTAGAAGCTGATGGCATTGAAGGCAGAGATTACAACCGAGTGAAAATAAGAAAGATCATAGCAGGATCATCTGTTTATTGGGTAGGAGATCTCGGCGCTAAAATAACATTAGGTTTAAATTATCAATCTTTTAAAGTCGACAAAACTCCTAATCGTTTTATTTCAACACAACCTATTAATTTTAATAGTCAAAATTTCTTAAACGCAGAAGCTAGTTATTCTTTCGAAAACACAGACAATGCAGCTTTTACAACTATGGGAATGAAAACAAATTTACAGGTTGGTTACACTTCTAATTTAACAAACAATAACAATTTTACATACGTTATCCCTTCTATTTCTTTTGATTATAAATTAGTTTCTAGCGGGCAAATCGTATTCGCTACGCAGTTTAAAGGTCATGTTACTTTTGGTAATGAATATGAGTTTTATCAAGGTGCAAATTTAGGTGGTAATAATGGCTTAAGAGGTTACAGAAACGAACGTTTTATAGGTAAAGATGCATTTTACCAAAGTACTGATATTCGCTTAAACTTAAGAAAATTAAAAACAGGTTTATTACCATTACATATTGGTGTTTATGGTGGTTTTGATTATGGTAAAGTGTGGCTTGAAAACGTAGATTCTAAAAACTGGAATACTTCTATTGGTGGTGGAATTTTCTTTAATGCTGCTAATATGATGACAGGTAACCTTTCTGCCTTTAATAGTGATGATGGTTTAAGAATCGCGTTTGCAATGGGATTCAACTTTTAATATAAATATAATAAAGATGCAACAAATAGTATTAATATCTGGCGCCTTATTTGGCGGATTAGCTGTAATTTTCGGTGCCTTTAGTGCACATGCTTTAAAGAAAATATTATCCGAAGATCAATTAAAATCGTTTGAAACAGGCGTAAAATACCAAATGTATCACGCAATTGTTTTATTATTTATAGGGAGTTCTTTTTCTATACCAAATCAACTTATGGCTTGGTCTTTCATAATCGGAATTGTTCTTTTTTCGTTTAGTATTTACGGATTAGTCTTATCGGATGCTAAAGGTAAAAAAATGAAGTTTTTAGGACCAATCACCCCTTTAGGTGGCTTACTGTTAGTTGCAGGCTGGATCATGTTATTACTCGAGTTTATTTAATCGTAAACTCGTATAATTTACCACCTAACGACTTTGTTTTTTCATCGGCGATATAAAGTGTTGTATCGTCTTTAAAGCTGAGACTTTCTTTCTGAGAAACATGTTCTAATGCAAATTCTTTTACATCTCCTGAGAAAAAATCATCCTCATTAAAATTGGTAAATACAAAAACCGATTGATGATTTAACAAGGCTACTTTTTTTCCGTTAGGAGATATCGTTGCAGCCGTTATCGAGCAGTGTATATCAGCGCAATTTTCGAAAGTTGAAATGTACTTTGCTTCATGATTTCCTTTTATTGCGGGAATTTTATACAAAGTCGTTTTACCATACTTTCCTTTCACCCTACTCTTTGTAAAAACGTATAAGAATCCGTTGTGATAGAATACACTTTCTGCATCAAAAAAACGATCTTTCTTTTTCGGCGGAAACTTATATTGATCTGGATAAGAGAATTTAATTTTTGTTACCTCAACAGCATCTTTCTCTATTAAATCTTGATGAAAAATTTTAAGTATTTTTAAGTTTTTTCGTTTGTTATTATTGTTTCCAAAATCAGCAATATATAAATTCCCTTTTTCATCGGATGTTATATCTTCCCAATCGTTATTCTTAGCATTAACAACAACTTCTCTTATAATATATCCGTTGGTATTAACGCCGTATATAACAGGCTTATTTCCACTATCATTTAGCATCCATAATAATTCAGCATTTTTTATCTTTTCTATTCCTGAAACCTCTTTTAAAGAATTTGGTAAATCTGCAAGTACTTTTAGTTGACCAAAATTCTGGCAACTAACTATTAAAAAAAAAGATATTAAAACGAAACTTCTTTGTATCATAACAATTATTTTACCAGCTACCACCAGCACCACCA
This sequence comes from Tenacibaculum bernardetii, assembly GCF_029125915.1. NCBI lineage: Bacteria > Pseudomonadati > Bacteroidota > Flavobacteriia > Flavobacteriales > Flavobacteriaceae > Tenacibaculum > Tenacibaculum bernardetii. The sequence goes on from NZ_JAQJCU010000006.1 coordinate 89,149, forward strand.
CCGCTAAATCCGCCGCCGCCAAAACCTCCTCCGAAGCCTCCGCCACCAAATCCACCGCCAGAAGAACCACTAAAACCGCCGCCGCCAAAACCTCCGCGACCTGCATTACTTAAAATAATGGTTTCTAAAATACTTCTTGATGTTGAGCCTCTATAATTTCGTTTTCCTCCACCTCCATTTCCCTTATTCCCTCTAGAAATAACGATAAAAAAGATAACTACAATTATAATAAAGATGATGAAACTATAATCTTTACCTTTTTTAGATTTTTTGCGAGTTCCTTTATACTCGCCATTTAAAACTTTAAAAATAGCGTTAGATCCGTCATCTAATCCAGCATAAAAATCGCCTCTTTTAAATTGCGGAATGATGTAATTCCTGGTTATTTCACCTACAATTCCGGCTGTTAATTTATGTTCTACTCCATATCCTGGAGAAATCCATATTTTTCGGTCGTTTTTTGCTAAAAGAATAAAAACACCGTTATCTTCTTTAGCTTGCCCAATACCCCATTCATGTGCCCATCTCGGAGTTAAGATTCCGATACTTTCACCGTTTGTAGAATCGATGATTCCTACTACTATTTGAGTAGAAGTTGTATCTGAATATTTAATTAATTTATTTTCTAAAGTTGCTTTTTGAGCATCAGAAAGTAAACCAACATAATCATAAACACTTGTTTGTTCTTTTGGTTTATCCGGAATTTTATACCCTTGAGAAAATGTTGTTTGAGTAAACAACAATCCGATTATAAAAAATAAAATTTGTGTGGTTTTCTTCAAGATTCTTTATCCTTTAGATATTTCGTTAGACAATTCGTCTTCATCATCAGTTTGCCAAGGAAAATGAGTTTTTAATTCTTCTCCTGCTTTTAAAACTCCTTCAACAATTCCTTTTTTGAAATTACCTTCTTTAAAGTGATTTTGCATAGTATTTTTTGTAGTGTCCCAAAAATTGGTTGGTACCACTTTATTTATTCCTTGGTCACCATAAATTACAAATTTATGATCTTCAACAGCTACGTAAATTAAAACAGCATTCTGTTGTTTTGTTATATTCATGTTTAGAGAATGAAACACTTCTAAAGCACGATTAAAAGCATCATCTTTACGAGATGATGCTTCTATATGTACTCTAATTTCGCCAGAGGTATTTAATTCGGCTATTTTAATAGCTGAAATTATTTCTTGCTCTTCTTCTTTAGTGAGAAAATCTTCTACTTTAGACATTTTTATTTTTTAGTTCCAAAATCGAAATTAACATCCGGAGCTTTTTCTGCACCAGCTTCCGCTTCAAAATAAGGTTTACCTTCAAAACCAAACCACCCTGCTAAAATAGAATTAGGAAATACTTTTACATGATTGTTATAAGGTTTTACAGCTTCGTTAAATCGAGTTCTAACTGTTAAAATTTGATTTTCAGTACTTGCTAATTCATCTTGTAACTTTAAGAAATTCTGATTTGTTTTTAAATCAGGATAACGCTCTACTGTTACTAATAAACTTTTTAAGGCACCACTTAAACCACCTTGAACTTTATTAAACTGTGCTAGTTGTTCTGGTGTTACTTTTGATGGGTCAATATTTATTGATGTTGCTTTGGCTCTTGCGTTGATTACTTCGGTAAGTGTCGATTTTTCAAAATCAGCAGCTCCTTGTACCGTTTTAACTAAATTACCAATTAAATCACTTCTTCTTTGGTATGCAGTTTCTACATTACCCCAAGATTCCGCAATATTTTCATTTAATCTTACTGCTGTATTATTAAATCCTACAACCCATTTAAAGACTACGAATACTAATACTCCAATAATAACTAAAGGCACTAACCATTTTTTCATAATAATTGATTTTCTATAATTGATTTTTAATTTTTTTTAATTCTGCTTTTACTCTTTCTAACCTACTAATAACTTCATGATTATTAACTACATCATTCGGGTTTTTTTTAAGCTTTTGTTTTGCGCCATCTAAAGTAAAACCTCTTTCTTTTACTAAGTTGAATATCAACTTAAAATTCTCAATATCCTCTTTTGTAAATAACCGATTTCCTTTTGCGTTTTTTTTAGGCTTAATAACCTCAAATTCTTGTTCCCAAAAACGGATTAGTGAAACATTTACGTTAAAAGCTTTAGACACTTCTCCTATTTTATAGTATCTTTTATCAGGTAGTTCTACATACATTTCCTTAGTAAGTTCTAATTAATCGTATGATTGTCCGTTTTCTTGTGATGCTTTTTGCATTGCAATAAATTCTTCTGGAGTTAAATCTCCATAATAAAAATAAATAGGATTTACAGGTCTACCATCTTTATGAATTTCATAATGTAAATGTGATGCCATAGAGCGACCAGTATTTCCAACATAGCCTATTATATCTCCTCGTTTTACTTCTTGCTTTCTTTTTGCTATAATTTTACTCATGTGCGCATAAATAGTTCTATACCCATATCCGTGATCTATATATACTACTTTACCAAAAGTAGAACTTCTATGAGCTTTCGCTATAACACCATTACCAGAAGCAAAAATAGGTGTGCCTTTTGGAGCTGTAAAATCCATTCCATTATGCATTCTTCTCGTTTTAAGGATTGGATGCATACGCATACCATAACCAGATGCCATACGTTTTAAATCTTGATTTTTCACAGGTTGTATAGCAGGAATAGAGGCTAACATTTTTTCCTTTTCTTTTGCCAAACTAACAATTTCGTCTAATGATTTTGATTGCACAACCATCTGCTTCGATAATATTTCTATTTCTCTTGTTGCATTGGTAATCATTGCGCTATTTTTAAACCCCTCTAAATGCTTGTACCTATTCACACCTCCAAAACCTGCTTTACGCTGCTCTTCTGGTATAGCACTTGCTTCAAAATACGCTCTATATATATTATCATCTCTTTCTTGTAGCTCAGATAATCTTTCTGACAACACAACTAATTCTTTAGACATTAGTTCTGTATGCAACTTAAAATTCTCTATTTCTCTTTTTTGAGCTCTTTCGTTAGGTGACATTAAAAACTGACTAAACCCTATAAAACCAAAGAATGCAACCAATAAAGCACTAACAATTCCTAAAAAGGACTTTTTATATTTCTCGCTTTTTTTTGACTCTATTTTTCGGTAAGATAACGTCTCAGGATCGTAATAATATTTTACTTTCGCCATAATACTAAATATACTATTTTTGTGCACGTTAAACAAGCAAAAACTCTTAAGAACTTTTGTTTGACAACACACAAATTTACAAAATGTTTTAAAACTACTTTTGTTAAGTTGTTTTTTAATAATTATTTAACAAAATTTCGAGCGCTAACCGTATGAAATCTCAAGAAATAAGATCAAAATTTTTAGAATTTTACAAAAATTCTAAAAACCATAAAATCGTTCCATCTGCACCAATGGTGTTAAAAAACGACCCTACTTTAATGTTTGTTAACGCAGGTATGGTTCCTTTTAAAGAGTTTTTTTTAGGTCAAAAAAAAATAGTAAATACTAGAGTTGCTGATTCTCAAAAATGTTTACGTGTTTCAGGAAAACATAACGATTTAGAAGAAGTAGGTAAAGATACCTATCATCATACGTTATTTGAAATGCTAGGAAACTGGAGTTTTGGAGATTACTTTAAAAAAGAAGCAATAGCCTGGGCTTGGGAACTGCTTACCGAAGTATATAAAATAGATAAGGATATTTTATATGTTACTATTTTTGAAGGTGATGAAGAAGAAGGCTTAAAAAAAGATACCGAAGCGTATGACATTTGGAAACAATACATAGCTGAAGACCGTATTTTATTAGGAAATAAAAAAGATAATTTTTGGGAAATGGGAGCGCAAGGACCTTGCGGACCATGTTCTGAAATTCATATAGATATCCGCTCTGCGGAAGAGAAAGCAAAAGTATCTGGTGCATCACTAGTAAATTTAGATCATCCGCATGTTGTAGAAGTTTGGAATTTAGTTTTTATGCAATACAACCGTAAGGCTAACGGAAGCTTAGAGAACTTACCATCAACACATATTGATACTGGTATGGGCTTTGAACGTTTATGTATGGCACTTCAGGGTGTACAATCTAATTATGATACGGATGTTTTTACTCCGATAATTAGAGAAATCGAAACTATTACTGGTGTAAAATATGAAGACCCAAAAGTTACTGGAGATGAAACAGATATTGCTATTCGTGTTATTGCAGATCATGTAAGAGCGGTAGCTTTTTCTATTGCAGATGGTCAGTTACCTAGTAACACAGGTGCTGGTTATGTGATTAGAAGAATTTTAAGGAGAGCTATTCGTTACGGATTTACTTTTTTAAATCAAAAAGAACCATTTATCTACAAATTAGTAGAAACTTTAAGTGCACAAATGGGAGATGCTTTTCCTGAAATAAAAGCACAAGAACAACTAGCTCACAATGTAATTAAAGAAGAAGAACATTCTTTCTTAAAAACATTAGAACAAGGTTTATTATTATTAAACACAATAACCACCAATGCTTCTGAAAAGGTAATTTCGGGTAGAAAAGTATTTGAACTAAAAGATACGTATGGTTTTCCTGAAGATTTAACTGCTTTAATTTTATCTGAAAACGGATTAGATTATAACAAAGAAGAATATAACAAAGCTTTAAAAGAACAACAAGACAGAGGTAGAGAAGCAACTGCTATTGAAACCGATGACTGGAATATTTTAATTGAAGATGATGAAGAAGAGTTTGTAGGATATGATACTTTGGCTGCTGATGTTAAGTTAACACGATACAGAAAAATATCAACTAAAAAAGATGGTGAGCAATACCAATTGGTATTTAACATGACACCTTTTTATCCTGAAGGAGGAGGGCAAGTTGGTGATGTAGGTTATATTGAAACTTCTAACGGTGATGTAATTTATATCTTAAAAACTAAAAAAGAAAACAATCTAATTATTCATTACACTAAAAATTTACCTGAAAATTTATCAGAAAAATTTAAAGCTGTTGTAAATGAAGAAATTAGAAATTTATCAGCAAGTAACCATACTGCCACACACCTATTACACCAAGCTTTACGCACTATTTTAGGAACACATGTAGAGCAAAAAGGATCGTTGGTTAGTACAAAACACTTACGTTTTGATTTCTCTCACTTTGCTAAAGTAGATGCAGATAAATTACAAGAAATAGAAGGTTTTGTAAATGCACGTATTCGTGAAAACCTTTCTTTAATTGAAAAAAGAAATATACCAATGCAACAAGCTATCGATGAAGGTGCTATTGCTTTATTTGGTGAAAAATACGGAGATTCTGTAAGAGCTATTAAATTTGGCCAGTCTATGGAGTTATGTGGTGGAACGCACGTAAAGCAAACAGGTGATATTTGGTACTTTAAAATAAAATCTGAAGGCGCAGTTGCATCAGGAATTAGAAGAATCGAAGCGATTACAAATGCTGCCGTTGGTGATTATTTTGAAGATGTTGATCGTAATTTAACTTCGGTAAAGCAGTTATTAAAAAACCCAAAGGACGTTGTAAAATCTGTAACTAGCTTACAAGATGAAAATACAGCTTTAAAGAAACAAATAGAACAGTTATTAAAAGACAAGGCTGAAAATTTATCTGGCGAATTAAGAAATCAATTACAAGAAATAAATGGTGTTCAGTTTTTAGCGACTAAAGTAGATTTAGATGCAAACGGAATTAAAAATTTAGCTTTTGCTTTAGGTAAAGAGTTTGATAATTTATTCTTGTTTTTTGCTACTTCTGAAAAAGCAGACAAGGCAATGTTAACTTGTTATATTTCTAAAGAACTAGCTACAGAACGTGGTTATGATGCAGGAAAAGTTGTGCGAGAACTAGGAAAACTAATTCACGGTGGTGGAGGTGGACAAAATTTCTTTGCTACTGCAGGAGGTAAAAACCCTGGTGGAATTCCGAAAGCTTTAGAAAAAGCAAAAGATTATATTGCGTAGTATATATATTGTCACTTCCTAATATAATAATACAAGTCGTGATATATAAAACCAAAAACACCTCTATAAAAATATAGAGGTGTTTTTTTATGAATAAATATTACTTTACAACAATATTAATTTTAGCGGATTTCCCTTTATTTATATTAGACAAAAACTCATAGAATCTATTTGCTTCATATATTTTAATTTTGGCTGTATTTGTTTTAATTTTTCCAGAGTTAATTGTCTTAACTTCTATTGTATTACTTCCCTTTTTTAAGTTAATTAGCAACTTTTTTTTCTCTGTCTTTAACTTTAAGTTGGCTAGTACTTTTTTGCCATTTATATAAACATCTACAATATCACCATCTTCTTTACCATAATCCCAAATTTCAAACTTTGCTTGGTTTTTATTTAGAAAAATAGTTATTGTTTCATCTTCATTAAGGTTTGTTTTTCCGAATTTGGTTAAAATTTTATCTGGTCTTAATTTTTCTTTAACAACAGAATCTATCCTTTTTTTCTTTTTAACTTTCTTATATATTTTCTTTAATTTCTTTTGAACAAACTTGGTTCCAACTATTTTAATTTTACCTGACGCACAAACTTCTCCATTTGGGTAAACTCCTTCAAAATCAGAATCAAATGATTTTTTTGCACTCCTAAGTTTTAATTTACCTCTAGATTTGATAAAGCAGAATTCGTCTGTTAAAACATCTGACTTTGTATATAAAACATCTTTTTCTTCAAACACTAGTTCATTTGTATTTTCATCAAAGGTTCCAAAAACATACGACTTTGTTTCGTTATCACCCTCAATATCAGTATAAGAATACCCTCTTATACTATCCTTATCTATATTAAATTCTAATTTATATGAATATAACTGTGTTTTATTCAACATTAAAACCCCTAAAAATTCATAATCAAATTTCTCTGCTTTTTGAGAAAAAACTATAGAAGCAAAAAAGTTAAAAAACAAAAAAAATATTAGTTTACTTTTCATAAAATTATTTTAAATTCGTGCGAATTTAAAACTAAAAAAATTCATACTACGAAAAAATCTATTACTATTTTAAGCTTTATCTTTTCTTTCTTTTTATTTACATCTACAGCAGAAGCTTCTTTTCCTGTAAAGAAAAACAAAGAAAACATTGAAGTTGTTAAAGGAGAGAAAATCGAAAAAAGCAATGCACCTGCAATGGCTATGTCATCTGGTAAAAGCCAAATCGTTGCCCTTATTTTATGTTGGGTTGTTGGTATTATTGGTGTTCACAGATTTTATTTAGGATACACTTGGCAAGGTGTTGTTCAAATTTTAACTCTTGGTGGTTTAGGTATTTGGACACTTATTGATTTTATTAGAATCATTACTGGTGATTTAACTCCTAAGAACGGAAGTTATTCTAAAACATTTTAATAAATTAACTTAGTACATAAAAGGCTCAAAGATTAATTTCTTTGAGCCTTTTTTAGTTTAATGCTTTTTTATAAGTTGAAATAGCTCTTTCTCTTGCTAATTTATGCTCAACCATTGGTTGTGGATATGTTAATTCATCAAAATCTTCAATCCACTTTCTAATATACTCTAAATCTTTATCAAACTTCTTTAACTGAGATTCGGGATTAAAAACTCTAAAATACGGTGCTGCATCACAGCCGGTTCCTGCAGCCCATTGCCAGTTTCCGTTATTAGCCGATAATTCATAATCTAATAATTTCTCAGCAAAATAAGCTTCTCCCCAACGCCAATCTATTAATAAATGTTTGCACAAAAAACCAGCAGTAACCATTCGCACACGATTATGCATGTAACCTGTTTTATTTAATTGTCGCATACCAGCATCAACCATTGGGTAACCAGTTTCTCCTTTACACCATTTTTTAAATTCTTCCTCATTATTTCTCCACGGAATGGCATCATATTTTTGCTTAAAGTTATTAGTAACAACTTTAGGAAAATGAAACAGCACTTGCATAAAAAACTCTCGCCATATTAATTCGTTTAAGAACGTCGCGTTTGTTTTTAAAGCATAAAGAACCATTTTACGAACACTTACCAACCCGAAACGAAAGTAAGGCGACAAATACGATGTTTTATCCTGAAAAGGGAAATCTCGTATCTCATCATAATTCGATAAACTCGATAAATTATATGGCTTTACCTTTATCGAACTCTCTTCAAACCCTATTGCTTTTAAAGTTGGAAAATCTGCTGTAAAATGATAAAAATCAGAAAAATTAATAACAAATTCTTTCGTATCAATATCGGCATCAAACTTTTGTAGCCATTTATTTTTATAAGGTGTATAAACCGTATATGGCAAACCGTCATTTTTTACAACCTCATCTTTCTCAAAAATAACTTGATCCTTATAACTGTAAAAATCAACGTTGTTAGACGTTAAAAAAGCTTCAACCTGCTGATCTCTTTTTATAGCATATGGCTCGTAATCTTTATTTATATAAACTGCCGTAATATTATAATCAGCTATTAAACTTTCCCAAATTTTAAGAGGATTTCCTTTTTTAATTAATAGTGATGAACCTTCTTTTTTTAATTCTGTATCTAACTTATGTAACGTTTGATAAATAAAAGAAACTCTAGCATCGTCTTTTCGTAAATTATCAATTATTTCTTCATCAAAAATAAAAACAGGAAGTATTTTACCTCCTGATTTTAATGCGTTATGTAATGCTACGTTATCTTCTAAACGCAAGTCTCTACGAAACCAAAAAACAGCAATTTTATTTTCCATTAAAAGCTTTATCTAAAATTACATATCTGTATTCAAAAATAGTTTGCAGTTGCTTTTTTATAAACAAAGTTTGCGCTATATGTCCTAAAAACCCAAAAGGGATTTTATACGATATTTTATCTTTCATTAACGTATTTCCGTTTTCTAATTCTTCAAACCAATGTTCGTGATGCCACATAGCATAAGGACCAAAACGCTGTTCATCTACAAAGAACTGTTGTTCTTTAACCTGAGTTATTTCGGTTACCCAATTTGTTTTTATAAACGGAACCGGAGATACTTTATAGGTAATTATCTGACCTTGATATGCCTTTTTATCGACTTTAGAGGTAATGTTAAAACCCATTTTCGGAGGCGTTATTTTAGCTAGATTTTCTGGTGAAGAAAAATAATCCCAAGCCTTATCTAAAGACATTTTTAGTTCTTGCTGCGTTTCTAACGTATAAATTCCTGAATGTTTTTTAAAATTTATCATTTATAAAAGTTTCGTAATTTTAGAACTCATCGGTTTTGTTGTAGAGTAAAAAACATCCACTAACCTACCTTCTTCATCTACTAAGTATTTTTGAAAATTCCATTTTACTGAAGAATTCATTTTACCATTCTTTTCTTTATCTGTTAACCAGCTATATAAAGAATGTTGATTATTTCCTTTTACGTCTAATTTTTCTGTCATCGGAAATTCAACACCAAAGTTTAGCGTACAAAAAGATTTAATTTCTGATTCTGCACCAGGTTCTTGGCTACCAAATTGATTACAAGGCAAACCTATAACCACCAATTTATCGCCGTGCTTAGTGTACAATTCTTGCAAACCGTCATACTGATTTGTAAATCCGCATTTAGATGCCACGTTAACAAATAATATTTTCTTTCCTTTATATTCATTCAGGTCTAGATTTTTACCGTCTATTCCTTCTATTTTAATATCGTATAAAGATTCTTTAGGTGTTACTGTTTGTGCGTTTCCTAAAAAGCTAAATAATGCCATAAGTAAAGTTATTTTTAATGTTCTCATTTATTGAAGTGTTATGTTGTTGATCTTTAATTTAAATTTTTCGTTTTTTTTATTTCCTATAAGAATCGCAATTTCTTTTATTTCTTTTGCAGAGAAATTTTCAATATCTAATTTATTGCCTCTAAATGATGCATAAAAAGCATTTAAAGGTAATGCTATTTTCTCTGTTTCTGTTGATGTTTGAAAAGACTGTATGTACCAAAAACGTTGCTCTTTTTCTGATTTAATTCTGAATTGATATTTTTTACCATCTCCTTTTAATTTAATCACAAGCTTAGCCGTATTTTCCAATAATGTTATATCTACAGGCAACCGCGTCATCGCAAAACCACCATTATTATCAGTAGAAACCGACCCTGAAAAAACACCTTCACCCTGATCATTAATAACCATTTTAGAAGAAGATAATCCGCCCATTACATTATCATTGGTAATACTCCAATTATTTATATTTTCTTTTTTACTAAAATCAAACACCATAATTTCTGTTATACAAAAGGCAATTAACAAGACGTTAATTAACACTTTCATGATTATAATTTTAAAGATACCATTCCTGCATCAATAGGAAAAACTTGTCCTGAAATTGATGATGCCACATCTGACAATAAATATGCTGCAAGACTAGCAACTTCGGTAGGTTCTAATATTTTTTGAAGAGGATGACGTTGTTTCATTCCTTCTCGCTGCTTCTCATTTCGTAACAATCTTTCTGCCAAAGTTGTATCTGTAACAGTTGGCGCAATACAGTTAAACCTAATTTTTGTAGCGAATTCTGCGGCTAAAGACTTAACAACTCCTTCTACTGCCGATTTACTTGCTGAAACACTAGCGTGAAAAGGCATTCCCATTTTTGTTGCCACTGTACTAAACAACACAACGCTACCGTTATTATTTTTTAACGGATTGATATATTTCTGGATAATTTTTACCGCAGCTACTACGTTAATTTCAAAATCTTCACGAAAATCGTCTAATTTTAAGCGACCTATAGGTTTTAAGTTAATACTTCCTGGACAGTAAACTAATCCGTTAATAGTTTCTAAATCTGGCAACTCATCATTTAAAACATCTAAAGAATAGTGTGTAATATTTTCGTGAGCTTCAATTTCATTTCTACTTATATTGATAATCTTGTGAGTGTCCTTTAACACATCAATCAAAGCTTTTCCTATTCCTTTGCTTCCTCCTACTATTAAAATTGTTTTCATCTATTTTCTTACGTTTACAATTTAATTTTTAAATATATTCTTCAGTTACTTCTTAACTAGCGCATTTATCATCCCTTTAAAAACAAAAGCATGAAATGGTAAAACCGAATACCAATACAAACGCCCTAATACGCCTTTAGGTCTAAACACAGCTTTTTGATATAATTTATCTTTTACTATTTTAAATTCTAACCAAGCTTCTCCTGGCAACTTCATTTCTGCAAACAGTAATAATCTTTTTTCTTTTTTATCAGCTAATAAAACACGCCAAAAATCTAACGGATCTCCTGCTTCTAAATAAGTATCATGAGTTCTACCTCTGCGTAATCCTACACCTCCAAAAACTTTATCAACATAACCTCTTATTTTCCACAATCCGTTAAAACTATACCAACCATTTTTACCACCAATAGACCAGATTTTATTTAATGTAAACTCTTCATCAGTAACTTTAATCGATCTGATATCTTTAAAACAACCATATTCGGGCATTTGAATATGATCAGATAGCTGATCTTGAAAAACGCCACTACTTATCGCGTCTTTCCAGCTTGAAATAACTGTATTTTGTTCTATTCTCTGAAATGCCAAATCAACAGATTCCTTGTAAGAAATAGGTTGAATATTTAAAATTTGATTGATATCACTTGGCTTGGCTATTACCTCTACTTTCATACTATCCACCAAAGCCTGCGCTAGATTAAATGATGTAGAAGTAACAAAATACAACCAATAAGAAGATAATTTTGGAGATAATAAAGGCAATGTTAAAATGTACCTTTTAAAACCTCTTACCTCTGCAAATTGTAAAAGCATTTGCTTGTATGTTAATACCTCAGTACCACAAATATCAAAAGATTTATCATATAACTTATCATTCGCCACAGCTCTTTCTAAGAAAGTTAATACATCACGAATGGCAATTGGTTGTGATTTTGTATTTAACCATTTAGGAGTTACCATTACCGGTAATTTCTCTACAATATCTCTAATAATTTCAAAAGAAGCGCTTCCGCTACCTACAATAATACCTGCTCTGAATGTAGTAAGTGCATATTTTGTTGATTGTAAGTTTTGTTCTACTTGATAACGGGATGCTAAATGTTTAGACAACGAGCTATCGTTTACAATACCACTTAAATAAATTACTTGTTTACAATTTGTTTTTTCTACTAAACTTTTAAAGTTTTTAGCGCAATTTTGTTCTAAATCTTCAAAATTAACAGCATCTGTAGCCATTGAATGTATTAAATAATAAGCCACATTAATATCATTTGGCAATACTATTTCTTCAGTATCTAAAAAATCTACCTTTATAAATTCAATGTTTTTTTTGTGCTCTATCTCATCAGGAATTCGTTGTAAATCACGCACACAACAAACTAGTTGATGCCCTGCTTCTTGCAGCTTTAACACCAATCGTTTGGCAATATAACCCGTGGTTCCTGTGATTAGAATTTTCATTTTATTTTGGTCTTTGGTATGATAATCGTTTTTGTTTGCCTGATATTATATAGGTATCTAAACCGTTTATTGCTGCAATTTTTGCTTCGGATAAATTTAAAAACCCGTCTTCAGAAAGCATTTCGTCTTTAAAATACAAATCTGTTACTTCGCCCAAAACCAAAATAGTTCCGTTTGCTTTTATATGATACTCTTCTAAAAATTTTAATCCAATTTTTAATGGTGATTCTGTAATATAAGGCGCGTAAAAACCTCCTTTATATTCTTCGGATAAATCAGTTTTATCAAATTCTGATATTCCTGGTGCATATTTAGCAGAGGTATGATGCGCATCTTCTATGATGTTTTCACTAACTGAATTTATAGTATAAAATCCTGTTTTTTTTATATTATCATAGGTATTCCTTGCCACCGTAGTTGGTCGCAATACAAAACCTAATATTGCAGGACTAGAGCCATAATGAACCACGGAGCTAAAAACGGCAACATTTGATATTCCGTCTTCTGATTTTGTAGCTATTAAATTAGCCGATTTATAACCAGAAATACTGTTCATTAAATTTATTTTATACAGATGATCCATCTCATCTATTGCCGCTCTAGATAAATGCATTATATATTTTTATAATTATTAATTTTAATATTTGTTGCTTTTAGGTCGTGCATTAAATTATACAACCCAAAGAATGTTCTGTTAATATAAATAAAGTGCTTTGAGCCTCTATTTCCATTCATCTTTTTAAGCTCTGTACTTTTAGAATATTTCTGACCTAATTCAGCTATTTTTCCGAAGAAATTCTCATCCGAAAAATCAAACTCTTCTTGTTGAAATGGCTGTGTAAATAATGATAGCATTTCGTAAAACAATTCTTTAAAAAAAGTAATTTCTTCTTGGCTATCTTCTTTTTTCAGGATTTCTAATTGATATAATTTACTTTCAAAAAAAGCTGGGTTATCAATATTCTCTTTAACTGCCAACTCAAAATAAGGCACATAAAAATCATCAGGAACCTCTTTCATACATCCAAAATCAATAACTATTAAGTCATCTTCTGGTGATACTAAGAAATTTCCTGGGTGCGGATCTGCATGTACTTTTTTTAATACATGTAATTGATACATATAAAAATCCCATAAAGCTTGACCTAGCTTATTTGAAGTTTCTTGATTTAATTGCTTCTTAGTAAACTCAGATAGATGGATTCCGTCCATCCAATCCATCGTTAAAATTCTATCAGAAGAAAACTCCTCGTAATATTTAGGGAATTTTAAATTCGGAATTTTACTGCAAGCATTTGCAATCTCATTACTTTGTTTTAGCTCTAAAATATAATTAGTTTCTTCTAGTAATTTACTTTCAACTTCTTTAAAATATTCATCAGATCCTTCTCCTTTTATATTAAACATTTTCATTGCAATAGGCTTAACCATTGCTAAATCTGTAGAAATACTGTTTGCAACACCTGGATATTGAATTTTAACTGCCAATCTTTTATTATTCACAGTAGCTTTATGAACTTGCCCAATACTTGCCGCATTTACAGACTCTACTGTAAATGTATCAAAAACTTCATCTGGTGTTTTTTTAAAATATTTTAAAAATGTTTTAACAACTAATGGCCCTGAAAGTGGCGGAACCGAAAATTGTGATAAAGAAAATTTTTCTACATAAGCATTTGGCAACAAACTCTTTTCCATACTTAGCATTTGCGCAACTTTTAATGCCGATCCTTTTAACTCCTTTAATCCGTCGTAAATATCTGTCGCATTGTCTTCATTTAGCTGCTCTCTTGCTTCCTCTTCTGTTTTTGTTATCTTATTACCGTAATATTTAGCATAATTAACACCAACCTTAAGCCCTGTAGTTACAAGCTTTGTTGCTCTTTCTATTTTTGATGTAGGTATTTTATTTAATGTTTTCATAATGATGTACCTTTTTCTTTCCACAAAAACTTCGCTAAATCAATTACACTTTTTACTGGTGCAATTTGCTGAATATCAAAACTTGCTTTGATAGATTTCTCTATAAAAACATCTGTTTTTTCAAAATTTGATGACTCGTCATCAATCCAAAATTTCATTACCATTAATAATTGTAGCCAATAGCTTTCTGAAATTGTTTTATCTTGAATTTTATTGATTTTATCATTTTTAAAATCAATTTTCTCTAAACTAATTCCGTTTACAAAATGTACAAACTCGGTATGTAATTTTTTTAGAACTGATAACTTAGAAAAATCTGATTTTATGCCTTTTAATTGCATTAAGACATAAGACCTGTTTGCTGTTAATAATTCGAAAAAAGTAAAATAAAAACTTAGTAATTTATCTTTTGATGAATAGTCTTTATAAGCTTCTGTTTTATGTAGTAAATGGATTGTTTCTTTCGCGAAAATTGCAAAAATTGACTTCTCTAAACTTTCGAAAGTTGAATAATGCTTGTAAAAATCTGATTCTTCGAAATTATTTTCATGCGCAAATGAGTATACCGAAGTTGGCTTACCAGAAATTAAAACCGAATTCATATACCATTCTACTATTTTCTCTTGGGTAATATTCTTTTTTTTTGCCATAATTTTAATTATAAAATATGATGTATGCGTTTAAACTTGTTGCAATCGTCATCCATATTAAATACGGAAGTATTAGTAATGTGAACATTCTTAATTTATTTAAATGCTCGAAAGTAAAATAACCTATTAGCAGCCATAACAATGTAATAGAAACTAATCCGACAACTGTTAATTGTTGATTGAAAAAAAAGTAATTCCAACTTACATTTAACATCCATTGAGCTATAAACAGTGAGAGTAATTTTTTATCTAAAAATTTATACTCGAAACTTAACTTGGTCATATAAAATGAAAACAATAACATTATCGTTGTCCAAGCTGCTCCAAAAATCCAGCCAGGAGGCGTCCAAGGCGCTTTATTTAACGAAAGATACCACTCCTTTTGAGGGCCGTCTTCCATCAATAAAGTACCTATTCCTAGTGCCAAAAAATTAAACACTAAGAATACTAAAAACCGTATGTATTTATTTATTTTCAAACTTTTTATTTTTTAAATAGTTGAATATTAATTGTGCAGAAAACAACATGGTAAATGCGTAAAAAACGTCTTCAAACGGAATTGTAAATAACCTAAATCCTAGGTTCTCTTTATTATTATACCAAACAACTGGTTCATCTATAAAACTTCCTGTTAGTATGCCGTTTACGATTAAAAACGGAATTAAGATGACTAAAAAACTAGGAAAGTATTCTTGCAATGTTGTTAGATGATATTTTAATCCGTAAAAAAGTAATACTAAAAAGAGTATAAAATTTATTGTTGTATATAGTTTTCCGAAATTAAAAATCAATAAAATTCCTGTTATAAGAATCAATAAAAAACTGGTAATTATTACCGCTCCTTTTGATAATTTAAACTTAGGGGCTAAATATTTTAAGACTTCATGAGTAAACAAACAAGCGTAGGGAATACAAAAGAAAAACAACCATTCTTCAATAGGCATTCTAAAAATCTCTATCGATAAATGATAGGTTGAATTAAATCCCCAAACTCCATATTTTGTAAACAACCCATCCCAAATTAAAAAAGGAATTGCAACCAATAAAATACTTATAAAAGCTTCTTTAAAGTATTGAATAAAATGAAATTTTTTTTCAATTATACTATACAATAACGGAATGCTTAAACTACCTAATGTTAATATGAGATATAAGTATTGACTCATTGTCTTTTCTTAAAATATTTAAAGGGCACAAACAGCATTCCAAAACATTCTCCATCTGGTCTACCTAAATGTTTATGATGAATTTTATGCGCCTTTCTTAATCCTTTTAAATATTGATTATTAGTATTCTTAAACCAATTGAATCGTCTGTGTATTAAAACGTCGTGCACTAAAAAATAAGCGATTCCGTAACACAAAATACCTAAACCAATAAAAAACAAATAATTCAACTCGGGTCTAATTCCGAAATAGAATAACAAAATACTTGGTATAGCAAAAACAACGAAAAAAGCATCATTTTTTTCGAAAACATTTGGGTAACCAGGTTGATGATGATCTTCATGTAAAAACCAACCAAAACCGTGCATTATATATTTATGAGTACACCATGTAACACCTTCCATAGTTACAAAGGTTAAAATAGTTATAACTGTAAATAACATTATATCATTTTTAATTTATATTTAACATAACTTCTTGCTAACAAGTTTATTTTCATCGGATTAGAAATTCTAATTCTAGTATCCATAATTTTAGCTGACGGAGTAGCTTTTAACTTGTTTAATAATTTTTTATAATATCTATAAGCCATATAAACTCCGAATTTAGCATCAACAGGTAATTTTAAAATTCCATTTGTAAGCGCATATTCAAAATCAGCTTCAATATCTTTAATAATTATCTCTTTTGATGTTTCGTCTAACTTTTTAAGATCTACATTCGGAAAATATGAACGATTTAACAGCTCAAAATCATCTTTTAAATCACGCAAAAAATTTACTTTTTGAAATGCTGAACCCAAACGCATTGCTGCAGCTTTAAGTTCATCGTATTTTTGATCATCTCCGTTAACAAAAACCTTTAAACACATTAAACCAACAACATCGGCAGATCCGTATATATAGGCATCATATTCTTCTTGAGTTTTATATTCGGTTTTAAACAAATCCGCTTTCATACTTTTTAAAAAAGCTTGCACCATATCATCAGAAATACCATACGTATTTACTGTGTAAACAAATGAATTTAATATAGGATTTAAACTGATCCCTTCTTTTTTAGCTGCATAATACTCATTCTCAAAATGCGCTAACAAATCTTCTTTGTTATACTCATGAAAAGAATCTACAATCTCATCAGCAAAACGAACAAAACCATAAATATTATAAATGGCTCCCCTAATTTTTGGTGACAACATTTTTGTTGCTAATGAAAAAGATGTACTATATTTTTGAGTTACCAACTTACTACACGAGTAAGAAACCTCATCAAATAATTGTTTCATTTTAGTGGTTTTTTAAAATTAAATCTGATGCTATTTTACCAGATATTAGTGCTGGCGGAACTCCTGGTCCTGGCACTGTTAATTGACCCGTGAAAAATAAATTCTTAACTTTTTTACTTTTTATTTTTGGTCTTAAAAAAGCTGTTTGTGTTAAAATATTTGCTAATCCGTAAGCATTACCTTTGTATGAGTTGTAATCTTTTACAAAATCATTTACACAAAAACTTTCTTTAAATAATATATTTTCTTTAACTGATTGACCTGTTAATTTTTCTAATCTTTCAAGAATAAGATTAAAATATTTTTCTCTTATCTCTGGAGTGTCTTCTAAGCCAGGGGCAAGCGGAATTAAAAAAGTTGCTGCTTCTTTATTTGTTGACGCAAAAGAGTCGTCAGTTATTGAAGGAAAACTCGCATAAAACAATGGTTTTTTAGGCCAACTAGGTGTATCGTAAATCGTTTTTGCGTGTAAATCAAAATCTGTATCAAAAAATAATGTGTGGTGACAAACATTTGCTAGCTTTTTATCAAAACCTACATAAAAAAGTAATGATGATGGAGCAAAGACCTTCTTATCCCAATATTTCTCTGAATATTGCCTGTACTTTTTGGGCAATAAAGTTTCTGTATGATGATAATCTGCACCACTTAAAACTATATCTGATGAAACAAACTCTCCATTAACCATTAGCCCATTTGCTTCGCCTATATCGTTTACAGTAATTTCATCTACATTCGCTTCAGTTTTAAAACTAACTCCTAAATCGGTTGCTAACGTAATCATGGCTTCAATTACTTTATACATTCCGCCCTTTGGATGCCAAGTACCCAAGCCAAAATCTGCATAGTTCATGAAATTATAAAAAGCCGGGGTATTACTTGGTTTTGCCCCTAAAAATAGCACCGGAAATTCTAGAATCTGTATTAACTTTTTGCTTTTTATTTTCTTTCTTACCTGTGTTCTTATTGTTGAAAAAAACTGAGTAATCTTACCTATAGTAACTGGCGTAACCAACTCTAAAGGAGAAACTCCTGGTTTGTACACTAAATCGTTTATAGAAACATCATAATTATATTCTGCTGATTTTAAAAAACTCTTTAAGTGCTTTGAACTACCTTTTTCTTCTTTTTCAAAGACCTCGTATATTTCTTCTAAACTCCCGGGAATTGTTATTGAATCTAAAGCATCGAAGTATACTTGATAAGCCGGAGTTAATTTTTCTAACTCATAATAATCGGCAGGTTTTTTACCAAAATCAGCAAAAAACTTTTCGAATACATCTGGCATCCAATACCAAGTCGGACCGATATCAAAAGTAAAACCATCTTTAATTAATTGCCTAGCTCTACCACCTACTGTTGCGTTCTTTTCTAAAACTACGACTTCATAACCGGCTTTCGCTAAATAACATGATGCTGCTAGAGAAGAAAAACCTGAACCTATTATTGATATTTTTTTTTTCAATTTTACTTTTTTAAAAAGATTATTAGCTTCGTTGTTAAATATATAAAAATTTAAAGGTGAAGCAAAAAAAATGACTTAATCAAATTTACGAATTTTTGTTTAATAAATAAACAAAAAGATTAAACGTTTTAATTTATAATGTTTTTAACAATTCAATAACAGAAGAATAAATGGTAATATTAGCGTTAAAATCGAGGTCTTTTATTTTTTCAGTCTTAGATCCTACAGCTATTAATTGATGTTTTGTACCTGTTAAAACATTTTCAATTTCACGAAAATAATCAACAATTTTATCATCATATGGCTGAATAGTTAATGCCGTAATAAAACGAACTTCTGTCTCGCTTTCGAAAAAATAATTTAAATTACTTAACGGCAAACTCTGCCCTAAATAAATAGTCATATTACCTCTTAAAACTAATTCGTAATTCAAATACATTAATCCTAATTCGTGTATTTCATTTTCAGGTAAAAAAAGCACATATGTAATATTAGAATTTGTAGTAGTATACTCTAATCTTTCTGTACTAATTTGAATTTTCTGAGAAATTAAATTAGATATAAAATGTTCATGTGCTGGCAACAAAGTGTCCGTTTGCCATAATAAACCTATATGACTTAAAAAAGGTACAAAAACGTCTTTAAAAATTTCTCTAAACGTTTTTTTATTTAGTAACTTATTATAAGTGTTATTAAACAAAACCTTATCAAATTGAAACATCGCCAACTTAAAAGAGTTGATTGCCTCATCATTTACCGCTGCTTTAAAAGCCAATTCTCTTGCTTTAACAATAATAGTATCATTAGACATCTGAGCTATTTTAGATATCTTGTTGTTATTATTATACAACAACACAACATTTAATAACTTCTGAAGATTCTCTGAAGAATAATACCTAATATTGGTATCTGTTCTTTCTGGTGTTAACAAATCATATCTTTTTTCCCAAATACGGATCGTATGTGCTTTTACCCCCGAAATATTCTCAAGGTCTTTAATTGTAAAAGATTTTTTAATATTGTTCAATTTATGTTGATTTTTATTAAACAAAGATATGTTTTTTTAAACATAAAAAAAGATTAATAATTATTTATAAGGGTTTTATCTTTATTTTTGGACAGCTATTTATATTTCTTCTATGATTCTTCAAACTACAATTCCTTTAAAAAAGCAGCAGTTCCATAAAGTTGATTACAATTCTAAATTACTATTAATAGGTTCTTGTTTTTCAGAGAACATAGGGAAAAAATTAGCTTACTACAAGTTTCAATCAACTACGAATCCGTTTGGTATTTTATTCCACCCAAAAGCTATTGAAACACTAATAACGATGGCTATCAATGAAAAAAAACACACTACCAAAGATGTTATTTTTAACAATGAACAATGGCATTCTTTCAACGCGCATTCTAACTTAAGTTCTTCAGATAAAAACGAGCTAATACATAATTTAAATACCGCAAACACCCTAACACTTCAGCAATTAAAAAACGCCACACATATTATAATAACCCTAGGAACTTCGTGGGTATATCGTTTTATTGAAACAGATACTATAGTTGCGAATTGTCATAAAATTCAGCAAAAAAAATTTTTAAAAGAAATTTTAACTGTTGATGAAATAACAGAAAGTATCGATGCCATAACTAAATTAATTACTTCTATAAACAAGAATGTTACGATTACTTTTACAGTTTCACCTGTTAGACATTTAAAAGACGGATTTATAGAAAACCAACGTAGCAAATCTCATTTATTAGCAGCAATTCACCAACTTCTTGACTCCGCTCAAAGTGACAAAATAAATTATTTTCCTTCTTATGAAATAATGATGGATGAGCTTCGTGATTATCGTTTTTATACTGAAGATATGATTCATCCTAACAAAATTGCTGTAGATTATATTTGGGATAGATTTACTGATGTTTGGTTTTCTGAGCAAACCAAAGAAACAATGAATAAAGTAGAAACCGTTCAAAAAGGCATAACACATCGCTCTTTTAATCCAACTTCTGAAGCGCATTTAAAATTCTTAAACAACCTTCAACAAAAAAAGGAAACACTTATTAAAGCATTTCCTTTTATGAAATTTTAATATTTAATCTTATTTAACCAAATACTGATCTACATTTTGCCAAGGTCCACCGTTAATTACATCTATTCCGTGGCTTGCTAAAAATTGCATTGCTTGTCCACTTCTTCCACCACTCTTACAAACGGCTATTACTGGTTTATTCCAAGATCTTATTTCTTCTACATTTAAAGGCACTACTATTAAAACAATATGCTTTGCTACATCAGAGTGCCCTTCGTTCCATTCAGCCAAAGTGCGCACATCTAAAATCACAGCATCTTTATCTAAATATTCTTGTATTTCGTTTGTCATGTTTTTCTTTCTAAATAAATTAAATAATCCCATTCGCTTTGTTATTATTAAGACAGCAAATGTAATCCGTTTTCAATTAAAGTACTGTAACTCTTGTTACCTTTCAATTCTTCTAAATGGTTTTTTAATGCTGTTTTTACTTTAAAATCCTTACTTAATGCTAATTCATACAACTCTAAAGATAACAACCAATCATCTTTAAAATCATTTTGCAACTTCGTGAAAATTGTTAAAATATCGTTTTCTAAAACAACATCTTTGTTTCTCATTTCTTTAACCTCATCATATAAGTTATATAATTCTTTTTGAGAAGCTGTGTATTCGATTTTAGTTGTTTTTGTTTCAGAAACCTTACCCATATCACCAAAAGAACTTACATCGGCTGGCCCAGAATAAGCCGAAACTAATTCTTTACCAATTGCCATATCATAAACTCCCCATTCTGGCTGAAATAATATTTGATCTTGGTATGTTACCGTACAATCTTTAAAAGATATAATTAAAATTTTACCTCTTAAATCACGAGTTCCAGTAATTATTTTTCCATCAACAACAACACCGCTTTCAAACTCTAATGTTATTGCTTCACCCTCATAAATTCCGTAGGCTTTTAAATCACGCGGACTCATATCTTCAATAGGCAAATTGATTCCTTTTAATTTCCCTACAGGGCTACCAAAACCTTCTGCATGATATATAATTCCGTGACCAATTAACTCTTTATCTCTACTTGCTAAAGCTGTTGGCCCTGCTGTTTGTAAATAAGCTACATTACCCTTACTATCTTCAATAACATTTGTAAAAACACCCGAAACCTGAATACCAGTACTTAATTCAATCGTTCCTAAATTACTAGAATCAATTAACTTTCTAACACCTTTTAAACCACCTGTTCTAAGTGCCATAGAGTTCGCAAACTCATTTAAAACCATACTTAAATAGGCAAAATCTGGAGTTACAAATAACTGTGGTTGTGGTTTTGTAATATCAAAACTTACAGTAGCTGCTTCTATAGAATAGGCCACTTTTTTAACCTCGTCTTTCATACACCACATGCTTTCTCCTATAGATGACAATAAACCCGCACCGTATATTTTAGGATCATCAAGCTTACCAATTAAACCATATTCAACTGTCCACCAATGTAAATTTCTTATTTGTGCCATTTCAGATAATTCCCCCATATTATCTTGCAGCCATTCTACTTTTTCTTGTGCTTCGTTTATTTCTTTTTCAGTTGAGTTCGGATTCTCTTTTAAAATAGATAACAATCTAATCGCTTCATACATTTCATAATCTTTAGATGATGAAATTGCCTTAGAACCTATTTCTCCAAAACGACGTAAATACTCTGAATATTCTGGATTTGCAATAATTGGTGCATGCCCTGCTGCTTCATGAATAATATCTGGTGCTGGTGTATATTCTATATGATTTATGGTTCGCATATCAGAAGCAATCACTAAAACATTATAAGCCTGAAACTCCATAAATGCATTTGGCGGAATAAAACCATCAACCGAAACCGCAGCCCAACCAATATCTTTTAAAATACGGTTCATACCTGCCATGTAAGGAATATCTTCTATAGAAACACCTGTTTTATCTAAGCCCTCTAAATAAGAAGCATGTGCAACTTTACCTAAATAATCAACATTCATACGCATAACATATCGCCAAACCGCTTGGTTTTGGGCCGTATATTCGTGATACGGTTGTTTAACTACAAATTTATGTAAGTGTTTCGGTAACTTTTTAGTCACTTCATTTAGCTCAAAATGAGATTCCATATTATTGTTTGTTTTGCTGGGTAAATTTAAGTTTTTTATAGTTCACAAAAAATCGTAATCCGTTAAATTATATATTTTGTATTTTTACTTTTATCATAAATTTAAAACTATGAGAAATCGCGGAAGTTTAAAAATTAGGCTTTTAATTGGTGTTGCTATTGCTCTATTCGCTTTAGTAAAATATTGTTCTAGCTCAGAAACAAATACTTATACAGGCAAAACACAACATATTTCTATTTCTAAAAAACAAGAAATTGCTATTGGGTTAAGCAGTGCCCCACAAATGACGCAACAACATGGTGGTTTGTATCCTAGTAAAAAATATCAGGATTTAGTAGATAATATTGGCAAAAAATTATTAAAAAATAGTATTGCAAATAAAACTGGATATCCTTTTGATTTTCATTTATTAAAAGATGAAAAAACCATTAATGCTTTTGCTTTACCTGGCGGACAAGTATTTATCACTTTTGCGTTGTTTTCTAAATTAAAAAACGAAGATCAATTAGCTGGTGTTTTAGGTCATGAGATTGGCCATGTTATTGGTCGTCATTCGGCTGCTCGTATGGCAAAACAAGATTTAACGCAAGGATTACTTTCTGGTGCTTCTGTTGGTTTTGATCCCAGCACTACCGAGGGAATGGCTGCCATAGCAAATGTTGTTAACATGAAATATGGTAGAGATGACGAGCTTGAAAGTGATGATTTAGGTGTAAAATTAATGATAGATGCAGGCTATAACCCTGAAAGTTTAATTGGCGTGATGGAGATTTTAAAACAAGCTGCAGGACCAAATAGAACTCCTGAGTTTCAAAGCACACATCCAGATCCTGAAAACAGAGTCGAAAAAATTAAAGAAGCAATTCGTAAGTACCGTAAATAACTACCAACGTCATTACGAACAAAATGAAGTAATCTTAAGCTTATTTAATTAATATTTACAGGTTGCTTCACACCTCGCAATGATATATTAGAGAATAATTCTGTAACATTTATAATAAAAAAGCTACCTATAAGTATAATCCTAAATTAATAGCTATGAGTTTTGGAGGCGCAGTTTCTAGTATGATTACTAGCATAAAAAACAATAAGAGAAACAGAAAAAATACTTTTGAAAAACTAGAACGATTTCAAAAAGAAAATAACGATCAATTACATTTTAATAATACAGCAACTAAAAAGGAGTTGCAAGAAATAAAAACTCAGTTAAAAAAAGAAAACCTAATCAATATAACTAAAAAAGGACTTTTATTATTAGCTGTAATTCTTTTATTTAGTTACTTATTATTGTGAACAATAAAAAACTGAATCCAAATTAATGGACTCAGTTTATATATATTTAAAAAGCATTGCTTTTATTATTTACCCTGAATAATGTTATAATTAACACCTACACCTACAGATGCTGGTGAAAAATTATCAACCGATAACCCTTGATAATATGCAAAGATATTCCAAGAATCATTATGGTATCCTACCTCTGGTCTATAATAAAACCCACCTGTTTCATCTCCCTCTGTTAAAAAACCATATCCTAAATCTGCTCCTAAAAAGAAGTTTTCAGTTGGGTAATATCTAAATAAACCCGCTAATGGAATAATTCCGAAATCTTCAAATCCATCTTCAGCAAAATAATTTGTATACCCTGTAGAAGCACCTATTGCGAAACTTTCGGTATTTAAAAATTGATATTTTAAATCAAATCCCAATGCAAAATTAGAAACATCTGATACATCTCCTACTGGCACACCACCGTGAACACCTATTTTTAACCAATTTGTTCCCTCCCCTAATTGTGCATTTGCTATTGAAAAACTCGTTATTGCTAGTACTAATAAAATTACTTTCTTCATGTTCTTTGTTTTTAATTACACTGCAAAACTACGTTAGGTTTACACTTTACATTATCTCTTTTAAAAAAAATCTTAACTCAAATGAATTTTACTTTTAACAAACAATCATTATGTGTATTGTAACCAAAAAAAGTAAATTTGTAATATGAACAAGAAAGTAATTTTAATGATACTAGATGGTTGGGGAATCACCCAAAACCCAAAAGTATCTGCCGTATATAATGCTAAAACACCTTTTATAAATTCATTATATGATAAATTCCCTCATGCTGAATTACGCACAGACGGAGAACATGTAGGTTTACCTGAAGGACAAATGGGCAATTCTGAAGTTGGTCACATGAATATAGGCGCTGGTAGAATTGTATATCAAAACCTTGCAAAGATTAACAAAGCTGTTAAAGAAAATACGTTAGCAAAAGAAACAGAACTTCTAAACGCTTTTGCTCACGCTAAAAAACATCATAAAAATGTACATTTTTTAGGCTTGGTTTCTAATGGCGGAATTCATTCACACATTAGTCATTTAAAAGGGTTGCTAACAGCAGCAAATGAACATGAATTAGAAAACGTATTTCTTCATGCTTTTACTGATGGACGAGATTGTGATCCGAAATCGGGGAAATTCTTCATCAATGATATTCAAGAACACATGCAAAAAACTACCGGAGAACTCGCTTCTGTTACTGGTCGTTATTATGCTATGGATCGCGACAATCGTTGGGAAAGAGTTCAACTAGCTTACGATGCTTTGGTAAATGGTAAAGGAAGTTTTTCTTCGGATGCTATAGAAAGTATTCAACAAAGTTATGATGAAAAAATTACTGATGAATTCATAAAGCCAATTATTATGGTTGATGAAAACAAGAAACCGAAAACGACTATAAAAGAAGATGATGTTGTTATTTTCTTCAATTTCAGAACAGATAGAGGTCGTGAACTAACCGAAGCTTTAAACCAAAAAGATTTTCCAGATTTTCAAATGAAAAAACTGCCTTTGTATTTTGTTACCATGACAAACTATTCAGAAGTTTTTAAGGATATCAAAGTGATTTACAACAGTAATAATATTGAAAATACTTTAGGAGAAGTTTTAGCATCCGCAGGAAAAAGTCAAATTAGGATTGCTGAAACGGAGAAGTACCCACACGTAACATTTTTCTTTTCCGGCGGAAGAGAAGAAAAATTTAAAGGAGAAAAGCGCCTATTATGTCCGTCGCCAAAAGTTGCTACGTACGATTTACAACCCGAAATGAGTGCTTATGAAATTCGCGATACCATTGTACCCGAATTACAAAAAGGAGATGTAGATTTTGTATGTTTAAATTTTGCCAACGGCGATATGGTTGGTCATACTGGTATTTTTGATGCGGCTGTAAAAGCTTGTGAAACTGTAGATAATTGTGTGAAAGATGTAATTACAATAGCCTTAGAAAATGAGTACACAACTATTTTAATTGCCGATCATGGTAATTGCGAAACGATGATGAATCCAGACGGAACACCTCATACAGCACACACTACAAATCCGGTTCCTATGATTTTAATCGACAAAGAAATAAAATCAATAAAAAATGGTGTATTGGGTGATATTGCACCAACTATTTTACGACTGATGAATGTAGTGCAACCTAAAGAAATGACCCAAAACTCACTTATTTAAAATATCAATGATGAAAAAAATTATATACACATTAATTACTTTATTTATTCTTTCATGTGCTTCTGTACCTAAAAATCTTGCCACGAAAGATAAAGATGGTAATTTAGTGGGAATTGCAACAAAGAAAGATTTTCAGCAAGAGCCATACGGATCAGAATGGTTTAATGACTTTTATGGTTATTACGAAACAGATAAAAACACTATTACACAATTAAAACCATACTTAAAAGACATTACCATTAAAGGTTTTATGGGAACTTGGTGTGGCGACAGCCAAAGAGAAATTCCTAATTTTTATAAATTATTAGATCAATCAGAATTTAATTACAAAAATTTAGAATTAATAACTGTTGATCGCACAAAAAAGGCAAACGGACTAGAAGAAGGTTTTAATGTACTTAGAGTACCAACTTTTATCTTTTATAAAGACGGAAAAGAAATTGGTCGTTTTGTAGAACACCCTATAAATGGTAGCTCGATTGAAGAAGATATTTTAAAAATAGTTTCTGGTAAGCCGTATACACATCCATATCAAAAATAACCGTAAATTTGCGCCTCAATATTTTTTAAGATGATCATAGCCAAAACTAGAGAAGAAATAGAATTAATGCGCGAAAGTGCTTTAGTAGTATCAAAAACATTAGGAATGCTTGCTAAAGAAGTAAAACCAGGAGTTTCTACTTTATATCTTGATAAACTTGCTGAAGATTTTATTCGTGAGCAAGGAGCTATTCCTGGTTTTTTAGGATTATATGATTTTCCGAACACACTTTGTATGAGTCCGAACTCGCAAGTTGTACACGGAATGCCAAATAAAGAATCTCTTAAAGAAGGAGATATTATATCAATTGATTGTGGCGCTATTAAAAATGGTTTTTACGGAGATCACGCTTACACATTTGCCGTAGGTGAAATTGCTACTGAAACTCAAAAATTATTAGACGTAACTAAACAAAGTTTATACGAAGGAATTCGTGAACTTAAGTTAGGTAATCGCGTTGGTGATGTAGGTTTTGCTATTCAGAATTACTGTGAAAAACATGGCTATGGAGTTGTTCGAGAGTTGGTTGGTCATGGTCTAGGACGTGTAATGCACGAAGATCCTGAAATGCCAAATTACGGTCGTAGAGGTCGTGGAAAAAAATTTATTGAAGGTATGGTTGTTGCCATTGAACCAATGACAAACCTAGGAACTCATAAAATATTACAACACGATGATGGTTGGACAATTACTACTTTAGATGGTAAACCATCTGCGCATTTCGAGCATGATATTGCTATCGTTAACGGTAAACCAGAACTATTATCAACCTTTAAATATATTTACGATGCTTTAGGCATTGAAAGTAATGAAGAGGATGAATTTAGAGCGTAAAAACTAAAAAAGCATGAAATTAAAGTACATTATTTTTGTTTTCATTGTAGGAATTATACTAATAACAATTGGCGCTTTATTTAAAGTACTCCATTTAATGTTAGCAGTAGAGTTACTTACAGCTGGAACAATTTTACAAATAATTGCTTTCATTTTATTTATCATAAAATTATTTACCAACAAAAAATTTAAAGACACTTTAAATCAATAATTGAAAGTTTTTAAATCCATATTAAACACCGTTCCAAGACCTTTATTAATTAAAGCAAGTTATTGGGTTCGCCCTATGATTGCTTGGTGGTTAAAAGGCGATAAATTTACCGATCCTATTGATGGAAAATCGTTTCGTAAATTATTACCTTATGGTTATGGCGTGCAACGAGAAAATGCACTTTCTCCTTCTACATTATCTTTAGAAAGACATCGTTTATTGTGGTTGTATTTACAAAATGACACTAATTTTTTTTCTTCGGATAAAAAATTAAAAGTATTACATATTGCGCCTGAACAATGTTTTTTAGACATTTTTAGAAACCAGAAAAACTTAGATTATATTACTTCTGATTTAGAATCGCCAATTGCTGATGTAAAGGCTGATATTTGCGATTTACCTTTTAAAGACAATGAGTTTGATGTGGTGTTTTGCAATCATGTTTTAGAACATATTACGGATGACACCAAAGCAATGCAAGAATTATATCGTGTATTAAATAGCGGCGGATTTGGGGTTTTTCAGATTCCGCAAGACTTATCAAGAGAAAAAACTTTTGAAGACGATTCTATTACCGACCGTAAAGAGCGTGCAAAAATATTCGGGCAATACGATCATGTTAGAGTTTACGGACGTGATTATTTCAACAAACTTCGTTCTATAGGCTTTAAAGTTGATGAAGTTGACTTCACAAAAAAAATCGCTCCAGAAAAACTAGAACGATTTGCATTAATGAAAGGCGAAATTTTGCCTGTGTGTTTTAAAGATTAATTTGTAAACTCTTCTATATTACCCTCGTTATCAACAAACAATAATGTTGCTTTAATTTGAGAATTATTCTTTAAAAATTCTTTTGCTTTATCTAATCCCATTGCCATAAAAGCAGTAGCATACGCATCAACATCTGCACAATCTACAGCTCCGTAAACAGTTGCACTTAATAAATTACTTTCAGTAGCAAAACCTGTTTTCGGGTTTATGGTATGTACATATTTTTGTCCGTTAGCTCCAACTCTAAACTTGCGATAGTTACCAGAACTCGCCATCGATTGGTTACTCAACTCAATAAATCTAGATACGCTTCTTGTCCCGTCATCATTAGGATCATCTATTGCTACTTTCCAATTTTTATTTCTACTATTCTTTCCACGTGCACGAATTTCACCGCCTATTTCTACAAGATAATTCTGAACGTTTTTACTTTCTAAAAATCGCCCAACAACATCTATTCCGTATCCTTTTGCTATCGAATTAAAATCTAAACACGATTCAGGAAACTTCTTTTGAATACTCCTTCCTTTTAAAGTTACTTTATCTAAACCTACTTGCTTCATTAACTCTTTTACTTGTAGCGTATCTAAATCTTTTTTCTCTCTTTTATACCCAAAACCCCAAGCGTTTACTAAATCACAAACAGTAGGATCAAAATACCCATTAGTTTCTTTATAAATTCTCTTTGATTTTTGAAAAACTTCTAAAAACATATCATCTACAACCACTGTAGAATCTCCCTTATTTATTTTAGAAATATCTGAAGTAGGCATATAAGTTGACAGTGATTTATTTACCAAATAAAATAAGCTATCTATTGATTTTTGATAATCTACATCATTTAAATAAGTAATATGATATGTTGTTCCAAAAACAAAACCTT
The DNA here is from genome assembly GCF_029125915.1 of Tenacibaculum bernardetii. Taxonomy (NCBI): domain Bacteria; kingdom Pseudomonadati; phylum Bacteroidota; class Flavobacteriia; order Flavobacteriales; family Flavobacteriaceae; genus Tenacibaculum; species Tenacibaculum bernardetii. The sequence continues at coordinate 118,958 of NZ_JAQJCU010000006.1, forward strand.
CCAACTTAACTTCTTCTACCTTTTTCTCCTGTTTACAAGCTGTTATAAAAACGATAATTACAACAAATGCATAAAATATTTTTTTAATCATCTTTTTAATTTTAATGACAAAAATAAATTATTCTAACATCATAAAAGATTGTTAATTCCGTTTTTTCTGCCTTCATTTTTATAAATTTGCTTTAATATTACAAATTAGTAATCTATTTAAAACACGATAAAAAATGAAAAAAATATTTTTATTTCTTACAACCGCATTTTTAATAACATCTTGTGCTTCAACCAAAGAACTAGAGGCTATAAAAGCAAAACATGAACAGACAAAAGAAGAATTATTAGCTGTAAAAGCTAATTTAACAAAGTGTTTAGTAGAAAAAGAAAGCTGTGAAGACAAAGTTTCTACATTAAAATCATCTGTTGGTGATTTAAAAGCAGATAAGCAAAACACACTTCAGCAAGTAGAAAACTTAACTGTTTTAACTAAAGGAGCTAATGATAACATTAAAGAAACTTTAACTCAGTTAAGTAAAAAAGATAAATATATTAACAGAATTAGAGCTGCTGCTTCTAAAAAAGATTCATTAAACTTAGTTGTTGCTTTTCATTTAAAGAAAGAATTACAACAAGGTATTGAAGATGAAGATATTCAGGTTAATGTTGAAAAAACAGTCGTTTTTATCTCTATTTCTGATAAATTATTATTCAAAAGCGGAAGTTATACAATTTCAGACAAAGCTTCTAAGGTTTTAGAAAAAGTAGCTACTGTTGTTAACGGTCAGCCAGAAATGGACGTAATGATTGAAGGACACACGGATAATACTCCTGTTACAAAAGGATCTAGTATAAAAGACAACTGGGGTTTAAGTGTTTTACGTGCAACATCTATTGTTCGTGAATTACAAAACAAATACAGTGTAGCTCCAAGCAGATTAATTGCAGCAGGTAGAGGTAGCTACGTACCTTTAACAACTAACGACACACCTGCAAACAAAGCAAAAAACAGAAGAACGAAAATTATTATTCTTCCTCGTTTAAACCAATTCTTCGAATTGTTAGAGCAAAAAACTGAATAATTACAAACTCTCATAATATTAAAAGACTACCTTATCGGGTAGTCTTTTTTTATTCAAAAAAAGTAACGTTCTTTGTTATCTAGAACCCAATTTAACATGCTAAATATTATTTTACCGAAAAGATTTCAATTATTAAAAACATTTAGTTTAACTATTTTGTTTTTTTCTTTTATAACAAGATTAGTTTTATATGTTTTAGCTTTTAAACACATTGATTTTTCAATAATAAAATTAATAAAAATATTTATTGTTGGTTTATTTTTCGATATCAATAACCTACTTTACTTGATTAGTATTTATGCAATATACTTACTTCTTTTCCCTTCAAAATTTCACGGGAGTTTACTCGATAAAATCGTTACCAAATTCTCTTACGGACTTTTCTTATTTATTTTTATTTTTTCTTTTTTAGCTGAAATTCCTTTTTGGGACGAATACCAAAGACGTTATAATTTTATTGCCGTTGATTACCTTTTATACACCTACGAGGTTATTGAAAACATTCATCAATCTTTTCCTATCCCTTTAATAGTTGGTATCATTATTTTAGTATTGATTATTAGCATTCGTTATGCATCAAAGAAAAACGCATATAAAAACACTTTTAATAATTCAGATACTTTTAAATCTAAACTTATACCTACTTTCATTATAGTAATTAGTTTAGTTTTTTGTCATAATTTTATTACGAATGATAAGGCAGAAATTTTTACAAGTATTAATGAGAATGAGCTTACCAAGTCTGGCATGTATTCGTTCTTCGCTGCTTACGAGAGTAATGAATTAAATTACAACGAATTTTACGCAACAATACCAGAAGAAAAAACATACAAACTGCTATCAGAGAACATAAAAGCTTCTAACGACAGTTTATTAGTAGAAAAAGGTATATATCGCTATACAAAGAATGACAGCATTGAATTAAAACCTAATGTGATTTTTATCGGATTAGAAAGTATAAACGCTCGTTTTATGCAAAGTTTTACAAGTACAAAAAACTGGACTCCAACACTAGATTCTCTAGCTAACAATTCAGTTTTTTTCACAAACTTATACGCTACAGGTACAAGAACTATTAGAGGCATAGAAGCAATTAGTTTGGCTATTCCTCCAACACCTGGTAGAAGTATTGTTAAACGAGAAAACAATGATAATCTAGCTACGGTAGGTGAAATATTTAAACAAAAAGGATATAGTAGAACTTTTTTCTATGGAGGTGATGGTCATTTTGACAATATGACTAATTATTTTAGCCATAACGGATTTGATATTGTTGACAGAAGGAAGTTACATCGTTTAAAAGAAGAATTACCCACCAATAGAACACGTATAGAAGATGATGAAATGACTTTTGAAAATGCCTGGGCAGTCTGCGACCAAGATCTTTTTAACAAAGTATTAAAAGTTACTGATGAAAAAGCAAAAAGTAAACAACCTTTTTTCAGTTTTATCATGACAAGCTCTAACCATAAGCCATATACCTATCCTGATAATGTTGTTGATATTCCATCAGGAAAAAATGTAGAAGGGTCTATAAAATACTTAGATAAGAGTTTAGATGAATTCTTAACAAAAGCTAAAACAAAAGCTTGGTATAAAAACACAGTATTTGTTATTATGTCTGACCATTGCGGTTTTAGTGCTGGCAAAACTGAAATTAATGTAAGAAATCATCACATTCCTGCTTTTATTACAAATTTAAAAAATCAAGCACCAGTTAAAATAGATAAACTCAGCTCTCAAATAGATGTATTCCCAACATTATTCGGTTATTTAAATTGGTCATACAAAACAAATCTATTCGGAACAGACATCAATAAAATGGAACCAGAAGATGAACGCGCATTTATAGGAAATCATCGTAAAGTAGGTTTATTAAAAAAAGATAAGTTGTTACTATTAGAAACGAACAAAAAACATAAATCGTACCATTGGAGTAAAGATAAAAATGAGATCACACCAACAAAAACAGATTCTTTATTTTTAAACGAAACGATATCGTATTATCAAGCCGCTTTCGACCTATTTAAAAACGGAAAATTAAAAGTAAAAAATTAAACTAACACGCTATTTGTCAATCAAATAATTAAGCGTACATTTGCAGTCCTTTTTCAAGGATAAATTAATATATTAATAAACAAAAACTAATCGTGTAATTATGAACACATTAAGTTACAAAACGGTATCAGCAAACAAAAACACTGTTAACAAAGAGTGGGTTTTAGTTGATGCGGACGGGCAAACGTTGGGTCGTCTAGCTTCTAAAATAGCAATGCTAATTAGAGGTAAGTACAAACCAAATTATACTCCTCACGTAGATTGTGGAGACAACGTGGTTGTTATCAACGCAGAAAAAATTGTTTTAACTGGTAAAAAGTGGACAGATAAGTCTTACATCCGTCACACAGGATATCCAGGTGGACAAAGATCATTAACTGCTACAGAAATGTTCGAAAAAGATCCTACAAGATTAATCGAAAAAGCAGTAAAAGGAATGTTACCTAAAAACAAATTAGGAAGTGCATTATACAAAAACTTATATGCTTATGCAGGTACTGAGCACCAACAAACAGCTCAAAACCCAAAAGCTATTAACCTTAACGATCTTAAATAATGGAAACTGTACACAAAATAGGTAGAAGAAAAACAGCAGTCGCTCGTATTTATCTTTCAGAAGGTAAAGGAAACATTACTATAAATAAAAAAGAGTACAAAAACTACTTTACAACAGGAACTTTACAATACAAGATCCAACAACCTTTAATGTTAACTGAGAACTTAGAGTCTTATGACATTAAAGTAAATGTATATGGTGGTGGTATTACAGGTCAAGCAGAAGCAATTCGTTTAGCAATTACTAGAGCATTAGTAGCTATTAACGAAGAGCACAGAGCTGTATTAAAGCCTGAAGGTTTATTAACTCGTGACCCTAGAATGGTTGAACGTAAGAAATTCGGTCAGAAGAAAGCACGTAAGAAATTTCAGTTCTCTAAGCGTTAATATTTATCAAAGCTTTTTACAAAGCTTTGGTTTTGTATTTTCAAAAAGAGACTGTTATAAATTAATTTTAACAGTTTAGTATCTAAATATTTCAGACTTAATATAACTACTGAAATATTGTGAAAACAGAACGTAAACACATTTTATTAAAATGGCAAATATTCAAGAATTATTAGAAAGTGGAGTGCACTTCGGTCACTTAACTAGAAAATGGAACCCTAACATGGCTCCTTATATTTATACTGAGCGTAATGGTGTTCACATCATCGACTTGTATAAAACATCTGCTAAAATTGATGAAGCTGCAACAGCTTTACAAAAAATAGCAAACTCTGGTCGTAAAATCTTATTCGTTGCAACAAAAAAGCAAGCGAAAGATATCGTAGCAGAAAGAGCAAAAAACATCAACATGCCTTTTATTACTGAACGTTGGCCAGGTGGTATGTTAACTAACTTTGTTACTATTCGTAAAGCTGTTAAGAAAATGGCTACTATTGATAGAATGAAGCAAGATGGCTCTTTTGATGCATTATCAAAAAGAGAAAAATTACAAATCAACCGTCAGAGAGCTAAATTAGAAAAGAATTTAGGTTCTATTTCTGATATGACTCGCTTACCTGCTGCTGTATTTGTAATTGATGTAAAGAAAGAACACATTGCAGTTGCTGAAGCTCAAAAATTAAATATTCCAATTTTTGCATTAGTTGATACAAACTCTGATCCAAGACCAGTTGATTTCGTAATTCCTGCAAATGATGATGCTTCAAAATCTATTGATAAAGTATTATCTTATATTACTGACGCTATCAATGAAGGCTTAACTGAAAGAAAAGCTGACAAAGAAAAGACTAAAGTAGAAAAAGCTCCTGCTAAAACAGAAGCTAAAGAAGAAAAAGTAGCTACCGAAGCAGCACCTGCTAAGGAAGAAACTAAATAATTTCAATTTAAAGGTTTCATTAAATTGAAACCTTTAAATTTTTTACAACAATATATTTACAACTAAAAATAACTACAGAAATGTCAGTAAAAATTAGCGCTGCAGACGTAAAAAAATTAAGAGAAACTACCGGAGCTGGTATGATGGATTGTAAAAATGCATTAGTAGAAGCTGAAGGAAACTTTGATAAAGCAATTGATGTTTTACGTAAAAAAGGACAAAAAATAGCTGCTAAAAGAGCAGATAGAGAGTCTACTGAAGGTGTTGCAATCACTAAAATTAGTGATGATAATACTTACGGTGTTGCTATTGTATTAGCATGTGAAACAGATTTCGTATCTAAAAATGATTCATTTAAAGATTTAGCTTCTCAATTTGTTGATATTGCTTTTAACACTAAAAGTAAAGAAGAATTTTTAGCTGCTGATTTTGGTGGAGTAACTGTTGCTGAAAAGTTAATCGAACAAACGGGAGTTATCGGTGAAAAAATCGATATTACTTCTTTCGAAAGACTTGAAGCACCTTATGTAGGAGCTTATACTCATATCGGTAAAATTGCTGCTATGGTTAGTTTATCTAAAGTTATAGATAAAGCTGCTGAGTTATCTAAAGACTTAGCTATGCAAGCTGCTTCTATGGGAGCAACTTCTTTATCTTACAAAGGTTTTGACCCTGCTTATGTAGAGTCTGAAACTGAAGCAAGAATTGCTGCTATCGTAAAAGACAATGAAGAATTAGTTCGTTTAGGTAAAACTTTAAAGAACGTTCCTCAATATGTATCTAGATTACAATTAACTGATGCTGCTATGGCTAAAGCTGAAGAAGCTGCTAAAGAGCAATTAAAATCAGAAGGTAAACCAGAGAAAATTTGGGATAAAATTTTACCAGGAAAAATGGAAAGATTTGTTTCTGACAATACAACTTTAGATCAAGAACAATGTTTATTAGATCAAAAATTTATTAAAGACGAAAAGAAAACTGTTGCAGAATATGTTTCATCTTTTGGTGATGTAGAAGTTAAAAACTTCGTAAGAATCACTTTAGGATAATTCTTACCAATATCTTTATAATTAAAACCATCCAAAAAAATTGGATGGTTTTTTTATTTTATCAAAATTCAAACTCGAAAAAAAAACGTAGTTTTGCATAACTTTCAACAAAACTATGCAATACAAAAGAATCCTTTTAAAATTAAGCGGTGAATCATTAATGGGTGACCGTCAATATGGAATTGATCCTAAAAGACTTAAAGAGTACGCACAAGAAATAAAACAAGTACTAGAAAAAAATATTGAAATTGCCATAGTTATAGGTGGTGGTAATATTTTTAGAGGTGTTGCTGGTGCAAGCCAAGGTATGGATCGCGTTCAAGGCGATCACATGGGAATGTTAGCTACATGTATTAATGGTTTAGCTTTACAAAGCGCCTTAGAAGACGAAGGAATTCATACTCGTCTTCAAACAGCTATCGAAATTAAAGAAATAGCAGAACCTTATATTAAACGTCGTGCAAATCGTCATTTAGAAAAAGGACGCGTTGTTATTTTTGGTGGTGGAACTGGAAATCCTTATTTTACAACTGATACCGCAGCCGTATTAAGAGCAATTGAAGTAAATGCAGATGCTATATTAAAAGGAACTCGAGTAGATGGTATTTACAACGTAGATCCTGAAAAAGATAAAGACGCTGTAAAATATGAAAAGATAACATTTAAGGATGTTATTAAAAAAGACTTAAAAGTAATGGATATGACTGCTTTTACTTTAAGTGAAGAAAATAAATTACCTATTATTGTTTTTGATATGAATAAAAAAGGAAATTTACTGAAATTAGTTTCTGGAGAAAAAATTGGAACAATAGTTAATAACGAATAAATTAAAAAAACCTCTTTTTTTAGAGGCATTAAAACGAACAAAATGAACGAAGAGATAGATTTTATTTTAGATTCGGCCAAAGAGGCAATGAACAATGCTATAGCGCATCTAGAAAAAGAATTGCGTACTATTAGAGCTGGTAAAGCTTCACCAGCAATGCTTGCAAACGTACAAGTAGATTATTACGGCTCTGCAACACCTTTAGGACAAGTAGCAAATGTAAGTACTGCAGATGCTAGAACAATTACAGTTCAGCCTTGGGAAAAAAACATGTTACAAGAAATAGAAAAAGCTATTATGCTTGCTAACTTAGGTTTTAACCCTATGAATAACGGTGATAATATTATTATCAACGTACCAGCATTAACAGAAGAGCGCCGTAAAGATTTAGCGAAACAAGCAAAAGCTGAATCTGAACATGCAAAAGTAGGAGTTCGTAATGCGCGTAAAGATGCTAACAACGACATTAAAAAAACTGATATTTCTGATGATGCAAAAAAAGATGCAGAAGCTGAAGTTCAAAAAATAACAGATAGTTTTATTAAAGATATTGATGCTAAAGTATCCGTAAAAGAAAAAGAGATAATGACAGTTTAATTATTTCTAATAAATATTAAAAAAGAGTGTCTTTATGGCACTCTTTTTTTTTCGTTTAATTGGTTCATTTAACATAACTTTGTAAAAAATATTTGAATGACTTTTTGGACTAAAATCGCTGGATTTATATTACGTAACCGATACTTGGTTTTAATTGCTATTGCTATTATTACAGGACTTTTAGTCTCTCAAATGAAATATATGCGCTTCTCTTACACAGAAGCTAATCTACTTCCTAAAGATCACGAAGCAAACATACAATATGATCAGTTTTTAGATATTTTTGGTGAAGAAGGCAATTTAGTTATCTTAGGTGTAAAAGATTCTACAATTTTTACTCCTAGCAAATTTAATGCATGGAACAAGCTTGTAAAAGATCTAGACAGTGTACAACAAGTAGATTTCACTTTATCTATTGCTGATGTTAAAGAATTAAAAGCTGATAGAAAACAACGAAAATTTGTTCTTGAACCACTTTTTGATAAAGCGCCTACCACAAACGAAGAAGTAAATAGAATAAAGAAACAATTATTTGAAAAACTTCCTTTTTACGACAACTTATTATACAACGAACAAGGCACCTTACAAACGGCTATTTATATAAATAAAGATATTGTAAACAAACCAGCAAGAAGAGATTTTATTGTTGAAATTTTAATTCCTACTGTAGAAAAATTTGAGAAAGAACATCAAATAGATGTGCGTTTATCTGGAATGCCATACATACGAACCATAAATTCTCAGAATATAATTGATGAAATGCAGCTCTTTGTATTAGGAGCTTTAGGTATTACAGCTGTTATATTCTTTTTCTTTTTCCGTTCTTTTAGAGCTACCTTCATTACATTATTAGTTGTTGGTATTGGTGTTGTTTGGGCTTTCGGATTTATTGGTTTATTTAGATATGAAATCACTGTATTATCGGCTTTAATTCCGCCGTTAATTATTGTAATTGGTGTGCCAAATGCTGTTTTTCTTATCAATAAATATCAACAGGAAATAAAAAAACACGGTAACCAAGCAAAGTCATTACAACGTGTAATTTCTAAGATTGGTAATGCTACTTTAATGACAAATATTACAACAGCCTCTGGTTTTGCAACCTTCGTTTTTGTAAAAAGTCAACTACTTAGAGAATTCGGAATTTTAGCTTCAGTAAACATCATCAGTATTTTTATTTTAGCACTTTTAATCGTTCCGATTATATACAGTTTCATGCCTCGCCCTGAAAAAAAACATTTAAATCATCTAGAAAAACAGTGGATGGGAAATGTAGTTGCCTGGATGGAACGTATGGTTAAAAAACAACGAATTACTATATATATTACCACGGTTATTGTAATTATATTAAGTATGATTGGCTTATTTCAAATTCGCGTTTCGGGTAGTTTAATTGAAGATATGCCTAAGGGAATGCAGTTTTATAAAGACATTAAGTTTTTTGAAACTGAGTTTGGCGGAATTATGCCGTTAGAAATTCTGATTGACACTAAAAAAGAAAAAGGTGTGATGAAACTTTCTACCTTAAAAAAGATGGAAAAGTTAAATGAAACCATTGAAACCTTTCCTGAGTTATCAAAACCTATTTCTATCACCAATTTAGTTAAATACTCTAAGCAAGCATACTATAAAGGAAATCCGAAATATTATCAATTACCAACGAGTCAGGAAAAAGCATATATTTTCGCTTACACCAAAAACTCTGACAGTAATTCGGGCATGCTGAAAAACTTTGTAGATAGCACTGGGCGTTATGCGCGTATTACAACTTTCATGAAAGATGTTGGTACCGATAAAATGGACATTATTCAGGACCGCCTAAATGCCGTTATTAAAAAACAATTTCCTGAAGAAAAATTTACTGTTTCTATGACAGGGAAAGCATTGGTTTTCTTAAAAGGAACAAATTACTTAATTAAGAACTTAGTAATTTCTTTATCCCTTGCTATACTATTGATTTCTATTTTTATGGCGTGGATGTTCCGTTCTTACAAAATGATTTTTATATCATTAATACCAAACATGCTTCCGTTATTAATTACGGCTGGTTTAATGGGTTTCTTTAGCATCCCTATAAAACCATCAACAATTTTAGTTTTCAGTATAGCCTTTGGTATTTCGGTAGACGATACAATTCACTTTTTAGCAAAATACAGACAAGAATTACTTGCTAATAATTGGAAAGTAAAACCTGCTGTGTACTCTGCATTACAAGAAACCGGTGTAAGTATGTTTTATACATCAATCGTATTATTCTTTGGTTTCTTAGTTTTTACACTTTCTAGTTTCGGGGGCACAATTGCTTTGGGTGGTTTAGTTTCAGTTACGTTACTATTAGCAATGGTATCTAACTTGTTATTACTACCTTCTCTCCTATTATCTTTCGAAAAGAAAATAGCAAACAAAAAGGTCTTAAAAGAAACTAACTTTAAAATTTTACCACCAAAAGAAGAAGACTAAAAGTTTCTCTTCATTTTAAATATCTAGATTGCTCAATTCTTTGTAATAAAGTATCTTTGCTTCTCAATTTTTTAGAAGATGAAAAGAAGTAGCGTTAAAGAATTATTACATTCTGATAAATTTTTACAAGAAGTACATGTAAAAGGATGGGTTAGAACCTTTAGAAGCAATCGTTTTATTGCTTTAAATGATGGCTCTACCATTAATAATATTCAATGTGTTGTAGATTTTGAAAATACAGATGAAGAACTTTTAAAAAGAATAACTACAAGTGCTGCTGTTAGTATTACAGGTACTTTAGTTGAAAGTGAAGGTAAAGGACAAAGCGTAGAGGTTAAGGTTACTAAATTAGAAATATTAGGAGATTCTAATCCAGATGAATATCCTATTCAGCCTAAAAAGCACAGCTTAGAGTTTTTAAGAGAAAATGCACATTTACGTATTAGAACAAATACATTTAGTGCAGTTATGAGAGTTCGTTCTGCCCTGTCTTTTGGAGTTCACAAATACTTTCAAGAAAACGGATTTAACTACGTTAATACTCCTATAATTACAGGTTCTGACGCTGAAGGTGCAGGAGAAATGTTTCATGTATCAAATTTCGAAACAAATAAAGCACCGTTAAACGAAGAAGGGAATATAGATTATACTAAAGATTTTTTCGGTAAAGAAACCAACTTAACAGTTTCTGGTCAGTTAGAAGCTGAAACTTATGCGATGGCATTAGGGAAAGTATATACTTTCGGACCTACTTTTAGAGCCGAAAATTCTAACACAACGCGTCATTTAGCTGAGTTTTGGATGATTGAACCTGAGGTTGCATTTAATGATTTAGATGCAAATATGGATTTATCAGAAGATTTTATCAAATCGGTTTTAGGTTATGTTTTAGAAAACTGTAAAGACGATTTAGAATTTTTAGACAATCGTTTAAGACAAGAAGAAAAATCAAAACCACAAGCTGAACGCAGTGACATGGGATTAATTGAGAAATTAAACTTTGTTGCAGAGAATAACTTTAAAAGAGTAAGTTATACGGAAGCTTTTGATATTCTACGTAATTGTAAACCAAATAAAAAGAAGAAATTTCAGTTTCCTATTACAGAATGGGGTGTTGATTTACAATCAGAACACGAGCGTTATTTAGTTGAAAAGCACTTTAAATGTCCGGTAATTTTATTTGATTACCCAGCTACGATTAAAGCTTTTTATATGCGTTTAAACGACGATGGTAAAACAGTACGCGCAATGGATGTTTTATTTCCAGGAATCGGAGAAATGGTTGGTGGATCGCAAAGAGAAGAGCGTTTAGATGTTTTAAAATCTAAAATGGCAGAATTAAATATAGACGAAGAAGAATTATGGTGGTATTTAGATACTCGTAAATTCGGAACAGCTGTTCATTCTGGTTTCGGTTTAGGTTTTGAGCGTTTAGTTTTATTTACAACAGGTATGAGTAATATACGTGATGTTATTCCTTTTCCTAGAACACCGCAAAACGCAGAATTTTAAAGAAATCATAAAATTATATACTACAATCGTCATTCCTCACAGAATGACGATTTCTTTTTAACCTATTTCTTATATTTGTAAGTATGTTAAAACAAGGTTTACATTATAAGTTACTTCAAAAATTATCTCCACAACAAATTCAGTTGATGAAGTTAATTCAATTACCTACACAAGCTTTTGAAGAAAGATTAGAGCAAGAAATTGAAGATAACCCTGCTTTAGATACTGGTAAAGAAGAACCTGAAAACTTTGAAGACACTTTAACAAATGCTGATGATTATGACGAAGGAAACGAAAAAATAGATACTGACGATATAAATATTGATGAGTATTTAAGTGATGATGAATACCCAAGTTACAAAACGCAAGCTAACAATTATTCGGCTGATGATGAAGACAAACAAATTCCCTATGCAGCAGGAACAAGTTTTCATCAATCATTAAATAGTCAATTAAATACTTTTAGAATAAACGAAGAAGAGCGTGCTATTGCCGATTTTTTAGTAGGTAGTATTGATGATAGCGGATATATTCGTAGAGAAATTATCGACTTAGTAGATGATTTAGCTTTTACACAAAATGTTTTTACCACTGAAGATGAAGTAGAAAAAATTTTACTTAACGTAGTTCAAAAATTAGATCCAGTTGGTGTAGGTGCACGTGATTTAAAAGAGTGCTTAATTATTCAATTAAAATCAAAACCGCAAAAAGAAACAAGAGCTTTAGCTATTAATATTCTTGAAAACGCGTTTGATCATTTTGTAAAAAAGCATTACAAAAAACTTTTAGAGAAGTTTACGATTGATGAAGAACAGCTAAAAGAAATAATTACAGAAATTGGTAGATTAAATCCAAAACCTGGTAGCTCATATGCTGGTAATAATAAGATAGCAGAACAGATTGTACCAGATTTTTCTATTCAAATTATTGATGGTGTTTTAGAACTTACTTTAAATTCTCGTAACGCGCCAGAATTGCATGTTTCACGCGAGTATAACAACATGTTAAAAGGATATAGTGATGCTAAAACAAAAAGTAAAAGTCAGAAAGATGCGGTGCTTTTTATTAAGCAAAAATTAGATTCAGCAAAATGGTTTATTGATGCCATAAAGCAACGCCAACAAACATTATTGGTTACTATGAATGCTATTATGCATAGGCAGGAAGCTTATTTTTTAACGGGTGATGAACGCAAGCTGAAACCGATGATTTTAAAAGATATTGCAGACGAAATACATATGGATGTTTCAACAGTATCTAGAGTTGCCAACAGTAAATATGTTTCTACTCCATACGGTACAAAACTGATAAAAGTGTTTTTCTCTGAATCGATGAAAAATGATCAAGGAGAAGATGTTTCAACACGAGAAATTAAGAAAATACTTGAGACTGTAATTCAGGAGGAAGACAAGCGAAAGCCACTTACTGATGATAAATTATCTAAGATTTTAAAAGAAAAAGGATATCCTATTGCAAGGAGAACCGTTGCAAAATATCGTGAACAGTTAGATATTTCTGTTGCACGCTTACGTAAAGAAATATAATGCGTTGGCATAAATTCATATCCACCATTTTACACCCAATTGTAATACCTACAATTGGTATAATACTCTACTTTATTTTAACACCTGTTAACTTAAACCAACAACAGCAATATAGCATGCTAGCTGTTGTTTTTATTGCTACATATGTAATACCCGTGCTATTATTAGTTTTACTAAAGGCAATTAGTGTTATAAAATCATACCAAGTACATAGTATTGAAGAACGGAAAATACCGTTGTTTTTTATGATGACTCTTTTATTTTTTTTGGGTAAGTTTTTTTCTGAAATAACAATTATTAAGGACCTGAGTTATTTATTTTTCGGTGTAGTATTCGGCTTAGGTTTAATTTACACCTTATTTATTGCAAAAATAAAAACAAGTTTACATTTACTTTCTATCGGTGCTGCAACAGGATATTTTCTATTATTTCAACAAATACATAATATATATATAATTCCGTTAATCATAGTTTTTATATTGCTCTCAGGCATTTTAGCGAACGCTAGACTTCAATTAAAAGCTCACACATATAATGAAGTGTATCTTGGTTTTTTTATTGGCTTAGCGTCTCCTTTTTTAGCGTATTACATATTATAAAAGATAAAAACTTAACCCGAAGCGGATAATATTTGTATCAATTTTATTGCCATTTAAGGAAGCATTTTTAAATATAGGCGTTAAACCATAATACATGTGAAAATTAAAAGTTCCGTACCCTGCCGAAAGTATTAAACCTGTTTGAAACTTATTGTATTCTGTAAAGTTTGATATATCAATCTTAATTCCTGCTTCATCATATGTAAAATTATTACTAATATTATAACTTAGCTTAATACCAGTGTAAAAACGCCAAAAAGAATAGGTATTAACCGTTGATGATCTCCATCGAAACTGAACAGGCATTTCAATATTATGTAGCACTAATTTATTGTTAGTAATACCATTATCTATCTGAAAATTAGCAGGCTCTCCTTCAACAACTTTTAATCTATGATTATAAGAATCAAATCCATATCCTAAACCAATACCAAAGGCTATTTTTCCGCTTTTAACAAAAGGAATATCCTTTATATAACCTCCTGAAAAACCAAATGAAAATCCGCTTTTAGATACTTCTTCAGGTTGATTATCTAATATATTATAAGAAACATTAATATATAACTGATCTTCCCAATAAGAATCCCCTACTTGTAAAGAATCTTTTTGAGCATATATATTTATTGATAAAAAAACTAAAACGAAAATTAATCTATTTGCCATAACACTTAACTATTGCTAAATATAGTTTATTTGTATAAAAAAAGAGCAATCGTATGATTGCTCTTTTTATTATTTATTCGAAAAAAGTGATTACTTTTTAATAGCACTTCCTTTGTGTGTAGATAAACTTAGCTTAAGAGCATTTACGTCTCTTAATTTCTCACGAATATCAGCTAATGTACCAACACTCGACTCTTTATCCATTTTTAAAGAAGTTGTCATAAAAGGAACTTCTGCTTCCGATACATTTCCTCTTTCTAAGAAAATAAAAGAAGGCACATCATCTGGTGTAGCAATCTTATCGTTTAACTGAATTCTATTATAACCAGTACCATATTTACTATCTTTTGCTTTACCAACATAAATAGTACTTACTAAACTCTTACGTTCTAATTTCTTTACTTCTGTAGCACTAGGTAAACGCGGTGCTTCGATCGCTAAATCGTTTTCACGCATTACTGTTGTTACCATGAAGAAGAATAATAACATAAAAACAATATCAGGTAGTGAAGATGTATTCACTGCTGGCATCTCTTTTTTCTTTTTATTAAATTTAGACATACTTAACTTGTTTTTATACTATTGAACATTAGTTGGATCAGTATCTGATATAATCTGAGGATAACTACTCTTAACATCTTCTACTTTTTTTCTTAATGCGTCATCTTTTCTTGCACCAGCTACAAAAGCTTTTTCTAATTCTGTAAAGCTCATACCATATTTTTCCTGGCAAAATCTATTACGCAATTCATCGTATGCTTTTAATAACTCATTTTGAACAGATACATATGTACCAAACTCGGTACCTCTATCACTTTCAACAGAGATAATTGCTTTGTTTGGATGATCTGATGATTCAGGATCTTTCGCTCCTTTACAATAGTTACAAGATGCTCCTGCCTCTTTTCCTGGCATTGGATTACCAATACCTCCACCGTTATCAATAAATTTGATAGCTGCATCTTTTAAGTCTACTAACTCCATTCCTTCACCTTCTACAAGTAACTGATTGTTTCTATTAATACTAACTTGAAAAATGTTTTTCTCTTTTACAATTGGTGGCTTAACATCTGTTTTTTCAGCTAACTTTTTAGGGATACCTGAATCAACATCCATTGTTGTTGTTACTAGGAAAAAGATAAGTAGCAAGAATGCAATATCTGCCATCGAACCTGCATTAATTTCTGGGTTGTCTCTTCTTGCCATAATAACTTACGATTTAACGATTCCTTTTAATAAATCAACTACGAAAAATGCTCCTGCAATAGCTCCTAAAATCATGGTAAAACTTATACCAGTACCTACCCATTTAGAAACACTTCCTACTGCAACTAACTCACTTCCATCAGCACCAATTACTTGTCCGTTTGAAGACAACATATATGACACTACAAAAAGTACAGCTAAAGCTAAAACACCTAGTAAGGTTTTCTTTAAAGCAGCTGGATTCTTAAACATCCCTAATAAAGAGATTACTACAGCAACAATTACTATTACAATTAGTAAATAATATGAATAACTTACTAAAGGAGAAACAGCACTATTAAGAGCCTCTAAGTTCTCTGGATCTATTCTTACAACGTTTACGAATAACCCAATACCTACTAATGATATTAAAGCTACTAGTAATGTTAATATTTTATTATTCATATAATTGATTATTTTTTATACTTAGCTAATAAGTCGATTAAAGAAATAGAAGCATCTTCCATGTTGTTTACAATACTATCGATTTTAGAAACGATGTAGTTGTAAAAAATCTGTAAGATAATTGCCGCTACAAGACCAAATACAGTTGTTAAAAGCGCTATTTTAATACCACCTGCTACTACTGCTGGAGAAATATCATTTGCTACTGCGATCTTATCAAAAGCTTCAATCATACCAATTACAGTACCCATAAAACCTAACATCGGTGCTAATGCAATAAATAAAGATAACCAAGAAACATTTTTCTCTAATAATCCCATTTGTACACCACCATAACCTACTACAGCTTTTTCAGCAGCTTCTAAACCTTCGTCTGCTCTTTCTAAACCTTGGTAAAAGATAGAAGCAACAGGTCCTTTTGTATTTCTACAAACCTCTTTAGCAGCCTCAATACCACCTGAACTTAAAGCATCATCAACACTTGCTACTAATTTCTTAGTATTCGTTGTTGCCATGTTTAAATAAATGATTCTTTCGATTGCAATTGCTAAACCTAAAATTAAAGCTACCAATACGATACCCATAAACTGAGGATCTCCTTCAATAAAACGTTGTTTTAACTCTTGGTGAAAAGTTTTTTCTGCTTCTTGAGCATGAGTTGACTGAATAGCCCCTAAAAACATAAATCCTGCAACAGTTAGGAAATTTACTACTTTTTTCATTTTGTTATAATTAATTTTAAATAGTTAACGGGTTAAAAATACAAATTTTACTATAAATTACTTACTTTTTTAACAATAAGTAATTCTTTACTTGTACTTATTACACTTTTTTATTTTTCAGACTGCCAAGTAACAAAAAAATGTTGGGACATTAAAAAAAAACGAGAGGTTTTACGTCATTTTCTTCTTTCTAATACTATTTCAAGCACTTATGATTGTAAATCTAATAAAAAAAGCTCAATTTAATTAATTTCTCCTCTTAAAGAAGTTTCAAAATAATGCTTAAATTGTTCTTTTGACAACTTTTCTCCTAGTAAATACATCATTTTTGCCACTGCCGTCTCGGTTGTTATATTTTTTCCATCTACAATTCCGATACGTTTTAAGTCTGAACTTGTTTCATAATGCCCTAAAATTACACTTCCTCCTGCACATTGGGTTACATTTACTATATATATATTTTTCGCAACGGTTTTTTCTAATAAATCAATAAACCATTTTTCTGTAGGTGCATTTCCTGCACCGTATGTTTCTAAAATCACCCCCTTTAAATTCGGTATATTCATAAAACTTTCTACTACCGACGCTGTTATACCAGGAAACAGTTTTAAAATAGCAACATTATTGTCTAAGTTTTTCCTAAAAACAAGTTTATCTTCTTCTTTAATTGACCGAAACAACACTGGGTAATTAAAATTTAAATGAACACCGCTTTCAGCCAAAGGCGGATAATTCATCGAGGCAAATGCTTCAAATTGCTCTGCATTTATTTTTGTCGTTCTATTTGCTCTGTATAATTTATACTCAAAATACAACCCTACTTCCTGAATTACTGGTTTTCCGTTTTCGTACGTTGAAGCTACCTGTATCGAAGTAATTAAATTTTCTTTTGCGTCGGTTCTTAAATCTCCTATTGGCAACTGAGAACCCGTAAATATTACTGGCTTTTGTAAATTTTCTATCATAAAACTAATTGCTGATGATGTATACGACATCGTATCAGAACCTGTAAGCACTACAAAACCATCAAATTTCTCATAATTATTAGCAATAATTTCTGCGATATCAATGTAATAATTTACATTCATGTTTGAAGAATCAATAGGCTCATCAAAAGAAATAGTAGAAATATCGCAATGTAATTGTTGCAATTCTGGAATTTTACTAGATATCTGACTAAAATCAAACGCTTTTAACGCTCCGGTTTTATAATCCTTAACCATACCAATGGTTCCTCCTGTATATACTATTAAAATTTTTGGCTTATTTGACATTATGACACTTTTATTATAGGTAATTTAATAATGGAATAATTTATGTTGTAAATTTATCAAACAAAATTGACACAAAATTTTAAAACCAAATAAATTATGATAGGATTTTATATTCTAATAGGTATTATCTCTTTATTCAGCTGGATAGTAAGTAATACACTTAAAAGAAAGTTTAAAAAATACTCGCAAGTTCATCTACGTAATGGTATGAGCGGAGCAGAAATAGCTCAAAAAATGTTGGATGACCATGGTATTAACGACGTAAAAGTTATTTCTACACCAGGTATGTTAACCGATCATTACAATCCGCAAAATAAAACAGTAAATTTAAGTGAAGGTGTTTACAATCAAAGAAACGCATCGGCTGCTGCAGTTGCTGCTCACGAGGTTGGCCATGCCGTACAACATGCAAAAGCATACCAATGGCTAACAATGCGATCTAAATTAGTTCCTATTGTTAGTATTTCTTCTCGTTTTTCTCAATGGATGATTATTGGAGGTCTTATTTTAGGTGCTGGTGCTGGTCAGCCAGGAATTGGACAAATGGTTGCTATTGGCGGACTTATTTTCATGGCAATGGGTACCTTATTTAGTTTTATTACACTTCCGGTAGAATATGACGCCAGTAACAGAGCACTAGCATGGCTAGAAAATAAGCATATTGTAACTCGTGAAGAACTTGCGGGTTCTAAAGACGCTTTAAAATGGGCAGCAAGAACCTACTTAGTCGCTGCATTAGGTTCTTTAGCAATGCTTTTATATTGGGCATTACGTATTTTAGGAAGTAGAGATTAGACATCTTAAACACTTTTACATTTACTTCTAAATAAAAAATGCTCTCGGAAAATCGAGAGCATTTTTTTATACTTATATATGTAGCCTTAAAACTTAATCATTCAACTTTAAAACTGCCATAAATGCTTCTTGTGGAATTTCTACATTACCAACCTGACGCATTCTTTTCTTACCTTTCTTTTGCTTTTCTAATAACTTACGTTTACGAGAAATATCTCCACCATAACATTTTGCTGTTACATCTTTACGTAAAGCTTTGGTAGTTTCTCTTGCTATAATTTTTGCTCCAATTGCAGCCTGAATCGGAATATCAAACTGTTGTCTTGGTATTAAAGTTTTTAGTTTTTCTACTATTTTTTTACCAATTGTATAGGCATTATCAGCGTGTAATAATGCTGACAAAGCATCTACCGGAGAACCATTTAGTAAAATATCTACACGAACTAATTTAGAAGTACGCATTCCTATCGGAGAATAATCAAATGATGCATATCCTTTAGAAACAGTTTTTAATCGATCATAGAAATCGAAAACAATTTCTGCCAAAGGCATATCAAAAATTAACTCTACTCTTTCTGTAGTTAAATAAGTTTGATTTACGATTTCCCCCCTTTTCTCTATACAAAGTGACATTACTTGTCCGACAAAATCAGATTTTGTAATTATTGATGCTTTAATAAAAGGCTCTTCAACTTTCTCTAATCTAGACGGATCTGGTAAATCTGTTGGATTATTTAACAAAACTATTTCCGTCGGGTTTTTCTTTGTGTATGCGTGATAAGAAACGTTTGGTACTGTCGTAATTACAGTCATGTTAAATTCACGTTCTAAACGCTCTTGAATAATTTCCATATGTAACATTCCTAAAAATCCACATCGAAAACCAAAACCTAACGCTGCCGAACTTTCTGGTTGAAAAACTAAAGAAGCATCATTTAACTGTAACTTTTCCATTGAATTACGTAACTCTTCGTAATCTTCAGTATCAACAGGATAAATTCCAGCAAAAACCATCGGTTTTACATCTTCAAACCCATCAATACGATCAGTTGTCGGATTTTCAAAATCTGTAATTGTATCTCCTACCTTTACTTCCTTAGCCGCTTTAATTCCTGTTATTAAATATCCTACGTCACCAGTTTTCACCTCTTGCTTTACAACTTGTTCTAACTTTAAAGTACCAACCTCATCCGCACCGTATTCTTTTTCGGTAGACATAAATTTGATACGCTGGTTCTTTTTAATAGAACCATCAATAACTCTAAAATAAGTTTCAATTCCTCTGTAAGAATTATAAACAGAATCGAAAATTAATGCTTTTAGTGGTGCATCAGGATTTCCTGTTGGTGCCGGAACTTTTTTAATAATTGCTTCTAAAATGTTCTCAACTCCAAAACCTGTTTTTCCACTTGCGTGAATTACATCTTCTGGCTCACAACCTAATAAATCTACAATATCATCTGTAACTTCTTCTGGGTTTGCAGATGGTAAATCAACTTTATTTAAAACCGGAATAATTTCCAAATCATTATCTAAAGCTAAATATAAATTAGAAATTGTTTGTGCCTGAATACTTTGGGCTGCATCAACAATTAACAAAGCACCTTCACAAGCTGCTATAGAACGAGATACTTCGTAAGAAAAGTCTACGTGCCCAGGTGTATCAATTAAATTTAAAATATAATCTTCACCCTCAAACGTATATTCCATTTGTATTGCGTGCGACTTAATGGTAATACCACGTTCACGCTCTAAATCCATACTATCTAATAACTGCGATTTTTTTTCTCTCTCTGTTACCGCTCCTGTATAATCTAGTAATCTATCGGCAAGTGTACTCTTACCGTGATCAATATGTGCAATAATGCAAAAATTTCTTATTTTCTTCATGCGTCGTATTTCTAGCCTCTTATGACTGACAAAGATACTTTATTGAAAAACGTTGTACAATTAAATATTTATTCAATAAAAAATAAAAAGTAACTTTGCAGCATGGTAAAAATTGGTAATATAGAACTTCCTGATTTTCCGCTATTATTAGCGCCGATGGAAGATGTGAGTGATCCACCGTTTAGAGCATTGTGCAAAGAGAACGGTGCTGATGTTGTTTATACTGAGTTTATTTCTTCGGAAGGACTAATTCGCGACGCTGCAAAAAGCGTAATGAAGTTAGATATTTACGAAAAAGAGCGTCCTGTTGGAATTCAGATTTTCGGTGCAAACTTAGAATCAATGTTAAAAACGGTTGAAATTGTAGAAAAGTCGAACCCTGATATTATTGACATTAACTTCGGGTGCCCTGTTAAAAAAGTAGTTTCTAAAGGTGCTGGTGCAGGAATTTTAAAAGATATCGATTTAATGGTTTCTCTTACTGAGGCAATGGTAAAACACACCAATTTGCCTGTTACCGTAAAAACACGTTTAGGTTGGGATCATGATTCTATTAAAATAATAGAAGTTGCCGAGCGTTTACAAGATGTTGGCTGTGCTGCAATTTCCATTCACGGTCGTACGCGTGCACAAATGTATAAAGGTGATGCCGATTGGGCACCAATTGCTCAAGTTAAAAATAATCAAAGAATGCACATTCCTGTGTTTGGAAACGGCGACGTTACTTCGCCAGAAAAAGCTATGGAAATGCGCGATAAATATGGCTTAGACGGCTGTATGATTGGTAGGGCTTCTATTGGTTATCCTTGGTTTTTTAATGAAGTAAAGCACTATTTTAAAACGGGTGAATACCTAGCAAAACCAACCATTGCACAACGAGTACAAACCGCTCGTAGACATTTACAAATGGCTATTGATTGGAAAGGGCCTGTATTGGGCGTTTTTGAAACCAGAAGACATTATACTAACTATTTTAAAGGAATACCACATTTTAAAGAATACCGTATGAAAATGGTAACTTCTGATGACGCAAAAGATGTTTTTGCTGCTTTTGATGAAGTGGAAGCTAAGTTTGGTAATATGATTATCCCTGAAATAGGGTAAATTTATTTTTCTATAAAATCTTTAGAGATTCTTGAACTTGCTACCTTAGATGCTATAAAGCCCAGTATTGAAATTGTAAATATTACAACTAATAGATTCGTCCATCTAAATTCAACTGGGTAAGCTAAACTCTCTGTAATCATAAATAGCTCGTAACGTTGTTGTATTAACACCAGTAAAACACCAATAGCGACACCTACTATCATACCAACAATTGTTAACAAAAAACCTTGTAGCACAAATATTTTTTTTATATCATCGATACTTGCTCCTAAATTAAATAATGTTTTAAGGTTTTTTCTTTTATCAATAATCATCATAATTATTGATCCTATTACATTAAATAGGGCTATTGCGAGTATTAAAGTAAAAATTAAATACGAAATAAATCGCTCGGTATTTATTACTTTATAATACAAGGCATTTAATTGCGCTCTTGTTTTGACACTAAAAGTAGCACCTAAATCATCTTGTAATTTTTCTTGAAAATCATCTGAATTAACATCTTTTTTTAACTTGAGCTCTATTCCTGAAATTTGATTTTCATCATAATTCAACAACTCTTGCGCAGAAGACAACTCTGTAAAAACGTATTTATTCTGAAATTCTTCTGGCCCGGAATAGGCACCAATTACCTGTGTAGAAATTGAACGAAAGGCATTGTTTACATTTACAAACCCTTTACCTGGTTTTGGCACCATTATTTGTAATGGCTCACCAAAATTTGCAACATTAAGTGAGAGTTTATATGAAATTCCGTAACCTATAACGGCCGTATTTTTAAACTCAGGATCTACCCAAGTTCCCAGCGCTAACAAAGTATCTATAGGGATTATATCCTTATAATTTTCATCAACACCTTTTATAAAAGCAACTTGATTTTTATCTTTATATTGTAAAAAAACACGTTCTTCTATTGTTTTTGAAATTGCTTTTATTTGAGTATTCTGAAGTAACTCTTGATGAATTTCATCAGAATACTTAAAAGATTTCCCTTTTACAACTGTTATTTTTATATCAGGATCTGATACCTTAAGCAAAGAATCGCTAAAGGTTCTTAAACCTGAATACCCCGATAAAATAACAAACAAAGCTAAAGCTCCAACAACAACACCAAAAACTGCAATAAATGTAATTATATTTATGGCATTGGTGCTTGTTTTAGAAAACAAGTATCTTTTAGCGATGTATAAGGAGAATTTCAATTTTAATAAATCTTAATTAATAATTTAAATAAAATTTATTACCGTTTTTGACGACGTGGTAAAACATCTGGATTTTTAATAGGATCTACATCATCACCTTTTAAAGACTTATCAATGTCTTCGATATAATCTAAACTATCATCACCAAAAAACAATAATTCTGGCATTCTTCTTAATTGATGTCTTGTTCTTTTCGCCATTTCATGACGAATTAATGGTGTATTAGATTTTACTCCATCAACAATTTCATCTCTTTTATCAGAAGGAAAGACGCTTAAATATACTTTTGCAACTCCTAAATCGGCAGTAACCGAAACTTTAGATACAGATATTATTACACCCTTCATTCCATCTTGTGCAGCACGTTGTAAAACATCTACCAAATCTTCTTGCAATACTCCTGCAATTTTTCGTTGTCTATTAGTTTCTTCCATGTTGCAAATTTACGGATAAAATTACGGAGTGTAAATTTTATTTTTCACGGCGTATATTACTAAGCCAACCCTATTTCTAACATTAAGTTTTGTGAATAAGCTATCACGGTAACCATCGATAGTTTTTGGACTTAAAAACATTTTTTCGGCAATCTCTTTATAAGTTAATTCAGAACAAGCTAACTTCATGAACTTCATCTCATTGTCTTTAAAACACACATTGTTTTTTCCATTTTTTCCTGAAACAGAATCTAATAATAATGTTGTTACGTTTTTTGTATGATAAAAACCATTTTCCATCATTTCTAATAATGCTTTTTCTAACACTCCTTTTTGAGTATCTTTAAGTAAATATCCAACAGCTCCTGCTTTTAGCATCTTTAAAATAGTATTATCTGCATCTTCTACCGACAATGCCATTACATGTACCTCTGGGTGATGCTCTACAATCCACTCTGTAGTTTCAATACCATTCATAATAGGCATGTTTACGTCTACTAAAACAATATCGGGTATATTCTTAGGTGATGTTGAAAATTTATCGGCAACTTCTTTACCGTTTTTGCAGGTGTATAATACTTTAAATTTATCAAAAGTATTTACCATTCCTTCAATAGCTTGTGACAATAACGTATGATCGTCTACAACTACGACTGAGTATTTCATAATTACGTAGGTTTCGTTAGTAGTATGTTGTAGGGGAAATTACACTTGGTTCTCTAAATATAATAATTTATTATTAAACTTGTTCCTTTTTTAAGTTCTGATTCCATTTTAACTTCTGCTTTTATTAATTTAGCTCTGGCTTTTATATTTTGTAAACCAATACCTTTAAGCCCGTTTTTATTCGCTTCAAAACCAACACCATTATCTTTAGAAATAATTTTTATAACATCTTTGCCATAAGATATAGAAACATCTAGCTTAGAGGCTTTAGAGTGTTTTATCGTATTTGAAAAAAATTCTTGTAGCATTCTAAAAATTATAATTTCATGCTTCTGATTTATTCTTGTTTCTTTTCCAGTAATCGTTAAACTTGATTCTATATAATTTAATCGATTAAATCGTTCTATTTCTAATTTTAAAGCTTCCATTAATTTTATGTTTTTTATAAAATCTGGATTGATTGACTTAGACAACGCTCTTATTTCTGCTAAACTTTTTGTGATAGTATCTGATATTTCACTTATGTTTTCAGGAGAAGCATGCTGCATTTGTATCTTTGCTAAAGTTAAAAGCTGCCCGATATTATCATGTAATTCCCAACTAATATTCCGCAAAGTTTCTTCTCGTATTTCTATTTGAGTTTCTGCGATTTCTTTTTCATAGCGTTTTCTATCCTCTTCTCTTTCTAATAATAATTTATTTTTACGACGTTGAAAAACTGTAAATAAAACAATTACAAAGATTATAATTGCCATTAAAACAAGAGTTGTAATTACTAATATTCTTCCTTCTTCTTGCTCCATATTAAACCAAATGAAATAATAATATTCATAATAATAATTAAAATATTTAAAACAGGAAATAAATCTCTACTTTTCATGTAACCAACTAAACTAAAAAAAGGTATTGAAGGTAAATAAAAAACTAAAAAACCTACTGAAACCCAAAAAGAAAGCATTTTTTTATAATTTAAAATTTCATCAGACAGTAACAATTCTCTTAGATAAAGAAAAACTAACAAGCCTATATTAATTGCTCCGATAATTATAGCAGTATAAAAGAAGTTCTTCCTATACAGTATTAAAAACCATGTCACTAAAAAAGCTATTAAAAAAAAATTAGATAGTTTTAACCATGCTTTATCTTTAATTAAACCATTATACATTTTACGAATTATTATTAACTCTAATAATATATATACCTGATGGTGTAAAAAAACAGGTTTCTCTGTAATAATACAATAAGCACCTATCGACTCTACAATAACAGTTATTATTAAAAGTAAGGCAAGCCACTTTGCAAATGTTTTTTTTGTTTGCAAAAAAAACATTATACTTAGTATGGCAGTTATATATTGCGATAGTAAACTTAAACTACTTAATAAATCCATTTTTGTTTAATTAAAAGGTGGTGTTAGGGTTCCTTTATTTCCCACTCCACTTAACTCGTCTTCTCCTAATAGCGTACTTTCTTTATTTTTATTTAATGTTTTTAAACCATAATCATAATTTTTTCTTTTTCCTGCTTCAAAGTCATCTTTTGTATCATAAATCCATTTATAACCATTTAAAGCAAGCATTTCTTTAAATGTAACTAACTTACCTTGTTTAGCAGACTGCACAGGATCAAAAGCTATTTGCTTACCATTAACAGTTGTAGTAGGTATATAAATTAAATCTTGATAACTTTTACCTGTATTACTGTAGTTTGATTTGGCTGCTGCTATAAAACTAATACCTGTTATATTTATTTTAGCCTTTTTACTTAAGTTTTCAATTCTTCCTAAATACTTTTTAAACTGAATAAAATTATAATTATTAATACGAGAATCTTCATATCCTAGCGCTTTTTCTAAAGGTGCAATACGTGTAGTATCATAGCTTTTTAACATTGCCACAATTTCTGTATAGTTTAACATCTCTTTTGTTCTTCCTTCATCAATATAACAAAAAGTACCTTCTGGTGTTTGATCACCTTCATGCTCACATTTACATTCATGTTTTTCACAAGAAATCATACAGGCTATAAAAATCAATGCATAAACAAGAATAAATAACTTTAATAAACTAGCTTTCTTCATAATAAATAAATTTCTAAATACTTTTTAAATATAGTGTGTTATTTTTTAACAAAGGGTTTCTTAACACAAAACAGAGCTTACAAACAGCAACAAATCAACATATTATTAAAATTTTATTTTTAATAAACAGGAAAAACACCTTAAGAAGACCAATGATTAAACCATTTATTTTTCATACGATACACTCTTGTTTTATCATTATTCTTATAACCAATAGATTTTATTATTTTTACCGAATGAATAAAATAGAACACATTGGTATTGCCGTAAAAGATTTAGAAAAATCAAATGAATTATTTGCTGCTCTTTTCGGAAAACCTCATTATAAAACCGAAGAAGTAGCTAGTGAAGGTGTAAAAACTTCTTTTTTTAAATCTGGTCCTAACAAGATAGAATTATTAGAAGCTACAAAACCAGAAAGTCCAATAGCTAAATTCATAGAAAAAAAAGGAGAAGGTGTTCACCACATTGCTTTTGCTGTTAGTGATATTAAGGCAGAAATAAAGCGCTTACAAGAAGAGGGTTTTACGGTACTAAACGAAACTCCTAAAAAAGGTGCTGACAATAAATTAGTTGCTTTTTTACACCCTAAAACAACAAATGGAGTTTTAATTGAATTATGTCAAGAAATCGAGTAATCCATTCATTTAAAACTTCCTAAATATTTGTATCTTGCAAAGTCTAAAAAGCATATTAAACAATGACAAACTCTTTTGATTCTTTTCAAAAACGCCGTTTACAATCATCGTATGTTTCTGTAGTTGTAAGTATTGCATTGGTACTTTTTATGATGGGAATTTTAGGTTTAATTTTACTAAAATCCACCAAAGTAGCAAATCATTTTAAAGAAAAAGTGGTAATGACTTTATTTTTAAAAGATGATGTAACCGAAAAGCAGCTAACTAAATTTAAAGAAACACTTAAAAAAGAAAACTTCACTAATAAAGTAGTTTATATAACTAAAGATGAAGCCGCTAAAACCTACAAAAAAGATTTAGGGGAAGATTTTTTAAAGTTTCTAGGAGATAACCCTCTTAAAAACGGAATAGACATCTATTTAAAAGCTGCTTTTGTTACTCCTGAAAAAATGGATGAAATTAAAAAATCATTTGATAAAAATAAATTTGTTGGAGAAGTAAATTATGACAAACCTTTAGTTCAATTACTAACAAAAAACATTAAAAAAATCAGCTTTTGGTTATTAGTTTTAAGCGGTTTTTTTGCTTTAGTGGCTATAATCTTAATCAATAGCTCTATTCGTTTATCTATATACTCAAAAAGATTTAATATTAAAACCATGCAAATGGTTGGTGCTACCAAAAGCTTTATTCGTAAACCTTTTATTTGGCAAAGTATAAAACTAGGTGTTTTAGGTGCTTTTATTTCTTTAATCGGCTTGGCGATTGTAATTTATTATACCAATAAATACATACCGTCTTTAGAGTTATTAACCGATTATGTTTCTTTAACCTATGTAGCTGGTGGTGTTTTATTCACAGCCTTTTTTATTACATGGATAAGTACCTTTTTTGCCACACAACGTTTTTTAAACTTACAAACGAACGATTTGTATTACTAAGATTATATGAAAAAAGAAAACACACCGAAACAAGAATTTTTATTCGGCAAACGAAATTACATCATTATGCTAATAGGTTTAGCTGTTATTGCTTTAGGTTTTATTTTAATGGCCGGTGGCGGTAGCGACGACCCAAATGTATTTAATAAAGAAATTTATAATTGGCGCAGAATTCGTTTAGCACCAACTTTAGTTCTTATTGGTTTAGGTATCGAAATTTATGCTATTTTTGCCAACCCTAAAAAATAAGCATGGATTTATTAGAAGCTATTATTCTTGGAATTATTCAAGGTCTTACCGAGTTTTTACCAGTGTCATCAAGTGGGCATTTAGAACTTGCTAAAGCTATTTTAGGAGATACATCTGTACCCGAAGAAAGCTTAACTTTTACTGTTGTACTGCATTTTGCAACCGCTTTAAGTACTTTAGTTGTTTTTAGAAAAGAAGTTGCTGAGATTTTTAAAGGATTGTTCCAATTTAAATGGAATAAAGAAATGAAATTTTCATTAAAAATTATTCTTTCTATGATTCCGGCCGTAATTATCGGATTATTATTTGAAGAACAATTAGAATCTTTTTTCGGTGGGAAAATACTATTTGTAGGTATTATGTTATTAGTTACAGCTGTGTTATTATTATTTGCTGATAAAGCTCAGAACACCAACAAAGAAGTATCTTTTAATAGCTCATTAATTATAGGTATTTCTCAAGCTATTGCAATGTTACCTGGTATTTCTCGATCAGGAGCAACTATTTCTACGTCTGTTTTACTTGGTATTGATCGTAGTAAAGCAGCTCGATTTTCATTTTTAATGGTAGTGCCACTTATCTTTGGTAAAATAGCAAAAGACTTACTTAGCGGAGATATTAATTTTCAATCTTCTGAAATCGCTCCAATATCAGCAGGGTTTATCGCTGCTTTTTTAGCAGGTTTAGTTGCTTGTAATTGGATGATTGCACTCGTTAAAAAAAGCAAATTATCATACTTTTCTATTTACTGTGCGATTGTAGGATTAATCGCTATCGGATATTCTTTATTAAACTAATATGAAAACGGAAGAAGATTACAAAAACGGACAAGTTTTATTGATTGATAAACCATTAAAATGGACTTCTTTTCAGGTGGTTAATAAACTGCGTTGGGAAATAAGACAACGATATAATATCAAAAAAATAAAAGTTGGGCACGCAGGTACTTTAGATCCATTAGCAACTGGTTTACTAATTATTTGTACAGGTAAAAAAACGAAGATAATTGATACGTATCAAGGTCAAATAAAAGAATATACAGGCACTATCACTTTGGGCGGAACAACACCAAGTTATGATTTAGAAACTGAGATAATTGAAACCTTTGCTACCGATCATATTACTGATGAATTAATCCACGAAACAACTAAACAGTTTACAGGAGTAATTCAGCAAAAACCACCTATTTTTTCTGCAATAAAAAAAGAAGGAAAACGTTTATACGAGCTAGCAAGAAAAGGTGAAACTACCGAAATAAAATCGAGAGAAGTTACGATCCCTGTATTTGAAATAACAAATATTAATGCTAATAATCTTGATTTTAGAGTTGTTTGTAGTAAAGGAACCTATATTCGTTCTTTAGCATACGATTTTGGAGTTGCATTAAATTCAGGAGCTCATTTATCAGCATTAAGAAGAACTAAAATTGGTGATTTTCATGTTGAAAACGCAGTAAGTGTAGATGTCTTTATTAAGTCTTTAGAAGCTGAATAGAGCTCGCACCAAATTAACATCATAAAAAAAGACTTGAATATCAATATTTATTAAATTGATATTCAAGTCTTTTTTCAATTAATTAAGATAGATAAAAGTGTATTATGACTTCTTCTTCTTTAAAAATCGATTATACCAACTTTCTAAAATTGGCACTTCCCAATGGCTCTCTAACTCTTGTTTTGTTTGAATTAAATTATCAAAAACAATTGTTTTTTCTGTTACCGCTCTATTTTTAATCAACTTTTTAAAGTCTTTCAGCTCTTTATACTGCGTATATTCACCTTGCTTAAAACACACATTCATTCTATCTAACAATTCAACATCATATTGTTGTTGTAATTGTAATATAAAACCAACTTGTGTATCAATATCTGCATTAGACAAGTCTACATCTTCTTCCGCAGAAAAAATAATAAAACGATTATATTTTACATCAAATGAGGCTTTAAAATTCTCATCATCTGATTTCCAGTTTTCAGTAAAAGTTTTTAACTGCTCATTTAATCCATCTATTTCCTGCGGATAAAATTTTCTACTACAAGGATAAATCCAAACTTTTGCATCTTCTGATAAACTATTAAAATCTACTAACATATTTATTTTTTCTAAACCACAAATATACAGAAAACAAAACCTCCTTCTTGAGAATCAAAAAGGAGATTTATTATTTATAAAAAACGATTGTTATTTTAAAAATGAAACAAGATTTTCCTGAACATCTTCACCCTTATTTTTATTATACCAAACCTGTAAGTCTTTTTTAAAATCAGCATCTAAACTACCATGTTTCGCCTTATAATCAGCTACCATTTTAGTAGCAATAACTGGTCTTGGACCCCAAGTATCAATAACTTCATTATTCTTATTTAAAGCTATTAATTTAGGTATCGATCTACCGCCGTTGGTTAAAAACTCATCCATCAGCTCAAGATTTTCATCCCTTAAAACAAGTTTTAATTGAATATTTGAATTTTCTTCAGCAATTTTATTGATAACAGGTAAGTTTTGAGCAGCATCACCACACCAACCTTCTGTTAAAACCAACCAAGTTTGAGGCTCTTTAATTTCCTTAAGCTTAGCTGCGGTATTCTCAGAAATTTTTATAGTTTTATCTAAACGCTTCATTCGTTTATCGTTTAACAAACTATAATTTAATAAATCGTCAGACTGGTTTGGTCCTGTTGATTTACCTTCATCTAATAAGTTTTTTACTAAAACTCTATATTCTGAATATGAAATGGCTTTTTCTAAACTATTTTCTATAATTTCTTTCATTTTACTAATCTTATAATAGAAATACTATAGACGCTCTTACCTCTAATAACTTACACCTCTTCTAACTTCTGTTTCTCTAGCGCTTTTAAACTCGTAACAATATCATTTGTCATAGAAGTTAAATCGAACTTATGCTGCCATCCCCAATCTTTTCTTGCGTGTGAATCATCTATAATTTGAGGCCAGCTATCAGCAATTGCTTGTCTAAAATCTGGTTTATAACTAATTTCAAACTCAGGAATGTGTTTTTTAATTTCAGCGGCAATTTCTTTTGGCGTAAAACTAATTGCGGCTAAATTATAAGATGTTCTTGTTTTTATCTTATCTGCATCAGCTTGCATAATTTGAACGGTTGCGTTAATAGCATCATCCATATACATCATTGGTAAACGTGTATTTTCTGATAAAAAACATTCATAAGTTCCGTTTTTTATGGCATCAAAATAAATATCAACTGCATAATCTGTTGTTCCTCCTCCAGGCAACGTTTTCCAACTAATAATACCAGGATAACGGATACTACGAACATCTACGCCATATTTTTCATGGTAGTAATTACACCAATGTTCACCAGCAACTTTACTTATTCCGTAAACTGTTGACGGCTCCATAATTGTTTGCTGAGGCGTATTTATTTTTGGTGATGTAGGACCAAATGAAGCCATTGAGCTTGGCCAATATACTTTTTGAATATGTTTCTCTCTCGCTAGCTCCAAAACAGCTAGTAATGATGTCATATTTAAATCCCATCCTTTTAAAGGATGTTTCTCTGCAGTTGCAGATAGCATTGCTGCCATTAAATACACTTGCGTTACTTTATATTTTTCAACGACTTCAAAAATTCGTTCTTTGCTTGTAGCATCAATAATTTCGAAAGGTCCAGAACTCATCATTTCTTGGTTTCCTTCTCTAATATCAGAAGCTATTACATTGTCTCTTCCGTAAAGAGCGCGTAGCTTTTGCGTTAGTTCTGTTCCGATTTGCCCGCAAGCACCTAAAATTAATATAGTATCATTCATTCTTAAAAGTTCAAAAATATAGGATTGCAAAGTTATTAAATTTCATAATTCGTAAAAAATATTTCTACTTTTTTAATTATCAACAAAATAACAACATAAACTTCTGATTACAAACTTATAATTTTGTTCTTATTCATAAACCAAGTAAAATATGTACTTTTATCACTTCAATTTTTAGTGATGAGATACTTTTTATTTATTTTCTTTTCTTTTTTATTAATCTCTTTTTCTTGCCAGAAAAAAGATGTTAAAAAAAATGAACCTGTTAAAAAACCAACAATGGATGTTGTTATTAAGAACTCTAAATACGCACGTTTAGATGACGCTTCTTCGAAAGAAATAAAGTTATGGAAAGAATACTTTATAACTGCTGATTTCCTGCAGAAACTAGAAAAAACAACTCCTGTTGAAGCATTAAACAATGCTATTGAATTAAAAAAACTAACAAAGCAACTAAAGGATAGCTTAAATATAAAAACACTTAAAACACCTGCTTTTAAAGCCCGTGTGAATGTTTTTGAAAATGAAGTTTTAAGATTGGCTGATATGACTTACATTCCGGCGATTACAGCTACTGAAATAAATACGCAACTAGCAAAAGTATTTTCGCTTTATGGTAGTATGAATACCAAAATAAATACTGTTTACGCAAAACAAAGATTCGATAAAGCTATAAAATTAGATAGCTTATTTAATTTTAAATAGTTTTTAAAGCCTCATATACTAAGTTACTTTCAAAACCTCTATACAATAAGTAATCTGCTATTTTCTTTTTTTTCTTAAACTCATTCGCTTCAGTTACCAAATCATTTTTTTTATCTAACAAACTATATAAAGTTGCAATATAATCTTCTTCATTGATTTCTTTTAATGCTGCTTTTATATTGTATGCTGATATGTTTCTATACTTTAACTCTCTAACAATTCGTTGTTTTCCCCATTTTTTAATTCTGAACTTCCCTCTCGCATAGCTTTTAGAAAAGCGTTCTTCATTTAAAAAATTATCTTTTAACAAACTTAAAAGAATCATTTCTATGGCTTCTGGAATTATACTGTATTCTCTTAATTTATTTTCTACTTCTTTATGACAGCGATCTTGGTAGGCGCAATAATGTTCCATTTTTCGCTTAACCTCATCAACAGTAAAAACTTTTTTATCCATAGCTCAAAAATAAAAAAAGAGTTGAAAGTATTTATACTTTCAACTCTTTTTGATTAACAAAAACTAAAAAACAAGTTATATGTTTCTCTTTGTCCACATTTTAAATTGGATAATTAAGAATAATAATATTGGTACTGCAATTAGCGTTAAAAAAGTAGCTATTAACAAACCATATATTACAGTCCATGCTAATGGGCCCCAGAAAACAACGTTATCTCCTCCCATATATATTTTAGGGTCAAATTCTGCAAACAACGAGAAAAAATTAATGTTAAGTCCGATTGCTAACGGAATTAAACCTAAAACAGTTGTAATTGCCGTTAATAACACCGGACGTAAACGTGCTTTACCCGCTTTAACAATTGCTTCAAATAAATCCTCTTTTTCTAGGTAAGCATCTTCCTCCAAACCTAAAACATTTTTCTTTCTATCAATTAATAACTGTGCATAATCCAATAATACCACTCCGTTATTTACTACAATACCTGCTAACGAAATAATTCCCATCATGGTCATCATAATAACAAATGCCGATCCTGTAATTACCATTCCTCCAAATACACCAATAAGACTTAACAATATTGAAATCATAATAATGGTTGGTCTTGAAATTGAGTTAAACTGGAAAATTAATATGAAGAAAATTAAACCTAAACCTGTTAATAATGCCCCCATTAAAAAAGCCATTTGCTTGTTTTGCTCTTCAATTTGCCCTGTATAATCTATTTTAATACCTTTTGGCATTCCTTCAAAAGACTTCATTTCGTTTTGCACTTGGTTTACAATTGCACCTGCATCTGTAAAACCAGGTGACAACTGAGAATAAACAGTTACAACTCGCTTTAAATCTTTGTGCTTAATAGCGCTAAATCCAGAGTTATTACTATGTTCTGCTACTGCAGATATTGGAATTTCTTTTAAACCACCCGTATTATCTCTAAATGTAATTTTTTGATTGAAGATAGCGCTTGTGTTATACCTGTTTGCTTCATTAAAACGCACATATATGTCATAATCTTCACCATCTTCTTTATAAATACCTGCCTTAGATCCAAAAATAGAATTACGAATTTGCTGCCCTACTTGTGATGCACTTACACCTAATTCACCAGCTTTTTTTCGATCTACAAGAACTTGCATTCCTGGTTTATCTTTATTTACATCTATCTTAATTTCATCTACTCCTGGAATATTTTTAGAAGTTATAAAATCTCTCATTCTTTCTGCAACAGCAATTAACTCGCTATAATCATTTCCTTCAATTTCAATATTTATTGGCGCCCCTGCTGGTGGCCCATTAGCATCTTTTTCTACAGAAATTAAAACCCCTGGATAAATACCTACTAGCGCTTCTTGCACTTTTTGACGTAACAATTCACTATCGGCTCCTCTACGATATTTAAATTCTCGCATAGAAGCTGTTATTTTTCCTTTATGAGGCAACTCTCCACTAGAACCGGCATCAACTGCTGGATTTCCGGCACCTTCACCAACTTGGGAAACGGTACTTTCTACTAGGAAGTTATAATCACCATCTGTATATTGCGAATCATTTAAAACAACGGCAACCTTTTTTTCTATTTGCTTGGTAATTTTATTTGTCTTTTCGATATCTGTTCCTTGCGGATATTCGATATAAACAATAATTTGATTTGGCTTATTATCAGGAAAAAACTCAACTTTAGTACGTTGCGAAGCTAATGAAGCTCCGAAAGCAATAAAAGAGATAATAAGCAATGCAAACGTACCTCCTATTAGCCAATATGGTGCCGATTTAGATAAAGCTCTACGCAACTGACGTTCATACCAATTTTCTAAACGCGGTAAAACCTTTGTTTGAAAAGAGTTTGCCCAATTACGTAAAAACAATCTATATGCCCAAAGCATTATTGCTGTAAAAAACATTAATGTTCCTAAACCTCTATACGTTCCCCCTATAATGAATACTAAAATTCCAATTACAGCTATAATTACTGTCATTGTAATTATTTTCTTTAGTGGCATATCTTTATCTTCTGTACTCATAAAGTTAGAAACTAAAACAGAGTTAAAAAAGATGGCTACTACTAATGATGAAGTTAATACAACTGCCAAGGTTATTGGTAAAAGTTTCATGAACTCTCCCATTACTCCTGGCCATAAACCTAAAGGAATAAAAGCGGCTACCGTTGTTGCTGTTGATATAATAATAGGAAAAGCAATTTCTCCGATACCTTTTTTAGCTGCTTCGGTTCTACTCATTCCTTCCTCATCCATTAAACGATATACGTTTTCTACAACTACAATACCGTTATCTACTAGCATTCCTAATCCCATAATCAATCCGAAAAGAATCATGGTGTTTAATGTATAGCCTAACATATTTAAAAT
Organism: Tenacibaculum bernardetii; assembly: GCF_029125915.1. Lineage (NCBI taxonomy): Bacteria > Pseudomonadati > Bacteroidota > Flavobacteriia > Flavobacteriales > Flavobacteriaceae > Tenacibaculum > Tenacibaculum bernardetii. Next base: position 154,189 of record NZ_JAQJCU010000006.1, read on the forward strand.
CATAAGCGACATAAACATCGACATCGGAATTGCAAAACCTACGAAAATGGCGTTTTTAAATCCTAAGAAAAACATTAAGACGATTACCACCAAAATAACTCCGAAAATAATATTATTCACCAAATCATCAACTGCAGCAATTGTTACCGAAGATTGATCATTAGCAATAGTAACCTCCAAATCTTTAGGAAATACATTCTCTTTAGCATCTTCTACCATTTTTTGAATCTGCTCTGCAGCAGCAACCATATTAGAACCAGCACGCTTTTTAACATCTAGCATAATAACTTGCTCCCCATACTGTCTTGCATAGGTTGTAACGTCTTTTTCTTTAAAAAACACCTCAGCAACGTCTTTTAAATAAATAGGGTTCCCTTTTTCTGATTTTACAACAAAACCTTCTAAATCAGATGGTTTATCTATTTCTCCTAGAATACGAATCGTACGGCGCTGCCCACTAGTAATTAAGTTACCTGCAGACATTGTAGAGTTACCACCGTTAATTGTATTTATGATATCACTAAAGCTAACTTTTGCTGCTTGCATTTTATAAATATCTACAGCAACTTCAACTTCTTTGTCTTGTACACCACGAATATCTACTTGTTTAATTTCTTGCAACCCTTCTATTTCATCCTGAAGATATTCACCAAATTCTTTTAACTTTCCTATAGGATAATCACCAGAAATATTAATATTAAGTATTGGCATTTCTTCACTCATACTTAAAGCAAAAACATTTGGTTCTACCTTAGCTCCGTTAAATGTTGGCCAGTCTTCACCAGATGTTTCCGAATCTATTTCATCTTTTACCTTTTGTTTGGCGTCTTTTACCTCAATATTTTCATCAAACTCAACAATTACCATCGAGTAATCTTCTTGCGATGTTGATGTTATTTCTACAACATTACTTACCGTTTTTAATTTTTCTTCTAACGGATCTGTAATCAGTTTTTCAATATCTTCAGCTGTGTTTCCAAAAAACGGAGTGCTTATATATATTTTTGTTTCTTTAATTTCTGGGAAACTTTCACGTGGCATTTCAAAAAAAGCAGAAACACCTAAGTAAAATATAACAGCCATTACTACATACATTGTAGTTTTGTTATTAATTGCCCAAGAGGATAATCCAAATTCTTTATCCACCTGTTTGTTCTTTTTAGACATATTTATAATTTTATGGGTGAATTAGTTTAAAACCTGTACTTCTTGACCGTTTTGAACACTACGAGCTCCTTCTTTAATAATTTGGTCACCGGCTTTAATACCTTCTAAAACCTCTACAACATCTCCCTGTGTTTTTCCTGTAACAATAATTACTTGCTTTGCTTTACCTCTTTTATCTTTTAAACCTGTAACAACATACACATACTGTTCACCTTTTGCATTTTCTGAAATAATGCTTTGAGGAACCAATAATGCTTCTTCATTCGTATAATCGTTAATTTTTAGTTTAGCACTTAAGTTTGGCTTTATATTACCTGCTTTATTATCTACAGCAATTTCTACTTTAAAAGTACGGTTCGCAGGGTTTATAAAGTTACCCGCTTGGCGAACTTTTGATTTGATTTTTTCTCCTAAAATTGGAAACTCGATATCAACACTTTTTCCTTTTTTAATAGATGTTATATACGTTTCTGGTACAGCTGTTTCTATATACATATTAGAAAGGTTTACAATTCTAAAAACCTCTGCTCCCATTCCTGGAGATACAACAACTCCTTGTTCTTTTATAACATCATCTATAACACCGGTAAAAGGTGCTTTTATTATTGATTTACCTAATTGTTTTTTTAACTGACTTACAGCATTTTGTTGCGCTTCGTATTTAGTTTTAGCTTGCAAAAACTGTATTTCTGAACCTATTTTTTGATCCCATAATCGTTGTTGACGCTGAAAAGTAGTTTTTGCTAATTCAGTTTCTACTTCTATCTGAGCTAATTGACTAGACAATCCTCCGTCATCAATTTTAGCTAATACCTGCCCTTCTTTTACGTATTGTCCTTCTTTTACGTAAATTTTTGTCAGTTGCCCTGCCATTTCAGGATATATTAAAACATTTTGTTTTGTTTTAACATCTCCTTGTAGTTCTAAATAATGATTAAATACCGTTTGTTTTGCCGACAAAACAGTTATTAGAGGTACTTTTTTAGTTTTATCTAAGGTAGCTATTTTATCATCTAAGGTTTTAATATCTTCTGATAACGCTTTTACCTCTGCGCTTAATGTTGTTTTCTTAGCGCGCATTTTCTCTAAATCATTAGAGGCTATTACGTCTTCTAGTGATTGCTTTTTACTACCTCCGCAAGAAACTAAGAAAAGTGTTATTGCAAGAATTGAATATATATTTTTCATTATTTATTACTTTATTTTATTGGAATGTTTAATGCGTTTTCTAACTGTGCTTTTCTTGCTATTACGTTAAGCATTGATTGCACATAATTATTTTGTTGTGTGTATAATTGATTTTGCGCTTGTAATAAATCGAAACTTGATGAAAGTCCTTCAAAAAACTTAATCTGTTGTTTCTTTTCTATTCTTTCTGCTAATGATAAATTTTTCTTTGCCGTTTGAAAGCTTTCAATACTTAATTGATAATCACTTTTTGCAGTTTCTGATTGTAACATTAAATTTTGCCTAACGTTTTCACTTTTAATCTCCGCATTTTCAAACTCTATCCTTGCCATTGCTGTTTTAGAGCGTCTTCCGAAACTACTAAATATTGGCACGTTTAAACTTACTCCTAACAATGAATAATCAAACCATTCTTGTGATCCTTTTAAGAAATCAAAGTCATTTGCATTTGCGTTTGCCCCATAATTTACAAAGGCTGATAATGTTGGTAATGCTTTACTTTGCTCTAATTTCATTAACAACGCTTTACTTTCCTTATCGTTTTCAGCCATTTTAAAATCTATATGGCTCTTTACATTAAAGGATTTTATAAGCAAACTTAAATCGGTGTTTGCTAAAACTAAATTATCTAAATTATCAGTTAAAACAATTTTCTTCTCTATAGAATTACCTAATGCTACATTTAACATTTTATAAGCTATGCTTTTCATTCTTCTAGCATTGTTATAATTATTTTCAATAGTACCAAGAGTAATTTGTAACTGCTCTACATCTTCTAACTCTGTTAATCCGTTTTTATAAATTTTCTGAGTTTCTTCTAAATTCTTTTTAAGAACATCTCTGTTATTCTCTAATATTTCGATATTTCTTTCAACAACTAATACGTTTCCGTAAGAATTAATAACAGCTTCTCTTGTTGCTAACTCAGTTTTTTCTTTAGCCTGTTCAGATATCTTTAAATAAGTTTTAGCCGATTGCAATCCCACTAAATAAGACCCATCAAAAATTAATTGTTTTAAAGTTACAGAAGCATCCATGGTTTGTTTTGTTCCAAATTTAACCGGAGTAAAAGTACCTGGAGTTCCTCCTGAAAGCTCAGCAGGTAATAAAGACACTTGCTGTTTCAACCAATTTTGATAATCTACTTTACCACTTATTTGAGGCAAACCTATTGTTGTTGTTTCCCATTTTCTTTCTTTAGCTGCTTCAATATTATTTACAGCAACCTTATTGTCGTAATTATTTTTTATTGCATAATCAATAGCTTCTTGCATTGATATTTTAAGTTCTTCTTGCGCAAACAGAAAGCTTGTACAAAAGAATATAAATACACTATATATGTATTTTCTCATTGTTATTAATTTTGATTTATTATTTTTAATTGTTTTTCTAACTCTTCTAATCCTTTATCTGTTGCTATTGCTCTTATATGATACTCTAAAATTTGATATTCAATTTTTATTAATTCTTGCATTTCACCACCATACATTTCACTATCAAAAACACCAAATATTAAGGTAAAGTAGAAGTTTACTATCAAATCAATATTTAAACCACCTCGATAAAACCCTTGTGCAATTCCTTTTTTAAGATTATCTACATTACAATCTCTAAACATACATACCTCACGCTCAATTAAACTTGTATACGTTTCTGGATAATATTTTTTTAACTGAAACATTGGTGACGTTTTTGCATTTTTAAACATTTCTTTAAAAATAGCTTTTACAGCAAATTCTTCTTCTATCGCATTATAACCATGCTCTTTAATTTTATTAATTGTATCATTTATAGTGTTATGAACTGCCTCGGTACTAGCATCAACCAAAGCTGCTTTATTTGAAAAGTACTTATACAACGTCTTCTTAGATATACCCAGTTCTTTAGCTATATCATCCATAGTAATACTTTTAAACCCAAGGCTTAAAAACATCTCTCCTGCTTTATTTATTATTTTATCTCTCATAATTCGGGCACAAAGATACTTAGGAAACTTTAGAAACAAAAAAAGTTTCCTAAGTATTTATTATTTTTTTAATTCTATTGACAATAAAATTATTCATTATCTTATTTTTACAAAAAAATTAAGATTTGGACATATTACAATATCAGTCAGACTTTTTATCATACTTAGAATCTAAAAAGATAATAAGAGAACCCAAAAACCTCTATGAACCGATAGACTATATCCTTCAAATAGGTGGTAAAAGAATTCGACCAATACTAACCCTTATCGCTTCAGATATTTTTTCTGGAGATTATAAAAAAGCAATGCCTGCAGCTTTAGCCGTTGAAGTTTTTCACAACTTTACACTAGTGCATGATGATATCATGGATGACGCTCCTTTAAGAAGAGGACACAAAACTGTTCATGAAAAATGGGATATTAATACAGGTATTTTATCGGGAGATGCAATGCTTATACTCGCTTATCAACATTTCGAGAACTACAACCCTGTTGTTTTTCAAAAACTAGCACAGTTATTTAGTAAAACTGCTCTTGAGGTTTGTGACGGTCAACAGCTAGATGTTGATTTTGAAACAAGAAATGATGTTACTATCGAAGAGTACATTAAAATGATTACCCTAAAAACATCTGTTTTAGTTGCCGCTGCTTTAAAAATGGGTGCCATTGTTGCCGAAGTTAACGATGACCAAGCACAACATTTATATAATTACGGATTAAATTTAGGAATTGCCTTTCAATTACAGGATGATTATTTAGATACCTACGGTAACCCTGAAACTTTTGGGAAACAAGTTGGTGGTGACATCATCGAAAACAAGAAAACTTTTCTTTATTTAAAAGCTTTAGAAGTCGCAAATGACGACGATAAGGAGAAATTAAGTATTCTTTACAACGAAAAACAAGAAAATATTTCAACCAAAATAAGTACTGTTTCTGCTATATTTTCGAAAAATGACATCCCTAAATTTACACACGAACTTATTGAGTACTACACTAATAAGTCTTTCGAGAGTTTAGCATACCTAAACATTTCTAACGAAGCCAAAGAGGGCTTACGTTTGTTCGGTGAAAATTTAATGAGCAGAAAAGTGTAAAAAAAGTTTTTTTATTTAAAAAAGTTACTATTTTTGCAGTCCTAATTTAACCGGTCTTATAGCTCAGTTGGTTAGAGCACCTGACTCATAATCAGGTGGTCCCAGGTTCGAGTCCTGGTGGGACCACGTTTAAATTCAACCACTTACAGAAATGTAAGTGGTTTTTTTTATTTTAATTGGGTTAATCTTGCTACATATTTACCAATCACATCAAATTCTAAATTAATTTTACTACCAACCTTAAAGTTTTTAAAAGTGGTATGCGCTAAGGTATATGGTATAATAGCTACACTAAATTCATCTTTTTTAGAGTTTACAACTGTTAAACTTACTCCATTCACCGTAATAGACCCTTTTTCTATAGTTACATTATCTCCTTCAAAATCATAAGAAAAAGTAAAAACCGTACTTCCGTCCTGATCCTTAACCTCCTTACAAACTCCCGTTCTATCAACATGTCCTTGTACAATATGACCATCTAAACGAGCGCCTAACTTCATTGCTCTTTCTAAATTTACTTCATCTCCTTCTTTTAAATCACCAATATTGGTCTTATCTAGTGTTTCCTTAATAGCCGTAACAGTATATTCATCATTAAAAATACCAACCACAGTTAAGCAAACACCGTTGTGAGCTACACTCTGATCGATCTTTAACTCATTTGTAATATTACTTAAAACAGTAATATGTAAATTCTCTTTATCTTGCTCTAATCTCTTAACAATTCCAAGAGTTTCAATTATTCCCGTAAACATTCTCCTAAATTTTAGTTACTTTTGTTAACATCAAAAATACAACTTTTACGTACGAAAGTAACTATGGATACTACAAACAAAATTATTGTTGGAATTTCAGTTGGAGATATAAACGGAATTGGGATTGAAATTATTTTAAAGACTTTTGAAGACAAACGTATGCTTGAGTTTTGCACTCCTGTTTTATTTGCTTCAACTAGGCTGATTTCTTATCACAAGAAAAACTTAAAGCTAAACACTAATATTTATGGTATTAATTCTATTGATAAAATTTCGCACGATAAAATCAACTTAATGAATTCATGGACTGATGAAGTTAAGATTGAAATAGGAAAAACTACTGAAACAGGTGGTAAATTCGCCTACAAGTCACTTGAATCAGCTACAAATGCTTTAAAAAGTAACCATATTGATGTTTTACTTACCGCACCAATAAGTAAAGAAAATATTCAATCTGAAGACTTTAACTTTCCAGGGCACACAGAGTATTTAGAAGAAAACTTAGAAGGTAAAAGTTTAATGGTTTTAATGACTGATGAATTACGAATCGGTTTAATTACGGGTCATATTCCTATTTCTGAAGTAGCAGCAACAATTACTCCTGAATTAATTAAGGAAAAAGTTGAAATCATGCATACTTCTTTAAAACAAGATTTTAGCATTAATAAACCAAAAATTGCCATATTAGGATTAAATCCTCACTGTGGTGATAACGGAATTATAGGAAAAGAAGATGATGAAATTACCCGCCCTGTAATTGCAGAAATTAAAGAATCTGGGAAATTAGTTTTTGGCCCTTATGCTGCTGACGGGTTTTTCGGTTCTGAAACCTATAAGCAATTCGATGGTGTTTTAGCAATGTATCACGATCAAGGACTTGCTCCTTTTAAAGCACTTTCTTTTGGTAACGGTGTAAATTTTACAGCCGGCCTAAACAAAGTAAGAACCTCTCCTGATCACGGAACTGGTTTTGATATTGCAGGTAAAAACATAGCAAATCCATCATCATTTAAAGAAGCTTTATTTACCTCATTACAAATATTTAAGAATAGAAAACAGCATGCAGAACTAACAAAAAATACTTTAAAAGTTAAATAGTATTTTTTTTTAGGTAAAATATAAAAATATAAACATTTTTTATATCTTTGCACGCTCAAATTGATCTTACAGATGAAAGACATAAAAGAATTCAATATACCTTTTGTAGGTTTAAAAGAAGGAAGTCATTTATTTCAGTATCAAATTGGAGAAAAGTTCTTTGAAGCATTTCAGTTTGATGAATTTAACGACGCAAACCTAACCGCAGATATTAATTTTGTAAAAAAAAGCACATTATTTGAGCTTACTTTTACAATAAAAGGTACCGTAAACGTACCTTGTGATAGCACCGGGGAACCATTCGACTTAAGAATTGATGGTGTTTTAGATTTAATAGTTAAATTTGGACCTGAATATAACGACGAACATGATGAAATTTTAATACTTCCACACGAAGTATACGAAATGAACGTTGCTCAATATATATATGAGTTAATTGTTTTATCAGTTCCTAGTAAAAGAATTCATCCAGATGTTTTAAACGGCACGATGAAATCTGACGCTTTAGATAGATTAAACGAATTAAGAATAAACGAAGAAAAAACTGTTGAACAAACGTCAGCAGACCCAAGGTGGGATAAATTAAAGGATTTACTAACAGATAAATAAAACATAAAATGGCACATCCAAAGAGAAAAATATCGAAAACTAGAAGAGATAAAAGAAGAACTCACTATAAAGCTTCTGTACCTCAAATAGCTGTTGATCCTACAACTGGAGAAGCTCATTTATACCACAGAGCTCACTGGCATGAAGGAAAATTATACTACAGAGGTCAAGTAGTATTAGAAAATGCAGTTGCTGAGGCATAAACACTAGTTTTTGCAACATAAAAAAACCCTCTTTTTGAGGGTTTTTTTATGTTTTTTTGTTAAAAAATAACTTTTTTGATGTTTTTTCTTTAAAAAGGTCAACTAATTTTCATTACTTTTGACAACTAGTTTTATTACAAAACAAACAATTATGACTAAAATAACTGCAGCGATTTCCGCAGTAGGAAAATTTGTTCCTGAGTATATTTTAACCAATAAGGAGCTCGCAACAATGGTAGACACTAATGATGAATGGATCACTAGTAGAACCGGTATCAAGGAGAGAAGAATCTTAAAAGGAGAGGGTAAAGGAACCTCTTTTATGGCTATTAAAGCTGCTAAAGATTTACTTAAAAAATCAAATATAGATCCTAAAGATATTGACTTGGTAATTGTTGCCACAGCAACTCCAGATATGCTTGTTGCATCTACTGCTGCATATACCGCTTCTCAAATCGGAGCTACAAATGCATTTTCTTACGACTTACAAGCTGCATGTTCTAGTTTTTTATTCGGAATGTCTACAGCTGCTAAGTATATAGAAAGTGGTCGCTATAAGAAAGTATTGTTAATAGGAGCCGATAAAATGTCTTCAATTATTGACTATACAGACAGAGCTACATGTATCATTTTTGGTGATGGGGCTGGTGCTGTATTATTTGAACCAAACACTGATGGACTTGGTTTACAAGACGAATATTTAAGAAGTGACGGGATTGGTAGAGAATTTCTTAAAATTGAAGCTGGTGGTTCTATTTTACCAACTTCAGAGCAAACACTTAAAAATGGTCAGCACTTTGTGCATCAAGAAGGAAAAACCGTATTTAAATACGCTGTTTCTAATATGGCTGATGTTTCTGAAAAAATACTACAACGAAACAATCTCTCTAAAGACGATATTGATTGGTTAGTTCCACATCAAGCGAATAACAGAATTATTGAAGCTACAGCAAATAGAGTTGGGTTAGAGTCAGAAAAAGTAATGGTAAACATCCATAAGTATGGGAATACCACTTCTGCTACTTTACCTTTATTAATTGCAGATTATGAAAAGGATCTAAAAAAAGGAAATAATTTAATTTTTGCAGCATTTGGTGGAGGCTTCACATGGGGAGCTATCTATTTAAAATGGGCATACAATTCATAAAAAAACCAAACAACTAAAATTAGGAATATGGATATTAAAGAAATTCAAAGTCTTATAAAATTTGTAGCAAAATCAGGTGCAAGTGAAGTAAAGTTAGAAATGGAAGATATCAAAATCACCATTAAAACTGGAAGCGAAACTCCTGAAACTACATTTATTCAAGCAGCAAACCCAATGGGTGTAGCTCCTCAAATGATGGCACAAGCTCCTGTTGCTCAACCAGCAGCACAAGCAGCACCTTCTAATGAAGCTTCGAATACAGAAGAAGATTCTAAATATATTACAATTAAGTCTCCAATAATCGGAACTTTTTACAGAAAGCCTTCTCCTGACAAACCAAACTTTGCAGAAGTAGGTACAGAAGTAAAAGTAGGTGATACAGTTTGTATTATTGAAGCAATGAAATTATTTAACGAAATTGAATCTGAAATTTCAGGTAAAGTAGTTAAAGTATTAGTAGATGATTCTTCTCCGGTAGAATTTGATCAACCTTTATTTTTAGTAGATCCATCTTAAGTAACATATAACTCCAAATAAAAGTATATACTTCTTTATTTGGAGTTTTAAAATTTTTAGAACGTATGTTTAAAAAGATATTAATTGCCAATAGAGGTGAAATTGCGCTACGCGTAATTAGAACCTGTAAAGAAATGGGAATCAAAACAGTAGCTGTATACTCTAAAGCAGATACTGAAAGCTTACACGTAAGGTTTGCTGATGAAGCAGTTTGTATTGGACCGGCTGCAAGTAGTGAATCTTATTTAAAAATGGATCGTATTATTGCTGCTGCAGAAATTACAAATGCAGATGCAATTCATCCTGGTTATGGTTTCTTATCAGAGAATGCTAAATTCTCTAAATTATGTCAAGAACACGACATAAAATTTATTGGAGCGTCACCTGATATGATTGACCGTATGGGAGATAAAGCAAATGCTAAATCTACCATGATTTCTGCTGGTGTACCTTGTGTACCAGGTAGTGAAGGGGTTATCGAAACTTTTGAAGATTGTGAAAAAACAGCTATAGAAACTGGTTATCCTGTTATGTTAAAAGCATCTGCAGGTGGTGGTGGAAAAGGAATGCGTGCTGTATGGAAAGCAGAAGATTTAAAAGACGCGTGGGATTCTGCTCGTCAAGAATCTAAAGCTGCCTTTGGTAATGATGATATGTATATGGAGAAGCTAATTGAAGAGCCTCGTCATATCGAAATTCAAATTATTGGAGATTCTTACGGTAAAGCATGTCATTTATCAGAAAGAGATTGTTCAGTTCAACGTCGTCACCAAAAATTAACAGAAGAAACACCTTCTCCGTTTATGACGGATGAATTACGTACTAGAATGGGAGATGCTGCTGTAAAAGCTGCTGAATTTATTAAGTATGAAGGAGCAGGAACTGTTGAGTTTTTAGTAGATAAACACCGTAATTTCTTCTTTATGGAGATGAATACGCGTATTCAGGTAGAACACCCTATTACTGAAGAAGTAGTGGATTACGATTTAATTCGTGAACAAATTTTAGTAGCAGCAGGTGTACCTATTTCAGGTAAAAATTATTTACCTCAATTACACTCTATCGAATGTAGAATTAACGCTGAAGACCCTTATAATGGCTTTAGACCTTCACCAGGTAAAATTACATCTTACCACGCACCAGGAGGCCACGGAGTTCGTATAGATACGCATGTATATGCAGGTTATATGATTCCGCCTAATTACGATTCTATGATTTCTAAGCTAATTGTTACTGCACAAACTCGTGAAGAAGCAATTAACAAAATGAAACGTGCATTAGATGAATATATTATTGAAGGAATAAAAACAACAATTCCTTTTCATAGGCAATTAATGGATCACCCTGATTATATTGCTGGTAACTATACCACGAAATTCATGGAAGATTTTGAAATGAAATAATATTGAATTAAAAAACCTAATATGTTTTAAAGCATATTAGGTTTTTTTATTTCTAACAATATTAGTAGTATAATTAGTTACTTTTCGAAACTTGATTTTTCTGGTAATATACTATCAAATGCATCACTTATATCTTGCATAACTTTATTATAGTTTCTAATATGTATGTTATCGTTTAAGCAAACTAGTTTATACGACTGTTCTCTTACAGCTTTTATTGCTTTCTTTGACTTAATTAACAATGGAAACATTTTAGTGTCTTGATAGGTGTTGTAAGGCACAAAATTAGAACTGCATATTTGCCATGTTTTAAATAATTCAGGAGTATAATCATCATTACTTCTAAACCTGTGCTTAGACATTTCTGTAAGCTCTTCATTGCAATGCTTCCAAACATCTACAAAAGTAGATTTTAAAAAAGGTTGCGCGTTGTGAGGCGTGCGAAGTGTTATAAATTCATTATAATATTTTAATAATTTGGTTAACCTTCCTCTTTTACCGTAAGAGGGATGATACCATTTATCATGATCTCTTTTAAAAACTTCCTTCTTATCAAAATGCTTGTTAATAAGCCGGATATTATTTTTAAGCATTTTTTCGAATTGAGAAATACCTGTGTTTTTCCTAAAAGTAGCTATATCTTTAGGTAATCCGTTTTCAAAAAATCTATTTTCAGAAACATTATTTATAATGAAAAAATCATCATTAAAATACACAAATTTCTCAGACAAGTCTGGTATTTTGTGCATATATATCTCTATTAAATTAGAGTTGAAAACAGGCAAAAATTCGCTTGGAATATAATCTGAATGATTTACTAAATTTATTTTCGGATGATTTTCATCAAGCCAATCTGGTTTTTGACCACTTGTAACAAAATGAATTTTTCGAACCCAAGGAGCGAATTTTTCAATACCCCGAAACCAATATTTTAAGAACCCATGATCACGAAAACGCGCCTCTGAAAGTTCATTTACAGAATTGTCTATTTTGTTAGAATACTTTGAAAACTCTTTAATCCATTTAGAATCATCCATATCAACCCAAGTAACAACAAAATCTATTCCCATCTCTTATATATAAAATTAAACGAATCTTTTTAAGCTTCAAAAGTAAGTTATTTTCAATATAAATATAGTGAAATTACTTAAGAATTAAAGGATATCTATTAATTCAATATCATTAGAATATGGTGAAAAATTAGATTCTGAATAAATATATATAACCTACTGATTTACTAGATTTAGTTAGTGTTACAATTGTTACAAATAATGAGGAATTTTCGAGTACTTTTACCATACTTAAAAACAACCGTATTTTAAGGACTAAATTAGGAAGCACAAACCAAAAATATATAGCAAAAAACGTTGGTGCAACTAAAATTATAATAGATTATATAAAAAAAACTTTATAATGGATATCATATTACAACCTTGGCCTTGGTACATATCTGGCCCATTGATTGCCTTTGTACTTTTCTTGTTTTTTTACTTCGGAAAAAACTTTGGTGTATCTACAAACCTAGAAACAATGTGTACTATTGCAGGTGCAGGTAAAGTTTCTGATTATTTTAAAAAAGATTGGAAAGAACGCGATTGGGCGCTTGTATTCTTAGCGGGATTAATTATCGGTGGGTTTATAACCATTAATTATTTATCAGCAACAAACACTATTGATTTAAACCCTAAAACTGTACAAGAACTAGCTGAGTTAGGTTTTGCCAATGCAGGTAATTCTTTCGTGCCAAATGAAATTTTTAGCTTAGAAAACATGCTTACTCTTAAAGGGTTTTCTATTTTACTAATTGCAGGAATTTTTATTGGTTTCGGAACCAGATACGCAGGCGGATGTACTTCTGGACACGCAATTACTGGTTTAAGTAGTTTACAATTACCATCATTAATTGCGGTAATTGGCTTTTTTATAGGTGGTTTAGTAATGACTTGGATAATATTTCCTTTAATTTTCGGATAAGATGAAAAATATAAAATTTTTAGTATTAGGTATTTTCTTCGGAATTATCATGACAAAATCTGAAGCTATTTCGTGGTATAGAATATACGAAATGTTTAAATTTCAATCGTTTCACATGTATGGTATTATAGGATCGGCGGTAGCAATTTCTATGGTATTAATGCATTTCTTTAAAAACGGAAAAATTAAAGATTACTTAGGAAATCAAATAAACATTAAAGAAAAGAAAAAAGGCTTTATAAGAACACTTGTTGGTGGAACCATTTTCGGATTAGGATGGGCTCTTGCAGGTGCATGCCCCGCACCTATTTTTGTTTTAATTGGCCATGGTATATTACCAATAATTATTGTTTTACTTGGCGCTATGTTAGGTGCTTTTATTTACGGATTATTAAGTAAAAAATTACCTAATTAATTCTGCAATAAAATAGTTTCTAATAAGTTTGAATTCGTATTATCAACCACTTTCCAATTATAAATTTTAGAGAGTTGGTATATTTTAGACAGCTCTTCAAATAGACGTTTCTTAGCGTCTTTTTGAAGGTCTGAAACAGTGATAGTCGCTTTTATCTTTTCGATAGCTCTACCATTAAGCATATTTAATTCTGATCTCGAAAAGGTATTGAATTGACTTTGTTGTAAATCGAAATATTTAATATCTGGCGAAATTAAAACTTCTTCTTTAGGAATTTTATTAATAATTATTTGTTTACCTATACTGTCTATTTGTATTTCTAATTTAGATAAATCATAACCAACCTCAACCTTGGCACTAACCGATAGTATCGCTTTTTTTTCGAAAGAAAGGTAATTGTATAAATACTTCTTGGTGTCAGAGAAACTATACATTTCAGAAAAAACACCTTCCGAAACTACTAATTTACTTAAATTTTGTATGCCACTTAAAACTACTTTTATTTCTTCTTTTTGATGCTTCTCTTCTTTCTTTTCATACCATAACTTGGCAATCAAAAAACCCAATAAAAAAACAGCAATGTATTTAAGAAGACGCATAATTTTCTTTTTTCATAAATATAGAAAAAAGTATATTAAACGAAAGATTTGTAGCGTTTTAATTTAGGCAGTAGTTTCTTCTTCTTTCGGAAAAGCCTCTTTATTAAATATAAACAACAACACAACGCCAATAGTTATCCAAGAATCGGCACCGTTAAAAATTGCATTAAAGAAAGTAAAACTTTCTCCTTGATACATCGGAAAATATAGCATATCTACAACTTTTCCATAAAACAAATCGCCGTAAGGTTTGTCTGAAAATAATGTTGCTACATTATGATACGAACTATCAAAAATTACTCCGTAAAAAACTGAATCTATAATATTACCTATTGCACCTGCTAGAACCAAACCAATAGCGATAACAACACCTGTATGAGCTTGCCTTTTAATAGTTTGCCATAACCAGTAGATAATACCAGAAACTGCAACAACTCTAAACAATGTTAAAAATAATTTACCCGCTCTACCGCCAAATTCAAAACCCCAAGCCATACCATTATTTTCAGTAAAATGGATTTTAAACCAATCACCAAAAACAAGCACCTCTTCTCCTAATTGAAAATGAGTTTTAACATATATTTTACTAATTTGATCAATTAAAATTGCCAAAACTACAGTAAGTATTGCGATATTTTTTTTAGACATTTTATAAATTTAACAGCAGCTAAAATAAGAAAAGTATTCGTTTTTATTCTGTTATTAAGATAACATTAGCGTTAATAGAACGTACATTGAATTTACGAATAGCTTTTGGATTACTTTTAGAATAAAATTGCTTGTTATAGTTATTTTTATTTACATGAATTTCTCCATTATTCGTTTCTATATTTATAGCAGTGGCTTTTTTTATCCTACCGTAAACGTTACCTGAAAACAATTTAATAGCAGTATTTCCCTTTATTTCGTTTAGCTTCACGTTTCCGTTGTCTATGTAAATTTTTAAATCCCCTTTATAATCCTTAGAAGTAATATCAATTGTTTTTCCGTAGATATTTACGGTTTTATGATTCGGAATTTTAATTATAGTAGTAGCTCTTTGCAGTCGTTGCGTAATATACTTTCTAAAAACAGGTTCCTTAAATATATTAAAATTAAGCTTAAAACTTACTTTTAAAACGCCACTTTGTTCGTTTATAAAAATGGTATGCGTATTCGGGTTTTCATCTAACAAAACAACTTCTATCTGATTGCTTAATGAATTCTCTATAGTTACATCATCCAGTCCATCCGTAATTATTTCTATTTCTTCTGATTGAAAAGTGCTTTTTTTAAGTAATTTTTCTTGTGCGAAGAAAGTTAAATTGGCGAACAAGAAAATAATTACACAAAAAGGTCTAAAGCAAAAGAAACCTCTAAAAAGAGGTTTCTTGTTATTGTTATAATTATACAAAACGCTATTGTTTACGTTTCGCCTCGATACTTAATGTAGCGTGAGGAACTAACTTTAAACGTTCTTTCTGAATTAATTTACCAGTAACTCTACAAATTCCGTATGTTTTATTTTCGATACGAACTAGTGCGTTTTTTAAGTCGCGAATAAATTTTTCTTGACGAATAGCTAATTGCGTATTTGCTTCTTTTGCCATCGTATCTGAACCGTCATCAAACGATTTAAATGACGGTGAAGTATCATCCGTACCGTTATCTGAACCATTTTTGTAAGAAGATTGAATTAATTTTAAATCTTCTTCTGAATGTTGTATTTTCTTTAAAATGATTTCTTTAAACTCCTGTAAATCACTATCCGAAAATTTCATTTTAACCTCGTCCATAATGTTATGCTTTTTCTATTAACATTTTACTTTTTATGGTATCAAACTCAATTTCTATACCATCTTTTAAGTCATCAACAAATAATAACTCATTTGTTAATGTTTCTGCTTTTATATAATTTTCATTTGCAGTTACAGATTCTTGTAAATCATTAGAATTTAAAATGGTTAATTTTATTTTATCTGTTACTTCTAAACCGGTTTCTTTACGTGCATTCTGAATTCTATTTATCAATTCTCTAGCAACACCTTCTTTACGTAAATCTTCGTTTATTGTAACATCTAAAGCAACGGTTAAACCCTCTGCGTTTGCCACTAACCAACCTTCAATGTCTTTCGATAAAATCTCTACATCTGCGGTTTCTAAATTAATCATTTTATCATTAATCTCAACAGAAATAGTTCCTTCTTTTTCTATTTTAATGATATCTTCTTGCGTAAATCTCTGTATCTCACTAGCAATCAACTTCATATCTTTACCAAACTTTGGCCCTAAAGCTTTAAAGTTTGGTTTTATTTGTTTTACTAAAATACCTGAAGCATCATCTAACAACTCTATTTCTTTAACATTTACTTCTGATTTTATTAAATCAGCAACTGCTAAAATTTCTTCTTTTTGAGTCGCATCTAAAACTGGAATCATGATTTTTTGTAATGGTTGACGTACTTTTATCTTTTCTTTAGCTCTTAACGATAAAACTAATGAAGATATTGTTTGCGCATTTTCCATTTTACGCTCTAAAGACTTATCAATTAAATTAGCATCGTATTTTGGAAATTCTGCTAAATGCACACTTTCAAATCCTTCGATATTCGTTGTGCTAATTAAATCTTTATATAACTTATCCATAAAAAATGGTGCTACTGGCGATGCTAATTTAGCAACCGTTAACATACAAGTATATAAGGTTTGATATGCTGATATTTTATCTTGTGCATATTCTCCTTTCCAAAAACGTCTTCTACATAAACGCACATACCAGTTACTTAAATGGTCTTGCACAAAATCAGAGATTGCTCTCGTTGCTTTTGTTGGTTCATATTCTGCATAAAAAACATCTACTTTTTGAACCAATGTATTTAATTCTGATAAAATCCAACGATCAATTTCTGGTCTTTCATTTAAAGGAACCTCAGCTTCGCTGTAATTGAAATTATCTAAGTTTGCGTATAAGCTAAAGAATGAATAGGTATTGTAAAGTGTTCCGAAAAACTTTCTACTAACTTCGGTAATTCCATCTAAATCGAACTTTAAATTATCCCAAGGATTTGCGTTTGATATCATGTACCAACGCGTGGCATCAGGCCCGTATTTATCTAACGTTGTAAACGGATCTACTCCATTACCTAAACGCTTCGACATTTTTTGTCCGTTTTTATCTAACACCAATCCATTAGACACTACATTTTTGTAGGCTTTATCATCAAAAACCATGGTTGCAATGGCGTGTAAGGTATAAAACCATCCACGAGTTTGATCTACTCCTTCAGCAATAAAATCGGCTGTTTTCCAACCTTTTTCTACCAATTCTTTATTTTCAAACGGGTAATGCCATTGTGCATACGGCATAGAGCCAGAATCAAACCAAACATCAATTAAGTCTGATTCACGTTGCATTGGTTGTCCTGAATCAGAAATTAACGTGATTTTATCTACTACATTTTTATGTAAATCAACGGTATCGTAATTTTCATCTGACATGTTTCCGATTTTAAAATCAGCAAAAATATCTTCAGTCATTACGCCAGCAGCAACAGCCTTTTGCATTTCTTGTTTTAACTCTGCTACAGAACCCATTATTTTAGCTTCCTTACCATCTTCTGTTCTCCAAACTGGTAATGGAATTCCCCAAAAACGAGAACGTGATAAGTTCCAATCATTGGCATTTTTTAACCAATTACCAAAACGACCTGTTCCTGTTGACTCAGGTTTCCAATTAATTTCTTCGTTTAAAGAGTGCATGCGTTCTTTAACATCGGTTACTTTTATAAACCAAGAATCTAATGGATAATATAAAATAGGTTTATCGGTTCTCCAACAATGTGGATAACTGTGCACATATTTCTCTACCTTAAAGGCTTTATTTTCTTCTTTTAATTTGATGGCTATTTGAACATCTACCGATTTTTCTGGTGCTTCACCATCAGCATAATATTCGTTTTTAACATACATCCCTGCAAACTCGCCCACATCTTTGGTAAATTTACCTTGTAAATCTACTAAAGGCACTAGGTTATCATTCGCATCTTTTACCAACATTGGTGGTATACCTGCATCTTTACAAACAATAGCATCATCGGCTCCAAAAGTTGGTGCGGTGTGTACAATTCCTGTTCCATCTTCAGTAGTAACAAAATCTCCCGGAATTACTCTAAAAGCTTCTTCTGGATTTTCATGTGGTAAAACATACGGTAACAACTGTTCGTATTTTGTACCTACTAAATCAGCTCCTTTACATTCTTCTGCAATGAAATATGGAATCTGTTTATCTTCAGCTTTATAATTTGCTAAATCTGCTTCATTTTCAACCGCTTTAAATTTCTTTCCAGCAAATTGTTTTGCCACTAAAGGTTTTCCTAAAATTACTTGCGTAGGTTCAAAAGTATATTGGTTAAATGTTTTTACTAAAACATAATCAATTTTTGGTCCAACTGTTAAAGCGGTATTACTTGGTAATGTCCACGGAGTGGTTGTCCATGCTAAAATATGAACATCACTTCCGTTTTGTAAAATACCTGGTAACGTTTCGGTAACAGCTTTAAACTGTGCTACAACAGTCGTATCAGTAACATCTTGATATGCTCCTGGTTGATTTACCTCATGAGAACTTAAACCCGTTCCTGCTTTTGGTGAATATGGTTGTATCGTGTACCCTTTGTACATCAAATCTTTATTGTAGATTTGCTTTAACAACCACCAAACAGTTTCCATATATTTTGGTTTATAGGTAACATATGGATCTTCCATATCTACCCAATACCCCATTTTTTCGGTAAGTGTATTCCAAATATCAGTGTACTTCATTACTGCTTTTTTACAAGCAATATTATATTCTTCTATCGTAATTTTTGTTCCGATATCTTCTTTGGTAATTCCTAATTCTTTTTCAACACCAAGTTCCACCGGTAAACCATGAGTGTCCCAACCAGCTTTACGCTTTACTTGAAACCCTTTTAAAGTTTTGTAGCGGCAAAAAATATCTTTAATGGTACGTCCCATTGCGTGGTGAATACCCGGCAAACCATTTGCTGAAGGTGGCCCTTCAAAAAAGATAAACGGCTTATTATCATCACGGGTAGTTATACTTTTTTCAAAAATGTTGTTTTCTTTCCAGTAATTAAGAATTTCATCAGCAACATTTGGCAAGTTAAGCCCTTTGTATTCAGTAAACTTCGTACTCATTTTGTAATTGTATTAATTGAATTGGCGAAATTACGTATTTTCTTGTAATTGTAAGGTTTACCACATAAAAAAACACCTCATTAATGAAGTGTTTTTATCTATTTTTGATATGTAGAATAAAAAGTAATTTTAATTTTTACTTTTTTTAGGAAAAACTTTTAAAGCGTTATCGTATTTAGGCTCAAATAAAAAGTCTAATACCTTTTCAGACATTTTTCTTTTCTTCTTACCTTTAGATTTTTTATCGACAACTATATCTTCAACAGGTACCCCAATTATCTTTTTATACTCTTCTTGAGCGAATTCTAAAATAGGCTTCAGTTTCGCGTCAATTACATAACCTCCTAAATTAACAGGTTTATATGGCATCGTTTAATTGAGCTTTATATTTATTCAATAACGTTTTAGTAATTGCTATATTTGCTTTACTAGAGTCAATAGCTAAATAAATAAAGTATCCACCACTTGGCGCTATATTTATAATATGTATTTGACTAGTTAGGGTAATGGTGATGTCTTTAATTTCTTCATCTATTCCTAAAACCTCAATTGCACTTAATTTTGCTTTTACAACTTCTAAATTATAAGCAGAAGCTAAATTAACATCAAAACTACTGTCCGAACTGTCCGCTACTAATGTTTGTCCTGTCTCAATTTCAGTAACACTTAAAGCAACATAACCAGGAACATTTTTACTTATATTCTTTACTAGTTCGTTTAAAATTTCTGTCATTTTAATTGGTTTTTATTATTTATTTATTTTATAAAATTTATCTTTTTTAAAGAAAGACTTATTAAACTTGTATTAATTGCACTATCAGATAAGACACATAAAACATGATCAGCGTCACATTTTGTTATATAAAAATGATGTTTTTCTGTTTTAACAATCATTTCTGTAAGTGGTTTTATTAACAACACTTCTGTGAAAAAATTATCTAACATATTAGACACCACCATTGTAACAGCAGAAAAATCCTCAGCCTTCTCATAATTAACATCGCTATAAGACTTAACAATTTCTCCATTTTTATCAATTAAAATTATAGCTTTAGATTTTGTCTTTTTATACAATTCTTCTAAGTTCATACTTTATATTAAATTTTATTGATTGGATAAAGTTAATTTTAAAGTGCAAATTTAAACAATACAACTTAAATAAAGCTTAAATAAAGCTTAAATAAAACTCTTCAAAAAAAATAGACAAGACGACCCAACACAAAGCCTCAATTGATTGTTATAAATAATTAATAACATCTAAAAATTAAGCAAGTCCACGTTCTTTTTTTATTTGTTCGTAGGCAGCTTGAATGTTTTGAAATTTTTCTTTGGCCCCCTCTTTATGCTCCTCTCCTAAACCTTCTAATTTATCAGGATGGTATTTTTTAGCCATTTTTCGGTAAGCCTTCTTTAACTCATCATTGGTAGCCGATTTTGTTATTTCTAACATCTTATAAGCACCATCAACTTCGTTATAAAACATAGCTTTTATTGATGAATAATCATACTCGTTGATATATAAATAGCTTGAAATTTTTCTAATTTCCTCTTCTTCAGACGCTGTTACTTGTCCGTCCGCCTTAGCTATTCCGAATAAAAAGTGTAACAGTTGCAAACGTGAAGAATGCGACATGTGTTGACGGATTTGCAAACACACCTGACGCGTTGATATTTTCCTTTTAATAATTCCGTTAAACAATTTAAACGCATGATTTGCACGTTCTTTTCCGTACATTTTTACGAAATGCATGCGCACATAATCTAACTCTCGCTTATCAACTTTACCATCTGCTTTAATAACAACAGATGCTAAAATTAGCAATGTAATTTCAAAATCACCAGACGTCGCCCTTCCTCTTTGTTGTGGTTTAGATTGTTTTTGGTATTCTTGTTGTTCCTGCATAAAGTCTTCAACAGATACACCATCAATAAAACTACCTACAGCAAATCCTATAATCGCTCCTATCGGACCACCCATTGTAAATCCTGCTCCGGCTCCAAGCCACTTTGCAAACTTTCCCATTCTTAAATTTTAAAGGTGTAAATATACTATTAACTACTTACAAAAAAGCCGATTTGTTTAGGCTTGACTCTTGCTTTTAAATAAAGTATCTTTGCCTAAATTATTTAATAAAAAATTATGTACCCAGAAGAATTAGTAAAACCGATGCGTGACCAATTAATCGATGCTGGTTTTGACGCTTTATATACTGCCAAAGATGTTGATACAGCTTTAGCAAAAAAAGGAACAACTTTAGTAATGGTTAACTCTGTTTGTGGTTGTGCAGCAGGTACTGCAAGACCAGGAGCAATTGCTTCTTTAGGAGCTGATAAAACTCCTACTAACTTAACAACTGTTTTTGCAGGTGTAGAAAAAGAATCTACTGCTAGAGCAAGAGAACTTATGGTTCCTTTTCCTCCGTCATCTCCTGCAATTGCCTTGTTTAAAGATGGTAACTTAGTACACATGTTAGAGCGTCACCATATCGAAGGACACTCAGCACAAGCTATTGCTCAGAACTTAGCAGGTGCTTATGATGAATTTTGTGAATAATAATTCGCACTAGAGTCAATAAAAAAATCCAGCAAATTTGCTGGATTTTTTTGTTATACTTTTTTTATTACGCTGGTAACAATTCCCCAAATAACAAAATTATTCTCTGCTGTTATTTTAATTATTGGGTAATTCGGATTTTCGGGTTGTAACCAAACCTCATCTTTTTCTACTCTTAATCGCTTTACAGTAAACTCGCCATCTAAAAAGCAGACTGCTATTTTATTATTTTCTGGCGCTATACTTCTATCAATTACCAATAAATCATTATCATCTAATCCGGCACCAATCATAGATTGGCCACTAACTTTTGCAAAAAAAGTAGCTTCTTTATTTCGTATCAACTCTTCATCTAACGAAATACGCGTTTCTCTAAAATCATCCGCAGGAGAAGGAAATCCAGCAGAAATACCAATATCCTTAAAAATTGTACCTGCTGTTTTACCCATTTCTTTAGGTGAAAAAAAAGTTAATGTTTCTGATGTGTTCATAAATTTATTTTACCGTAATAATATCGTTAATATTTGTGGTGTATTTTGGCGACAATCGCTCTTGGCGCATTTTCCAAGTTCGTTGTAAATCTTGATTTGCTAATTTAACCTTATCTGACTTAAAAGTCTGATTTATTTTATCAATCGCTTGCATTAACGGTTTATGCTTCGGATTTTCAGTTTCAAACATATTTATTTGATAATTATCTGAAGGCACTAATCCTGTTACAATAACTCCTGCTCGCTTATACTTTACGCCTTTTTTAAAAATAGTTTTTACGGCTTCTACCGCACTTTTGCTTATTGTTAAAGTTGAATCTGTTGGATATGAAAAAACAACCGTTCTACTTGCACGATGTTGTTCGCTATCTTTTTTATGGCGATCGCTGTGCAACACAACCATAACCATGTGGCAACTTGAATTTTGTTTTCGTAATTTCTCGGCACAACTAGCTGCAAAGGTTGAAATTCTTTCTTTTATATTATCAATATCAGAAAAAGTATATTCGAAACTTCGGGTGGTCGCAATTGCTTTTTTGGTAACCGGTTCATCTAATATTATTTTAGAAATACCTTCTAAATCTTTTTTCAATTTCCAAACCGTAATTGATAAGTTTTTGCGTACCCAATTATCATCTAACTGTGTAAAATCATAGGCTTTTATACAACCTTTTGCTTGTAGTTTTTTTGCTAAGCGACTTCCTATTCCCCAAACGTTTTCTATCGCCGTCCATTTTAACGCTTTTATCCTTTTTTCATCAGAATCTATTACATACACTCCCTTTGTTTCCTTCGGATATTTACGCGCAATCTTATTCGCTATTTTAGTTAATGCTTTGGTTGGTGCAATACCTACGCAAGTCGGAATTCCCGTCCATTGTAAAACTCTACTTCTAATTTGCGTTCCGTATTCTTGTAGATTATAATTCTCAAAACCTTTAAACTGCAAAAAAGCTTCATCGATAGAATACACTTCGATATCTGGAGAAAACTGCTCGAGTGTTTTCATAACCCGCGCACTCATATCTCCGTATAACGGATAATTAGACGATAATACGGTAATATTGTTATTCTTACAAAACTGATTCCATTTAAAAATTGGTGCACCAAACGGAAGTTGTAATTTTTTAGCTTCGTCGCTCATCGCAATTACACAGCCATCATTATTGCTTAAAACAGCAACTGGTTTTCCTTTCAGATTCGGATTAAAAACCCGTTCGCAAGAGGCATAAAAATTATTACAATCTACAAGTGCATACATGTTTGTAAAAGTAATACATCTGTGGTTTTAGTCTTCTACAAATTCTAAAATATCTGCTGGCTGACATTCTAAAGCTTTACAAATTGCCTCTAAAGTTGAAAATCGAATTGCCTTAGCTTTTCCTGATTTTAAGATGGATAAATTTGCCGTAGTTATCCCCACAATTTCTGCCAAATCCTTACTTTTCATCTTGCGTTTAGCAAGCATTACATCTAAGTTTACAATTATCGGCATACTTATATGGTTAGATCGTTTTCATCTTGCAACTCATTTCCTTTAACTAAAATAAAAGAAATAAACTGAATAAATAATGCTACTAAAAATATAGGTAAACGCTTACTTATTGTTACTCCTATAATATGTCCGAACTCATAGCCTGAGTTAGAAGGAGAATTACCTGGTGTTAAACTATATGACGAATCGGAAATTAACACACCTAATATAATATCTAAACTTGCAATTACGATTCCGTAAATAATTAATCCTTTTCCTATTGCTCTAAGTTTTTTACTGTTTTCTTCTGTAAACACTTTTGCTTTTGAAAAATTAAAAATTACTTGTCTAAAATCAACTAATAGCAGCACCATATAAGTTATTAAACCTAAAGAAATAACCGCTAAAATATTATAAACAGTATCAGACCAATTTTCGGGTATTTGCATATTGAATAATAACGATCGTTCACTATCATTATTAAAAAAATAATACAGCACTTTATGTAATCTTTTTACAAAATCTAAAAATGCGCTTATTACTAATAAGGTACAAAAAACCTTTAAAATATTTAATGTCGTTTTCATAATTTAAATGGTTAGATCGTTTTCTTGTTTCAAGTTTTTAGATACTTTAAAAATTTCAGAAAGCACCACAAAAAACAACCCGAAGCAAATACATAAATAATGTGCGCTAATTCCGAAATCAAAACTTATTCTAGATTCAATAACTAGTTTTAACCCAACTTCACTTATAATCATTAATAAACCTGCTATCATTAAAATATTTCCTGCTGATTTTAAGTTTGCAATTACTTTTTCTGTAAAAATTCGAGCACGAACAAATTCATTTAAAACCAATCTGAATTTATAAACTGTGTAATAAATCAACAGATAAGAAAGTAAAAAAATAGCAAGGAAAACTTTGTGTAGTATCGTTACACTTTCGGCGATATCTATCTTTAAAAAATCACTTGTAATATTTTCTGACAGTATAAAAACCGCTGGAATTCCTAAAATTAAAAAAGGAACTACGCAACTTGTAGTAATAAACAGAAAGTCAACCAAGCTTTTTAGAATGTATAATTTTCTCATAATTTATATTGTTAAATCGTTTTCTGATTGAATTTCAATTCCTCTTTTCACAATTTGTGCAAAAATAAAAATGATTCCTGCTAAAAAGATAAAATCACTCGAAAATAAGTCCATCGTAAAATCATAGCGTTTTGCTAAAAACTGAACATGTGTATTGTGTATTATTGCTAAAATCCATAAGCCAAAAATGGTATAACTAATTCTGTTCATCAACATTAAAACCGCTACGTTAAAAGGGTTTTGTAAATTTAAACTACTCAATAATTTAATCACTAAAAACGCGATGTAAGCTTCGGTTGCAAACAACAATACTTTATAACTTACAATAAGCGTGTATTGCCAAAAACTATAATTGTAGTATTCGTTTAAGTTTAGTCCTTCAAATAAATTTCTTGACACCTCAGGAGTACCAATACTTAAAAAGTATAAAAACAGCATAGTTCCGGCTTTTATCAATAAGCCGATAAATACTGCCCAAGAAATAAATTTCATCGCTTTTAATAATTGATTTGTTTTCATTTTATATTTTTTTGATTCTATATCCGTTTTAATAATTTAGATTACGTCAACCTGAACTTGTTTCAGGTTCACATCAAAACTACAGTTTACTATAAGAATGTGATTCTGAAATAAATTCAGAATGACGGATTAACATTTAGTCCTAAATTCATTTACACTGCAAATATAATAAAATTATCGAAAAACAATAATTTATTGTTTTTTATTGATAATTAAACTTTTCTTATTTTTGCCGTATGATTAAGAAATTAAAGATTGACGGAATTGATAAAATCATTATCAAACGATTGGTTGCAGATGCTCGTACGCCTATTTTAAGCATTGCTCGTGAAGTAGGAATTTCAGGAGCTGCAATTCATCAACGTTTACGAAAACTAGAAGCTTCCGATTTAATCGACGGTTATAAAATGGTGCTAAATCCTAAAGCTTTAGGTTATAACACAACTGCTTTTGTAGGTGTTTTTTTAGATTCATCTAGCATGTATTCATCAGCAATAAAACGTTTAAAAGAAATTCCTGAAATTGTTGAAAGCCACTATACAACTGGTAACTATGCTATTTTTATTAAAATACTATGTAAAAACAACGAAGATTTAATGCATTTGTTAAATAAAGATATTCAGAACATAAAAGGGGTTTCAAGAACAGAAACTTTTATATCTTTAGACCAACAAATAGACCGACAAATAAAAATTTAAAAACCCCGAATGAACGAATTTATTTTCTACTTTAAAATGGGCTTATTTCATGTACTTGATATTAGAGCTTACGATCATATTTTATTTTTAATAGTACTTGCCGTTGTATACTTATTTAAACAATGGACAAAAGTATTATGGCTTATCACATTATTTACCATTGGGCATTCTATAACCTTAGCTTTATCGGCTTACGGAATTTTAAATATGAATAGTAATTTGGTGGAGTTTTTAATTCCGTTAACCATTTTTATAACCGGTTTAATGAACGTATTAACCGCTAAAAAAGCATCTGTAGGAAAAGAAAATCAGAATTTATTTTTTGCCCTTTTCTTCGGATTAATTCACGGGCTCGGTTTCTCGAATTACTTTAAAATAATGATAGGTAAAACTTCCGATAAACTTGTACCTTTATTAGAGTTCGCAATTGGTGTAGAAGCTGCACAGATTATTATCGTTTTAATCATTTTATTGATAGGAACCTTAGCGCAATCTATATTTGGTGTAAATCGTCGCGATTGGATTTTAATTATCTCATCAATCGTTATTGGTTTTGCTTTTCAAATGATGGTAAACCGCGTTTTTTGGTAAAAGTTTAACCATACACCTTTTTTAATCTACCTATATTAGCACTTCACACAACTTTAATTTTGAGCAAAAAACAATTAAAATACGACAAAGCCTATTTAAAAATGGCCCAAGAATGGGGTAAATTATCGCATTGTAAACGTAAACAAGTAGGTGCCATAATTGTTAAAGATCGTATGATAATTTCTGACGGATACAACGGTACGCCATCAGGATTTGAAAATTATTGTGAAGACGAAGAAGGCTATACAAAGTGGTATGTTTTACATGCCGAAGCCAATGCTATTTTAAAAGTTGCTGCCTCTACACAATCATGCAAAGGAGCTACTTTATACATTACACTTTCTCCTTGCCAACAATGCAGCAAATTAATACACCAAGCAGGCATAAAACGTGTTGTATATGCTGAAGCTTACAAAGATTCTTCTGGAGTCGATTTTTTAGAAAAAGCAGGTGTTGAATTAACCAATTTACCTTATGAACAAGAATAACCTCCCTATATATTTTTCAATCGCCGTAGTTTTCGGTATTCTTATCGGAACTTTTTTTAGTAATGGAAGCTCAACTAATTTTATCGGCAAAAGCTCATCCAGCGAAAAAAAGATAAAACGACTCATTGATTATATTCAGAGTGATTATGTTGATAATGTAAATACTGATGAATTACTAGACGGAGCAATTACCGAAATGCTAGGTAAATTAGATCCGCATTCAGTATATATTCCAAAAGAAAATCTACAACTAATTACCGAAAACATGCAAGGTAATTTTGTAGGAATCGGTGTACAATTTCGTGTAATTGGCGATACTATTACCGTTATTTCACCAATTAAAGGAGGACCAAGTATTAAAGAAGGTGTTAAAGCTGGTGACAGGATTTTAATGGCAAATAAAGATACTTTGTATGGTAAAAACCTACAAACTCCTCAAATAATGAAAGCCCTAAAAGGGAAACCAAACACAAAGGTAGACGTTCAAATTTACAGGAAAACAACTGATAGTATTTTTAATGTAACCATAAACAGAGGCAAAGTAAATATTAAAAGTGTTGATATTGCCTACATGCTAAACGACAGTATTGGCTACATAAAGTTAAACCGTTTTGCACGTAATTCTTACCGAGAATTTAAAACATCTTTAGATGCTCTTAAAGAAACCGGAATGACCGATTTAGTACTCGATCTTCGTGGAAATGGTGGTGGATTTATTGATATTGCTAATAGTATTGTTGATGAGTTTTTAGAAGATGATAAATTAATCGTTTTCACAAAAAATAATAAAGGAGACATTAATGAATCTTTTGCTACCAATAAAGGTGATTTTGAAAAAGGTGGTTTGTATGTTTTAATTGATGAAAACTCTGCTTCGGCTTCAGAAATTGTTGCGGGTGCTTTACAAGACAACGATAAAGGAATTATCATCGGGCGTCGTTCTTTTGGTAAAGGATTAGTGCAACAAGAAATGGATTTAGGTGATGGTTCTGCTGTTCGTTTAACAACGGCTCGCTATTACACTCCAACTGGTAGATCTATTCAGAAACCATACACAAAAGAAGCACCTTCTTCTATTTATGCAAACGATTTAGAGAATAGGTATTCTAACGGTGAATTATTTAACAGAGATAGTATAAAAACTATTGATAGCTTAAAATTTACAACTCCGAAAGGTAAAATAGTATTTGGTGGAGGCGGAATAATTCCCGATCATTTTGTTGCTGTTGACACCTCTACTTATGTTCCTACCATATTTTTTAGACCTTTAAATAATTTCGCATTTACCTACGTAGATACAAATCGCAAAAAGCTAGAGAACACAACTGTTAGCGATTTTATTGATAATTTTGACACAAATAATGAAGTGTCTAATGAATTTTTAGCCAAACTTAAAAGCTATCGACTTTCTGAAAAAACAAAAAATCAACTTAAAAGAAACTTAAAAACATTAATTGCTCGCGAACTTTTTAGCGACGAAGGTTTATATAAGGTAAACGAGATAGATGACAAAATGCTTCAAAAAGTATTTGAATTAGAAAAAGAGAATTAAACTTCTTTTTCTACTCTTTTATTTTGATAAACAGCCGTAATTGTTAAATTCTCAGGAAAAGATTTTATTTGCACAAATTTATCTCCTATTTTCACAAAACCAGTTTGTATTATTTTAAAATAAAGACCTGGAAAATTTTGTTTCCAAAATTGTTTTACCATTTTCATATCATTAAATCGAACGCCTAATTTTAAACAAGGCAAGCGTGGTTTTGTTACCTCTAAAATAGTTTCACCAACCTTAAAGATATCGCCTACATGAAGTTTCGATTCATCTAAATCATCAATCGTTAGGTTCTCGCCAAACATTCCTAATTGCCAATCTAAATTTGGGTGTATTGTTTTCCAATACTCATAATGCTTTAAAGAATATGCGTAGACCGCCTGATCGATTCCACCATGGTTTTCTCTATCGCATACAGTATCGCCAACAACGTCTTCTATATCTAAAAAAATAGGTGGAGTTACTGGGTATTTAAAAATCCCTGTAGTAATGATTTCTCCTTTCCAATTAACTTCCTTTTTATCGCCGATATTTGTAGATACAATTTTCATTTAATGTCATTTTTATTTAAAAAAAGCTTTTCTCCCCTCAAAACACTCATACCTTTTTATCACACGTTACGCCCCTATTTAAACCCACTAAAGAATTATGTTTCAAACAAATAACTATAACTAATTATATTTACATCAGTTAAGATATAATAAGGGGATTATTTTAACTGACTAATTAAGAATACACGTAGGGGTGACATTCTTAATAAAAACGTTCAAAAAAAGGAGCTTTAAGATATAATCCATAAAAGGGAGATTATATTTTACACCTCCTTTTTTTTATTTCTCTACTATTATTTAAACAAAAACGTTTATATCATTTCTATACACGCTTATACTTAAATAGTATTCATTTAAAGATTTACTTTACAAAAAAACTTAATAGAAGTATACTTTTGAAATAGTTAAAAGCGGTAATTAACATAACTAATTTCGGGGAGAAATACATTGTGTTTTTTACTGCTTTCTTATCTAAAAATAGTATTATTCTTTATAAACTGATTCTTGAAGCGTTCACTAAATAATATTTTGTGATTATTTTGTAAAACCAATAAATTATCTTCAAAATAAATCTCTTTAATCTTTGCTGTGTTCACCAAATAGTTTCTGTGAGTTTGCGCAAAATCGATATCACCAAGTAATTCTTTAATTTTGGTTAACGATAATTTTATTAGATAATCATCTTCATCACAAACCAGTTTACAGTATTTTTCTTTTACTTCTATATAAATAATAGATTGTATATCAACCTTCATAATACTTCGTTTCTTTTTTACGAATAAAAAAAACGGACTTATAATCGCATTTTTATCATTTAAACTAATACTACTTGACTGTTCATGAAACTTCTCTAGAGCTAACTCCAATGAATATAACAACTCTAATTTGTTAAATGGTTTTAATAAATAGGTATATGGCTTAGTAAGTTTAGCTTCATCAAACACTAATTTACTTTGCATACTTGTTAAAAATAAAAAAGGGGCTTCTATACCTTGCTTATTCAAGCGATGTCCTAACGAAATTCCTTCCGGTTTTCCGTCAATCATAATATCAAGAAGAATAACGTCAAAAAACCTGTTTTTTATTTCTTTTTCAGCTTCAGTAGCATTTTTAACATGAATAACTTCGTAATTATTATCTTCTAAAAAATCAATAATCTCTGTAGCCTCCTCATCTAAATCTTCTAAAAGTAGTAACCGTAAATTAGTCATCAGTTTTTATGTTTAAAGTATTCGCTTACGAAGATACTTATTCTGATGCTAAATTTTTACTAAAAATAATACTTCGTTCCGCTCACAATAACTAGCGTCAGCTCATTACGAGGAAGAATTACAAAGCAATCTTAATATTTAGAACTCCCAAAATACAGATTGCTTCGTGCCTCGCAATGACGGATGGTTCATCTTAAATGACGAAATAATTCAAAAAAGGTGTGAAAAAATACGAATGATTTTTTCACCACGTGTATTACAATAAAATTAAACTAAAGGCAACAATATAATCGCTGTGGTACTTACTCCCTCTTTACTCTTAAAGAATAACGTTCCGTTATTTTTCTTAATTAGTGTTTGACATAAAAGCAAACCTAATCCGATTCCTTTAGAACGATCTATCTTATCTATAGATAAATCTTTTAACGCATTAATTTTTCGAAGTTTTTCTTCAGATATTCCAATACCTGAATCTTTAATTTCAATACATGCATGAGTTGCTGAATGTTTCTCCGTTTTCACAGAAATACCCCCAGAACCATCCATATATTTTATTGAATTGTCAATTAAATTCCGAATTACTATTTTCAATGATTCTTTGTCAGTCAAAACAACAATATCACTTTCTAAATTACTAGAAATTAAAATATCTTTCGCTTCTGCTAAATCTTCATAATCGAACAACACATGCTCTATAACAGGTTGTAACACATGTTCTTCTTCAGAGAAATTCAACATATTACTTTGTTCTAACGACCAATGCAATACATTATTTAATAGATGACTCGTACTTTCGGTAACTGCAATAGCCGATTTCGTAGCTTCCTTAATTGCAGGCAAATCGTTATTAACAATATGTTTCGCTAGTTTTTGATGCTGCCTTTTTATACTATTTATAGGCGAACGTAAATCGTGTGATACCACTGAAAATAAATAATTCTTAGTATTATTAGCTACATTTAAAGCCTCTTTCTGTTGGGTAATAAGCCTATTTTTACTTTGTAATTTCCTATAAAAAAAAGCCAGCCCTCCCAAGAACACTAACAGGCCAGAAGCTCCTAAAAGCAACCCTTTTTGAACTACTTTCTGACGTTTTATTTGCTCATCTTGCACTGCTATTTCTTGTTGTTTTTGTGCAACTACTATTTTTTTATCTTTCTCGGTAAGCTCCCAAATTCGATCTCTACTCCAAATAGAATCTTTCCATTTACCATATTCTATATAATAATCGACACTCTCTTTAAAGCGTTTTCTATTCTTTTCTACTACAGCCATATTCTTGGCTGCATATTGTTTTAATTCAATATTTGAAAAGGATTTTGCTAAACTATATGCCTCTTTAAATAAAGGAATAGCATCATCATCTAAATATTGATTGTAATATACATTTGCTAACTCGGTCTTAGCTCTCACTATAGCCAATGTATCAATAGCCGAGATTAATGAAATTTCTTTTTTAAAATATTCTTTAGCTTTTTTATATTTTTTTTTATGAATATAACATAAACCTAAATTATGATATGCTGCTATTTTTAAATCTAAAGTTTCATTTATAGAATTCTTATTCCATGTTTTATAATGAAATATCGCTTTATCGTATTCTTTTAAACTAAGGTAAATTCTTCCTAACTTTTGTTGTTTTAAATTTTCATATCTTTTATCAGAAACAAGCAACATATTCCCTAACGCCTTCTTATATAGTGACTTTTCTATTGCACTAACACCTTGTATATAATTTAAAATATTCTTTTCATCTTTTGAATGAAAATTCAAAAAAGCTTTGCTACTGTACGAATAACATGAGTCATATTTCTTTTCTCTATAATATTTATATGCTTTAACAAAAGCCTTATTTTCTGTTAAACTAGATATTTCCTTTCCTTTTTTATATAAGGCATCCAAATCGTTAGTTTTTATTTCTTGTGAAAAACTAACGATTCTTATTAAAAAAAAACAAAAAAGTAAAAATCTATTGACCTCCATTCGCTGGTATAGTTACAGTACCTCTATCAGTTTCTGGATCTTCATCTTCATCTCTTACTAAAATTGCATCCGCAGAAGTTCCATCATTAATTTGATAGGTAAACTGCACATAATATAAATCATATTCGGTAGTTTCTTCTGTGCAATTAAATTCTACACAAAAATCTCTACAATCTATAGTTCCAGTAGTCCCATCTTTCTTTAAGATAGATGTAGCTGTAATACCATAATAATTTAAATAAATGATATCCCCTTTTAATTGCAAACCATTTGTATTTGTTAATGGATTTAATGTATTACTTGGTAAGTAAGCTAATATTGTCATCATGTATGGTGTA
This sequence comes from Tenacibaculum bernardetii, assembly GCF_029125915.1. Taxonomy (NCBI): domain Bacteria; kingdom Pseudomonadati; phylum Bacteroidota; class Flavobacteriia; order Flavobacteriales; family Flavobacteriaceae; genus Tenacibaculum; species Tenacibaculum bernardetii. Next base: position 187,051 of record NZ_JAQJCU010000006.1, read on the forward strand.
TCGTTACCACCTTCAACATCTGAAATATTTACTAATGGTCCTGATGGCTTATTTGCAGCAGGAATATTCGTATCAAATTCTAAAAATTGAACTAAGTTTAATGTTACCCCGTTAGTTGTTGTACTCATTTTATTTTTTGTTTGGTTAGGGTTTAAATCTACAACAAAAAATAATAGAATAAAGTTTTCTTTATTCTATTTAATAAAAATACAAACGTCATTACGAGGAAGAATGACGAAGTAATCTCTTTGCAGAGCAGAAATAACATTAGGCAAATTACTTCGTACCTCGTAATGACAAATAACACGTCATTACGAGAAGAAACGACCAAGTTATCTATTTCTAGCCTTAGAAATAACCTTAGACAGATTGCTTCGCTTCGTTCACAATAACGTTTAAATTAAAAACTCTTTTAAAACATCAGCAATTTTACGATTATCGGATAATTGCGGAATTTTATTCTGTCCTCCAAATTTCCCTATCGATTTCATGTATTCATGAAATCCGCCTTTCTTAACCTTTCTAATAATTAACGGTTGTAATATTTTACCAGAGATTAAATCGAAATAATATACATTTTGGCTTTGCATAGAAGCATCTATTTTAGCCGCTAATTCTTTTAGGTTATCAGGTTCATTTTCAAACTCAATAAACCATTCGTGATATGGCAATCCGCTTTCCGGATTTACTTGTGGTGCAACTGTAAACTCACTTATATTTACATTAGTTCCTACAATTGCATCGTTTAATGCTGTTTCTACTTCTTTACCAATTACATGTTCGCCAAAGGCAGAAATAAAATGCTTTATACGACCGGTTACTTTAATTCTATATGGTTTTAAAGAAGTAAACTCAACAGTATCGCCAATATTATATCCCCAAAGACCTGCAGATGTATTTAAAATAATGGCATAATTAACACCTAATTTTACATCCTTTAAAGAAATACGTGTTGGATTTTCATCAAAAAACTCAGTTGCCGGTATAAACTCATAAAAAATACCCGAGTTTAACTGTAATAACATTCCCTTTTCAGTTTGTGAATCTTGATAAGCTATAAAACCTTCGGATGCTGGATACAGCTCTATATAATCAATCTTTTTTCCGATTAAAGCTTCAAATTTATTTTTATAAGGCTCGAAGTTTACACCTCCATATACGAAGAAATTAAAATTCGGAAACAACTCTGATATCGTTTTTCCTGTTTTATCAATTAATTTCTCAAAATACATTTGCACCCAAGACGGAATTCCGCTAATTACAGACATGTCTTCATTTATTGTTTCTTCAACAACTTTATCAACCTTCGTATCCCAATCTTCAATACAATTAGTTTCCCAACTTGGCAGGCGGTTTTTTAATAAATAATTAGGTACATAATGCGCTGCAATTCCGCTTAAGCGACCTAATTTTATACCGTTCATATCTTCTAAAACCGGACTTCCTTGTAAGAAAATCATCTTTCCGTTTACAAAACTAGCATCGTTTTTTTCTGCTGCATAAAACAACAAAGCATTTCGTGCCGCTGTAATATGCGTTGGCATAGATTCTTTTGTAATAGGAATGTATTTAGCACCAGATGTTGTTCCTGAAGTTTTAGCAAAATACAACGGTTTTCCTTTCCATAATATATTTTCCTCTCCAGCAACCATTCTATCTACATAAGTACGCAACCCCTCATAATCGTTTATTGGAATGCGTTTTTTAAAATCCTCGTAATTATTGATAGAAATAAAATCATGATCTTGACCAAAGGCTGTTTTACAACCTTCTGTTACCAAGTACTGAAAAACTTTTTCTTGCGTTTCATGAGGTTTATTGGCCCATTTATAAACTTGCCTTCGTACTTGTTTTGCAAAAGGAATTGCTAGGATAGATTTGATACTCATCTTAATTTTTTAATATTTTAGGTTCAATAAATTCAATTATCTACATTAAAAATAATCGCTTAACCTCCTCTATTTTTACTATTGAAAATCTACATAATCTGTTGGATCAACAGGAAACCCGTTGTTCCATAATTCGAAGTGTAAATGCGGACCTGTTGTTAACTCTCCCGTGGAACCAACACTTGCAATTGCCTCTCCTGATTCTACAATATCACCTTGTTGCTTTAACAATGTTCCGTTATGCTTGTATACTGATATAAAATTATTAGGATGTTGTATGGTTATTACATAACCTGTTTCAGCTGTCCATTCTGCTAAAATTACAGTTCCGTCTGCAATTGCCTTTACAGGAATACCTGTTTGGGCAACAATATCTATTGCGTAATGTTTATCATCCATACTAAAGCTTTGTGAAACGCTACCTGTTAATGGAGAGAAAAACACAACTTTGGCTCTTCCTATACCACCTTCTAACAAAGGAAATCGATCTTTACCTTCAATTTTTGCTCTAAATAAAGAATCTTGTTTTGTGGCTTCTAACTTACTCTCATCAATTACAAAACTCTGAGCATCTGTTCTTATCGAATCGATTTTTTCAGGAGCTATTTCACCCGTTAAAACAGGTCTTAATGCTTCGGTATAACGCTCTATAATTGCTAGTCTTGTTTTTAAAGAATCTGCTTCATAGATTAATCTAGTTGCTTTCTTTTTTAACGCTGTAGATGAATAACCCGGTATGTATTCTCGTAAACCTGTAAAGGCTATTAATAATGATGTTAATACAATAAGTAATACAGAAAACAAACCTCCGAAAACAAACACATTTAATCGCGATAATTTTAATGAAAACTTTTCTTGAAAAGTGTTTTCATTTAAAATTACCAATCGGTATTTATCAATAAGTTTTTGTTTAAGCTTTCGCTTATTTTGAATTTTAGCCACCTTAATACTAATTTGAGATTCAAATATACAACGAAAAAATTTCGAAACTATTTTTTATAGAAATTCATCTCATCAATATAAGTCCAAACATTTGCAGACAACAACGGCTGTATGTTTTTTTGATTTTTTACTCCTTTTCTAATCATAGTAGATGATATTTGTACGATTGGAGCTGCTACTCTATTAATTTTAGCGTGTTCTTTAAATTGATTGTCAACGATTCCTTCTGATATTCGCGGATACACATAAATATTATAGTCTTCTAAAATAGCTTCGAAGTTTCGCCATTTATGAAAACTTTTTAAATTGTCTTCACCCATAATTAAATTGAAATTATAATCTGGGTGTTTTTCTGAAATATGTGCTAATGTATTTATAGTATAATTCGGTTGTGGTAAATTAAACTCAATATCAGATGGTTTAATCTTCGGATATTCTTTCGTTGCCAAATACACCATTTCTAACCGGTGGTGGTTATCTAACAAAGAACTTTTCTTTTTAAACGGATTATGAGGTGTAACAATCATCCATATTTCGTCCAAATCCGAATTTTCAACCATATGATTTGCAATAATCAAATGCCCTATATGAACAGGATTAAAAGTTCCGAAATACAATCCGATATTTTTCATACCTTTTTAAAAACGTTTTTTTGAAAAATTGCTTAACTTAATTCTAAGAAATTACTTACTAAATCTTCAGCTTCTTTTAAAGCAACTTCTAATTCGTAATTTTTTATAATTTTATCAAACTGAGGTGCTGTTGCCAACTCTACAGATGCTTTAGCAATACGCATGTTAATTTTATCTTCACTTTCGGTACTTCTTTTCTTCAAGCGAATTTTAAGTTCATCAACACTAGGTGGCTTTACAAAAACAGCTAATGTTTCTTCTGGAAATTTATGCTTTATACGCAAACCGCCAACTACATCAATATCAAAAATAACGTGTTTATTTAAAGCCCAAATACGCTCTACTTCTGTTTTTAAAGTTCCGTAGAAGTTGTCTCTATATACTTCTTCCCACTCTAAAAACTCATCTGCTTTAATTTTATCTTTAAAATCTCTTGTAGATATAAAATAGTAATCTTCACCATCAACCTCAAAACCTCTTGCTTCTCTTGATGTTGCCGATATAGAGAATTCTAAATTAAATTTTTGCTCTTTTAGTAAATGACGAACAATAGTTGTTTTCCCTGATCCTGAAGGTGCTGAAAACACAAATAATTTTCCTTTAAAATCTGTAGACATTTTATAAAACGTTTAAAATTTGTTCTTTTATTTTTTCTAACTCATCTTTCATTTGGATCACGATTTTTTGCATCACGGCAAAGTTAGCTTTAGACCCCATGGTATTTACTTCTCTACCAATTTCCTGAACGATGAAACCTAATTTTTTTCCGTTAGAATCTGCAGTATCTAATTGCTCTAAGAAATATACTAAATGATTTCCTAAACGAACTTTTTCTTCGTTTATATCTAACTTTTCTAAGTAGTAAATAAGCTCTTGTTCGAAACGATTTTCATCAATTTCGACCTTTAATTCTGTTAAAGCTTTTTGCAAACGTTCTTTTACGTTTTCTATTCTTTCTCCGTCTAACTTTTTAACTTCTTCTAAAGCAACTTCAATATTTGTTATTCTTAATTTAAAGTCGTCTTCTAAAGATATAGCTTCATCTGTTCTGTAAGCTATAATTTCCTTTAAAGCTTCATCAATATGAGTATCAATTTGAGTCCATTCATTTTCATCTAACTCTTCACGCTCAGTTTTTAAAGCATCTGGCATTTTTATTGCCATTTTCAACAACTCAATATCATCAGCAGCATCGATAGCCATTGCATTTCTTAACTGAGCTACATAATTTTCAACAACTGCTTTATTTACTTTTGTTGAAGTTACTTCTGCTGTTGTTTCGACATAGATAGAGAAATCTATTTTACCTCTTACCAAGTTACTAGCTAGCTTCTTACGAACAGCTAATTCTTTTTCTTTATAATAAGATGGCATTCTTGTATTTAAATCTAAATTCTTACTATTAAGAGATTTGATTTCAATGGTTACTTTTTTAGAAGGTAAATGTAATACGGATTTTCCATAACCCGTCATAGACTGTATCATATTGTCAATTTAAAAGAAAGCGCAAAGATACATTTATTTATTTTTAGCTACTACTTGTTTAGTTACCAAAAAGACACCTAAAAAGATAAGAAGTGTTGCCGCAATTTTTACCATACTTAAACTATCGCTACCTACAATTAAAGCATAAATTGATGCAATAACGGGTTGTAAATAAATAAAAACACTTACCGTTGTTGGCTTTAATTTAGACAATGCAAATAAATTAAAAAGATAGGTTATACAAGTTGTAAACAAAACAACAAACCCAACTTTTAAATAAATTGATGTTGGCATTAAGTGCCACTGAACTTCAGTTAATTCTGAAAAACCAAAAGGAATTACGAAAAGCAAACCAAACAAATACAACCACTTTACAAATACTATTGGATTGTATTTTTCTATTAACTTTTTTGCTTTTACTAAGTACATTCCGTAAGAAGCAGCATTAATAAACACCAAAAAATTACCTAACATCATATTTTTAGCATCTACATTAGGCGAACTACCATAAGCTATTAAGACTACGGCTCCTATTAAGCCAATAATCACTCCTGCTATTTTTCTGAAAATTAGCTTTTCTTTTAAGAGAATACTTGCAAATATTAACACTAAAATAGGCGATGTTACCATCATTACAGAGGCACTAATTGGCGTAGTATAACTAAGGCCTTTAAAAAAGGTAAGCATATTAAACCCTACTCCAAAAAAAGCAGCTATCATAATATTCTTATAATCTGACTTCTCTATTGGCTTTGCTTTTACAAAAACACCTAATAACCAAAAAACCATAGCCGCACATCCTACTCGAATTAAGATAAAACCAGACGGCTTTATATATAAAGGCATTACCTCTTTTGCGACCGTAAATGTAACACCATAAATAAGTGTAGCTATTGACGTTGCTATTAATGCTAGTGTTCTTTGACTCATCTTTTATTTACCATAATTAAACAGCAAAGATGAAAAATATTCTGCTTCTTTTTGGTTATTTTTTAGTTAAGTAAAGATGTTTAACCGATTAAAGTAAAATGTATAATTTTCATAAAAAAACACTGCGTTTGCAGTGCTTTTTAAAGTGTTTTTTACGAGTAATTAGTCTACTAATGGTGGTATTCTTAATACTTGCCCAGGATAAATCTTATCTGGATGTGATAACATTGGCTTGTTAGCCTCAAAAATTACAGGATACTTCATTGCATCACCATAAAATTCTTTTGCAATTTTACCTAAAGTATCACCGCTTACTACTGTATGAAATTGTGCCATAACTGCAGCTTCTATTTCTTCAACCTCAGCAACAGTCATATTATCTTCTACAGAAGCAATACCATTTGTATTACCCACAACTAAAACAACTTTTTCTTTTGTAGCTAAATCTGCAGCTTCACCTGAAACTGTTGCTTTATCGTCTTCAATATCTATTGATAAATTCTCTACAGAAAACTCTAATTTATTTACTGCATCTATAAGTTTAGCAGATTTTTCAGTAGCTTCCTCTTCAGTTGTTTTTCCGATACCAAATACTTTGGCACCAGCATTTTTAATAAATGAAAAAATTCCCATTATTCTTTTGATTTTTCGTTAATTAATAAATTCACTTTCTGATTACTAATATACAATATTATATGATTTTAACTTTATTATAAACATTAATTTTTATTCATAAAAAAGATCATACTTCAATGAAACATGATCTTTATATAATATCAATTATAAAATTTATTCTTCAAATGAATTCCAACCTTGTGCTTTTAATGCTATTTCTTGATCGGCTCTAGTTACTAAATTGACACCTTGATTCTCTTCAACCATATGACCTATAATTGATAAATTAGGGTTTGCCTTTATTTTATCAAAATCAGCAAGTGGCACTGTAAATAACAATTCATAATCTTCACCTCCACTTAAAGCAATCATGGTACTATCCATATTAAATTCTTCTGAAGTAGAAATAACTTGTGGATCTAAGGGTAATTTTTCTTCATAAATTTTACACCCTAATTTACTTTGTGAACAGATATGCATTATTTCAGATGACAATCCATCAGAAATATCAATCATTGCTGTTGGCTTTACATCTAGTTCTTTTAACAATTCAGAAATATCTTTACGTGCTTCTGGTTTTAACTGACGCTCAATTAAATACGTGTATTTATCTAAATCTGGTTGATTTTGAGGATCTACCTGAAATACTTGTTTTTCTCTTTCTAAAACCTGTAATCCTAAATACGCAGCTCCTAAATCTCCAGAAACAACTATTAAGTCCGTAACTTTTGCCCCGTTTCTATAAACAATATCCTCTTTTTTTGCAGCTCCTATTGCTGTAACAGAAATCAACATACCTTTAGTTGAAGATGTTGTATCTCCTCCAATTAAATCTACTTTATAGGTATCGCAAGCTAATTGCACTCCTGCATATAATTCCTCTAATGCTTCTAACGGAAAGCGGTTAGAAACAGCTATTGATACGGTAATTTGTTCTGCAACACCATTCATAGCATATACATCTGATAAATTTACCATTACAGCTTTATAACCTAAATGTTTTAAAGGCATATAGCTTAAATCGAAATGCACACCTTCTATTAACAAATCAGTCGTTATTAATAGTTCTTTATTTGACGAACTTATAACTGCTGCATCATCACCAATTCCTTTTTGAGTTGATGAATGGTATATTTTAAAATGTTCCGTTAAATGGTTTATTAATCCGAACTCTCCTAGTTCAGCTAATGATGTTCTTTCTTGGTTTTTATCTTCTAACATTTTGCAAAGGTACTAAACATAGTTTTTAAACAAAACCAAACAATTTTTAAATTAATATAGGGTTTAACTATTTATTACTGTTTTATAAGTAGTTATTCTTTAACTTTATACTTTTAAAAAAAATTCATTATGATTAATAAGATTAAACCTGTTCTTTTATTCTCTTTTTTATTACTATTATTTTCTTGTAGTTCAAATGAGAATATTGACAAAGAACCTCCTACAGAAAACAAAATACCTTGTGTATCTGGTATGGCAGGAATATATCCTTGTAATAATTACGATTTACTTTTAAACATACCACTCAGTACTTTTGGAGCTACAGAAGGCAATGATTCTTGGGGATGGACAGACCCTAAAAATAATAAAGAGTACGCAATAATGGGCGTAGAAAACGGAACTGTTTTTATAGATATAACAGACACTAACAATCCTTTATATTTAGGTAAATTACCTACAGCAACAGTTAATAGTTCTTGGCACGACATAAAAGTATACAAAGACCATGCTTTTATTGTAAGTGAAGCGAGTAACCACGGAATGCAAGTTTTTGATTTAACAAAAATGAGGAATGTAACTAATGCTCCAGAAACTTTTACCGCTGATGCACATTTTACAGAGTTTGGACGCGCTCACAATATCGTAATTAATGAGGATTCTGGTTATGCATACCCTGTAGGAACGAAATTAAACGGAACACCTTTAAACAATGGAGGTCCTTTATTTATCAATATACAAGATCCTAAAAACCCTAAAAGCGAAGGCGGATGGGGAACCGATAATTACAGTCACGATGCGCAAGTAATCAACTACAACGGTCCGGATGCTAGGTATATTGGTAAAGAAATTTTAATAGGAAGCAATGAAAATGAAGTTGTTATAGTTGATATAAGTGACAAAGCAAACCCCGTAAATATTTCTAGAATATCATACGCAAACGTAGGTTACACACACCAAGGTTGGTTTACTAAAGATACAAAATATTTTATTTTAGGAGATGAATTAGATGAACAACGTTTTGGAAACAAAACAAGAAATATTATTTTTGATTTCACTGATTTAGAAAACCCTAAAGAACATTTTACTTACACAGGTCCAACTGCTGCAATAGATCATAACGGATATGTTAAAGACAATACTTTTTATCTTGCTAATTACACGGCAGGTGTACGTTTTATCGATATTTCTAGCATAGAAAGTAAAACCATCACAGAAACTGGATTTTTCGATACTTATCCAAGTAATAACGGTGCTAATTTTAATGGTGTTTGGAATGTATACCCTTATTTTAGTAGTGGTAAAATAGTAGTAAGTGACATCAACAAAGGCTTATTCATTATAAAAAAACAGTAAATGCTAAAAAAAACCTTCTTTATATTACTCATAGTGATGTATGGTTGTAGCAATGATACTAGCATACAATTACCTATAAAAACAGCACAAGTTGATTTTGTAAAAACTTATGGTGGCACAAAAAATGAAAGCGGAAGAAGCGTTGTTGAAACTTCTGATGGCGGCTATATTGTTTTAGGTTTCACACAAAGTATTGATGGAGATATTATCACAACAAAAACGACTGTTCAATATGATTATTGGTTGTTAAAGTTCGATGCAAATGACGAGTTGCAATGGCAAAAAACATACGGAGGTTCAAACGATGAGAAAGCCTACAAAATTATTCAAACCAATGATAATGGCTTTGCTGTTATTGGCTATAGTAAAAGTGATGATGGTGATTTAAATTCTAACCAAGGATTTGAAGATATTTGGATTTTAAAGCTAGATGCATCAGGAAATATTCTTTGGAAAACAAGCACAGGATTTTCAGGCACAGATCAAGGTTTTAGCTTAATTCAAACCTCAGACAATGGTTATTTTATTGCAAGTATATTAGACGTAACAGCATCCGGAGGATTAGGAAACGCAAAAACAGCTGCAAAACATGCTGGTGGCGATTATTGGGGAATAAAATTAAATGCCAACGGCACAATTGAATGGCGTAAATATTTTGGTGGCACAAATACCGATACTTGTTACGATATAACAGAAACTTCTGACGGTTATTTAATGGTTGGTTCTTCTGATAGTGATGATGTTGACATTACAAATAACAAGGGTGGTTATGATTTTTGGGTCGTAAAAACTGATAAAGCTGGAACCTTACTTTGGGAGAAATCATTTGGCGGTGATGAAATTGACGAAGCTAGAGCAATTACAACAACCGATGATGGTAATTTTATAATTATTGGAGACACACGTAGCGCTAACAAAGATGTAACACAAAACAATGGAGGAGCAGATTTATGGGCGATAAAAATAACTTCGGATGGTGATTTGATATGGCAAAAAAATTACGGCGGTACTAGTTTTGATGTTGGCCGTTCTATTCGCAAAACCATTGATGGAGGTTTTCTTATTTCAGGAAGCTCAAGAAGTGCTGATAACGGATTTACCAACAAAGGGCAAAACGATGCTTTAATTCTTAAAATTGATGCAAACGGAAATCAGCAATGGCAAAAAACTATTGGTGGCACCGAAATAGATTTTTGTTACGATGCAATAGAGCTTACTAACGGAAATATTATCGCTGTAGGCGAAAGCAGTAGTAACAATCAAGATATAGCAACAAACAAAGGTTTTTCTGACCTATTGATTATCAAACTAAAATAAAAATGAAACAATATATAGTCCTTTTCTTAAGCATATTACTTTTCTCATGTAGTTCAGACAGTGACGAACCTATAAAAGAAGTTAGTGTTAAAATAAATTTTACCCAAAATTGGGATGGTGCTCCTTTTGAAAAATCAGATTTAAGCAACACAGGACTCACCAATAAATTAGGGACTAAACTTACTATTGATAAATTACGTTATTTAGTATCAAAAATCACTTTAACAGATGCAGCCGATAAAGCTACTATTTTTGAAGGTTATAAATTAATCGATTTAAGCGATGAAGAAAGCTTAGTGTTTAATCCGTCATTAAAAATAACTGAAGGAAATTATAGTTTAGCCATAACCTTTGGTTTTAATAATGATGATAATATAGACGGGGAGTATGCCGATTTAAATACCGCTTCTTGGAATGTTCCGATGATGTTAGGTGGCGGTTATCATTTTATGCAATTAGATGGAAAATACAAAGATGATATTCCTAATGAAAACCCTTACAACTTTCATGTAATTAGGGCTTACAACACAACAACATCAATACCCGAAGATACTTCTTTCATTGTAAATTTAGGAAGTGTAAACATTAAAAGTGATGCTAATATAGAGGTTAAAATGAATATTGCAGAATGGTTTAAAAACCCAAATGACTGGGATTTAAACGAAAAAAACACCAACTTAATGATAGATTTTGATGCTCAAAAGGAAATGTCTGCAAACGGTAAAAGCGGTGTTTTTAGTTTAGGATCAATTTCGCAATAAAACTAAATAATGGAAAAAAGTATATACATTTTATTACTATTACTTTTAATGAGTTGCTCATCAAAGGAAGAAAATGACGTATATACTCCTGTACCCGTAAATTTAGAAATTCCCGAATTATTTCAACAAAAAATAATTGCACCAGTAATCCCCACAAACAATCCGTTAACCGAAGAAGGAATTGCTTTAGGTAAAAAATTGTTTTTCGATAAAATATTATCACAAAACAACACACAATCATGTGCAACTTGCCATAACCCTGCAAAAGCTTTTACAGATAACACGCAATTTAGCGAAGGTGTAGATGGATTACTTGGTAAGAGAAACTCGATGCCTTTATTCAATTTAGCTTGGAATTTCGATGAGCGTTTTACTTGGGACGGGAAAGAACTTAGTTTAGAACGACAAGCGTTAGAGCCGGTTCGAAACCCAATAGAAATGCATAGCAAATGGACGAATGTTGCAGAACGCATTAAAAACCACCCAGAATATCCTACATTATTTCAACAAGCTTTCGGAAACACCAAAATAGATTCTATTTTAATTACCAAAGCAATCGCTCAATTCGAAAGAACACTCATTTCTGGAAATTCTAAATTCGATCAATTTTTACTCGGAAAAACAACATTAACTCCGCAAGAACAAAACGGATTTGATGTTTTTATGGATGAAGCTCGCGGCGATTGTTTTCATTGCCATGGAAGTAATAACAATCCACTTTGGACCGATAATAAATTTCACAACAACGGTTTAGATGCTGTTTTATCTGATTTAGGATTAGCTAAAGTTACTGGCGATCCAAATGACAATGGTAAATTTAAATCTCCCTCTCTTCGTAATTTAAAATTTACTGCCCCTTATATGCACGACGGTCGTTTTGTTACTTTAGATGAAGTTATTAATCATTATTCAACAGGTTTAAAAACTTCATCAACGATTGATCCTTTGATGAAAAAAGTAAATGAAGGTGGTGTTAATCTTTCAGAAAAGGATAAATCTGACTTAAAAGCATTTCTACTCTCACTATCTGATAATGATTTTGTTAATAATTTAGATTTTCAAGAGTAATCAGAAAATCAAATAAACCTATCGAAAAACACAATGCCAAGTTATGTACTAAACTGATACTTATATTGTATATTTGCAAACTATTTAGAGTTAATCCACTTAAGTAATGATAAAAGTTTCAGACACAGCAAAAAACAAAGTTATCGAGTTAATGACTGATGACGGTTTTGATGCTACAGTAGATTTTGTACGTGTTGGTGTAAAAAGCGGAGGTTGTTCAGGTTTATCTTACGACCTAACTTTTGACAAAAGCACACAAGAAAACGATAAAATTTTCGAAGAGAACAACGTTAAAATCGTTGTTGATAAAAAAAGTTTTTTATACTTAGTAGGAACAACATTAGAATATTCTGGAGGTTTAAACGGTAAAGGATTTGTATTTAACAATCCGAATGCAAACCGTACCTGTGGATGTGGCGAAAGTTTTTCACTATAATATTACAACTCAATTATGAGCAAGTATACAGAAGATGATTTAAGAGAAGAGTTAAAAACCAAAGAATATGAATATGGTTTTTATACTGAAATAGAAAGCGAAACCTTTCCTAAAGGTTTGAATGAAGACGTGGTTCGTGCAATTTCTAAAAAGAAAAACGAACCAGAATGGATGACCGAATGGCGTCTAGAAGCGTTTAGAGTTTGGCAAAAAATGGAAGAACCAGAATGGGCAAATGTTCATTACGAGAAACCTAACTTTCAAGAAATTGCTTACTATTCTGCACCAAAAGAAAAGCCAAAATTAAACAGTTTAGATGAAGTTGACCCAGAATTATTGGATACTTTTAAGCGTTTAGGTATTTCTTTAGATGAGCAAAAAAAATTAGCTAATGTTGCTGTTGATATTGTAATGGATTCAGTTTCTGTTGCAACAACTTTTAAAGAAACATTAGGAGAGAAAGGTATTATTTTTATGCCTATTTCTGAAGCTATTCAAGAACATCCAGAATTAGTAAGAAAACACTTAGGAACCGTAGTTCCTACTACCGATAATTTTTATGCAGCATTAAATTCGGCGGTTTTTTCTGATGGATCTTTCTGTTACATTCCGAAAGGCGTTCGTTGCCCGATGGAATTATCAACTTACTTCAGAATTAACGAAGGAGGAACCGGTCAGTTTGAAAGAACTTTAGTTGTTGCCGATAAAGGTAGTTACGTTTCTTATTTAGAAGGTTGTACTGCACCAAGCAGAGATGAAAATCAATTACACGCCGCAGTTGTTGAGTTAATTGCATTAGATGATGCTGAAATTAAATACTCAACAGTACAAAACTGGTATCCTGGAAACGCAGAAGGAAAAGGTGGTGTTTACAACTTCGTAACCAAAAGAGCTATTTGCGAAACCAATGCAAAAGTTTCTTGGACACAAGTTGAAACAGGATCTGCAGTTACTTGGAAATACCCAAGTTGTATTTTAAAAGGAAACAACTCTGTTGGAGAATTTTACTCAATTGCTGTAACTAATAATTACCAGCAAGCTGATACCGGAACGAAAATGATTCACTTAGGTAAAAACACCAAGTCGACTATTATTTCGAAAGGAATTTCTGCAGGTAAATCACAAAATTCATACAGAGGATTGGTTCATATAGGACCACGTGCAGAAAATGCTCGTAACTTCTCTCAGTGTGATTCTTTATTAATGGGTAACGAATGTGGCGCACACACGTTTCCGTACATCGAGGCTAAAAACAAATCAGCACAAATAGAACACGAAGCTACAACGAGTAAAATTGGTGAAGACCAATTATTTTACTGTAACCAACGTGGTATTGATACTGAAAAAGCAATTGCGTTAATTGTTAATGGTTTTAGTAAAGAAGTATTAAATAAGTTACCAATGGAATTTGCTGTAGAGGCACAAAAACTATTGGAAATTAGTTTAGAAGGAAGTGTTGGATAATTTAAATCATAAAATGATGAAAAAAATATTTTTACTTACACTTATCGCAATTACAGTTATTAGTTGTAAAAACACTGATAAAAAAGAGAATGCTGATAAAACGACTACTGAAGAAACGGCCGTAAAGCTATATGTTTTAAATGGTGGATCGATATTGGTTAACAAATTAGAAGTTTTTTCTCAAGACACTACGTATACAGGACAAACAAAACAATTTAGTGATGCATACTATGTAATCTCTCACCCTAAAGGAAACTTAATGTGGGATGCTGGCTTACCAGAAAACTTAGTATTACCAGAAGCTGTAACTCCTGGTGACGGAACATTTACAGTACAAAGAGCAGACTCATTAGCGAATCAATTAGCAACAATTGGTTTTAAGATTGAAGATTTTAAATATTTTGCAATGTCTCATTCTCATTTTGATCATACAGGGCATGCAAACTACATGAAAGATGCAACTTGGTTGGTACAAGAAAACGAATATAATTCTGTTGCTGGAGATTCTTTAAAACAGAAAAATCCTGCGGTAGCAGCATTAAAAAATGTCAAAAAATTAAATGGTGATTACGATGTTTTTGGCGACAATACTGTTGTTATAAAATACATGCCAGGTCATACAGTTGGCCATCAAGCTTTATATGTAAAAGTATCAGGTATTGAAAAACCAGTTTTATTAACGGGTGATTTATATCATTTTGAAGAGAACAGAGCCAACAAAGGTGTTCCTTCATTCAACTATAATGTTGAGCAAACTTTAGAAAGCATGCAAAAATTTGAAGCTTTCGCTAAAGAAAAAAATGCTGAGGTGATCATTCAACACTCACCAAAAGCTTTCAAGAAATTACAAAATCTATTAAAAAAGTAACTAGTAATGTTAAAAATAGAAAACTTACACGCTAACATAGAAGATAAATCAATCTTAAAAGGATTGAATTTAGAGGTTAAAGCAGGTGAAATTCATGCAATAATGGGTCCTAACGGTGCTGGTAAAAGTACGTTAGCGAACGTAATTGCAGGAAAAGAAGAGTACGAAGTTACAGATGGCTCAATAGAGTTAAATAACGAAGATATTAGTGAATTAGGTCCTGATGAAAGAGCACACAACGGTGTATTTTTATCTTTTCAGTACCCTGTAGAAATCCCTGGTGTTTCGGTAACTAACTTTATCAAAACAGCTATTAACGAAAATCGTAAAGCTAAAGGTTTAGAAGACATGCCTGCAAAAGACATGTTAAAAATGATTCGTGAGAAATCTGAATTATTAGAGATAGACCGTAAATTCTTATCACGTTCTTTAAACGAAGGTTTTTCTGGAGGAGAAAAGAAACGTAACGAGATTTTTCAAATGGCAATGTTGGAGCCTAAATTAGCTATCTTAGATGAAACTGATTCAGGTTTAGATATCGATGCGTTACGTATTGTAGCTAACGGTGTAAACAAATTAAAATCTAAAGACAATGCTGTAGTTGTAATTACACACTACCAACGTTTATTAGATTATATAGTTCCTGATTTTGTACACGTATTATACGATGGTAAAATCGTAAAATCGGGTGATGCTTCTTTAGCTTTAGAGTTAGAAGCAAAAGGATATGATTGGATTAAGGAAGAAGTTAATTCTTAAGAAAAATGGAATTAAAAGATAAATTAACCACGTCGTACGTAGCTTTTGAAAATGGAGTGGATATCAATTCGGATATACACGATATTAGAACAAAAGCGCTACAGAATTTTGAAGAATTAGGTTTTCCTACTAAGAAATTAGAAGCTTGGAAATACACCTCTTTAAATGCTGTATTGAAACAAGACTATAGTATTTTTCCTACTTCGGAAAACGCTATAGAATTAGCAGATGTTAAGAAATATTTCATCCACGATATAGATACTTATAAAATTGTATTTATCGACGGAAAATATAGTTCTTTCTTATCTGAAACTACACATGATAAAATTGATGTTTGTTTAATGTCATCGGCATTAACAAAACCAAAATACAAAGCTGTTATTGAAAACTACTTCAATAAAATTGCAAAGCAAGATAATTTAACATCGTTAAATACTGCATTTGCAAAAGAGGGAGCTTACATTAACATTCCTAAGAATGTAGAAGTAGATAAACCAATTCAGGTTATCTATTTTACTACAGGTTCTGAAGAGGCTATCATGACACAACCTCGTAATTTAATTGTTGCAGAACAAAATGCACATGTTCAAATTATAGAGCGTCATCAAAGTTTAACTTCTAATTCGGTTTTAACAAATGCCGTAACAGAAGTGTATGCTGCAAAAGATGCAACGGTAGATATTTATAAGATTCAGAATGATGATGAAAATGCTTCTTTAGTAGATAATTCTTACATAGAGCAAAAATCAAATAGTATTGTTTCTGTGCATACTTTTTCTTTCGGAGGAAATATTACACGTAACAATCTAAACTTTTATCAAAGAGGAGAACATATCGATTCTATCTTAAAAGGAATTACTATTACTGAAGGAAAGCAACATGTAGATCACCATACATTGGTGCATCATATTGAGCCAAACTGTGAGTCTCATCAAGATTACAAAGGTATTTATAGTGACCGCTCTACAGCAGTTTTTAACGGAAAGGTAGTTGTTGAAAAAGAAGCTCAGAAAACAAATGCGTATCAACAAAACAACAACATTCTAATAAGCGATAAAGCAACCATCAACGCAAAACCTCAGTTAGAGATTTTTGCAGATGATGTAAAGTGTTCTCACGGTTGTACGATTGGTCAATTAGATGAAGATGCTTTATTTTATATGCAACAACGTGGAATTCCGAAGAAAGAAGCGAAAGCATTACTAATGTATGCCTTTGCAAATACGGTATTAGAAAGTGTAAAAATACCAGAAGTAAAGACACGAATTAACAAGTTAATCGCAAATAAATTAGGTGTAAATATAGGTTTTGATTTGTAAAACACTTATTTTCACACAAATAAAACAAAGGTCGTTCAATATTGAATGACCTTTGTTATTAAAAAAAAATGTTATTTGTAATGATTCATAAAAATATTCGTCAAAAATAGAGAAATGTAAAAACTATAAACAAATGAAAAAAACAATTACACTACTTGTTCTGTTATTTATTAGCGTTCAATCTTATTCACAAACCGATGTATTTAATGCCCTTTTAAAAACCTATGTAGATACTGAAGGAAATATCGATTATAAAGGCCTAAGAAAAAACAGAGCTTTACTAGATATCTACTTAAATCATTTAGAGAATCAAATTCCTGGTAGAAACTGGTCTCAGAATAAAGCAAAGGCTTTTTGGATGAATGCATACAATGCCTATACTATTAAACTAATATTAGACAGTTATCCTTTAAAAAAGATTACTGATATAAAAAGAAAAGGTAGAAATGCTTGGAAAATACCTTTTGCAGTAGTTGGTAAAGAAACCTACTCTTTAGATTATATAGAGCACAAAATACTACGTAGATGGCATAATGACCCTAGAGTTCATGTTGGAATAAATGCTGCCTCTAAATCTGGTCCTAGATTCCCTAACTACGCTTTTACTGCAAAGAATTTAAATAGTACGTTAGAGTTACTGATGAAGAACTTTATAAACGATACTTCTAAAAATAAAATAACAATTACTAAAATTGAGGTTTCTAAGATGTTTGAATGGTATAAAGGAGATTTTACAGAAAAAAACACTTTAATAGAGTATATAAATAAATATTCTACTGTAAAAGTAAATGATAACGCCGAGGTAACTTTCCTAGAATATGATTGGCATTTAAACGGCTTACAGTAACTTCTATATCTATCACTTAATCCCCCCAATCCCCTTTTTTTATCACCTGCTTATAATATTAATACCTAATTTATCGTTTTTAATATTCATAACTTTTTTTATTTCTCTTGATTTAGTTAATTCATCTACTAGCTTTTAAAAATATGATAATTCTTGAGTTAACCCATAACTCAATTTACCTACTATCTTTCATTTTTTTAATAATCTAGATCTAGATTTACTCAGGCAGGATTTAAGATCGCAACACATCTATAATTCTAATTTGTTCATAAGACTTTTTAATTCCTTTATTTTTATAATACCCTTTTAAAGAAAAAAGGTAAGCTTACAAGAAAAACAATAAACAAATATAGCCCTGATTAAAACGACATCCTTTTTCTGACTCATTTAAAGCGCTAAATATTACCAGTATTTACATAAAAACAAAAAAACTGGTAAAGACAAACAGAAAAAGATATAGTAGAAATCAGGAAACAGTTACAAACAAAAAACCCCATGCTTTCGCATAGGATTTTTATATTTATACGGCAACATTGTTACCTACATTTCTAATGCTTTCTTAATGTTATTACCCATTAATAATTCTTCTGGATTTTCTAACGCTTCTTTAACGGCTACTAAGAATCCAACAGATTCACGACCATCAATAACCCTATGATCATAAGATAACGCAACGTACATAATTGGCTGAATTACCACTTCACCATTAACAGCCATCGGACGATTAACAATATTGTGCATTCCTAAAATACCGCTTTGTGGTGGATTTAAAATTGGTGTAGATAACATTGATCCAAATACACCACCGTTTGTGATTGTAAATGTTCCACCTGTCATTTCATCAACAGTTATTTGTCCATCACGAGCACGTATAGCTAAACGCTTCACTTCGCTTTCAACACCTCTAAAAGATAAATCTTCGGCATTTCTAATTACAGGTACCATTAATCCTTTAGGACCAGAAACTGCAATAGAAATATCTTGAAAGTTATTTTTTATTTGATAATCTCCATCAATCATAGAGTTTACATCAGGGTACATTTCTAAAGCTCTAACAACTGCTAAAGTAAAGAAAGACATGAAACCTAATCCTACACCATGTTTTGCTTTAAAATCCTCTTTATACTGCTTACGTAAATCGAAAATTGGTTGCATGTTCACTTCGTTAAACGTAGTTAACATTGCCGTTTCGCTTTTAACAGCAACTAAACGTTGTGCTACTTTACGACGTAACATCGACATTTTTTTACGCTCTGTACCACGAGAACCATTTGTTGGTTGCGTTCCCATAGAAGGCACAGCATTTACGGCATCATCTTTTGTTACACGACCATCTTTTCCAGTTCCTTTTACCGAACCAGCATCGATTCCTTTCTCAGTTAAAACTTTCTTAGCTGCAGGAGAAGCAGTACCAGTTGCATAAGTTGCAGCTTTGGGTTCTTCTTTTTTAGGAGCCTCCTTTTTAGGAGCTTCTTCTTTTTTTGTTTCAGTAGACGATCCTCCTGCTGGTTTTTCAGCGCTCATGTCTATAAGACAAACAACCGCTCCAACCTCAACAGCATCACCTTCTTCTGCTTTTAAAGTGATAATTCCGCTTTCTTCCGCAGGCAATTCTAACGTTGCTTTGTCAGAATCTACTTCGGCGATAGGCTGATCTTTTTCAACATAATCACCATCTTCAACTAACCAAGTTGCTATTTCTACTTCTGTAATTGATTCTCCCGGAGAAGGAACTTTCATTTCTAAAACACTCATGTTTCTTTATTTTTATTCGGAAATATTTTATTTTTTTGGGCGTTCGAGCGGGCTTTTCACTATATCTTTTAATTTGACTACTTCTCGACTTCGCTCGAAGAAACAAATTAAAAGGATGTCGTTTCAATCCCTAACGCATATACTTTTTAGTAATTGATATTAATCAAAAACCATATCTAATACTCTTTGGTGACGACGTTTAAAACGTGCACTTGAACCTGCAGCTGGTGCCGAATGGTAATCTCTCGATGCACATTCTAACTTCGCTAATTCAAAACGTTCTAACATGTAACTCCAAGACCCCATATTTTTAGGTTCTTCTTGTGCCCAAACATAACGCTCTACATTTGGATATCTATCCATCACTTCTTTTATTTGCTCGTTGTGTAACGGAAATAATTGTTCTATCCTTACCAAAGCAATATCTTCTCTATCTAATTGTTCACGCTCTGCTAATAAATCATAGTAGAATTTACCTGAACAAAACACCATTTTTTTCACTTTAGCTGTATCAACAGTATCGTCAATTACCTCTTTAAAAGCACCGTTACCTAAATCTTCAATAGTATTTACTGCTTTTGGTAAACGCAACAAGCTTTTAGGTGTAAAAATAACCAATGGCTTTCTAAAATCACGCTTCATCTGACGACGTAATATGTGATATATATTTGCAGGTGTAGAGCAATTTGCAATCGTCCAATTATCTATTGCAGACGATTGTAAGAAACGCTCAATTCTACCTGATGAATGCTCTGGTCCTTGCCCTTCATATCCGTGAGGTAATAACATTACCAATCCGTTCTGCAATTTCCATTTATCTTCTGCTGAAGATATATATTGATCAAATACAATTTGTGCTCCGTTTGCAAAATCTCCAAACTGAGCTTCCCAAATAGTTAATGTATTTGGTGCTGCCATTGCATAACCATAATCGAAGCCTAAAACACCGTATTCAGATAAATGAGAATTAAAAATTGTCATTTCTCCTTTATTATTCGGATTTGTGTTTAATAAATTTACACGTTCTAAAGTTTCTTCATCTCGCATAATAGCATGACGGTGAGAGAAAGTTCCTCTTTCTACATCTTCTCCTGAAATACGAATATTAAATCCTTCTTCAAGTAAAGTTCCGTATGCTAAATTCTCTGCCGTACCCCAATCTAAAGTATTATCTTCAAAGACCATTTTTTCACGACCTTTTAAAATACGCTCTGCTTTACGAACAAACTTATGACCTTTAGGAGTATTAGAAATCACTTTAGCAATACCTTTTAATGCTTCAACCGGGTAGGTAGTATCTACCGGTTTTAACATATCTTGTAATTGCTTACGAACAAACCCTTCCCATACCGCTGGCATGAATTCTTGAATTTTAGAAGTTGAGTTCTTTTTAGATTCTGTAAACTCAGTTTCTAAATGCGCTTTAAAATCGTCCGTTATTTGCTGTACATACTCTGCTGAAACACTACCTTCTTTAATTAGTTTTTCTGTATAAATTTCTTTTGCATTTTTATGCTTAGAAATTGCTTTATATAATTTTGGCTGTGTAAAACGAGGTTCATCACCTTCGTTATGACCATATTTACGATATCCTAATAAATCAATATAAATGTCTTTTTTGAATTTCATTCGATATTCAACAGCCATTTCCATTGCATGACAAACAGCTTCTGCATCATCTGCATTTACATGTAATACTGGCGACAATGTTACTTTGGCTACATCTGTACAATAAGTACTAGAACGAGCATCTAAGTAATTCGTTGTAAAACCAACTTGATTATTTACTACAATATGAATTGTACCACCTGTTTTATAACCATTTAAGGTCATCATTTGCGCAATTTCATACACGATTCCCTGACCTGCAATTGCAGCATCACCGTGCACTAAAATTGGTAATATTTTACTGTCGTCTCCGTTATAATGTAAATCTACTTTTGCACGAACAATACCTTCTGCTACTGCTCCAACAGTTTCTAAATGTGATGGATTTGGAACCAAATTCATCTTCATTTTCTGTCCACCTTTGTATGCTTTACTTAAGGTTAACCCTAAGTGATACTTTACATCACCACCAATATCCTGATCTTCAAAGTCTTTACCTTCAAATTCGCTAAACAAATCACGAACAGGTTTTTTAAAGATATTTACTAACGTGTTTAAACGACCACGATGGGCCATTCCTAAAACACACTCTTCAACACCATATTTTTCAGCCGCATCACGAAGTGCAACACTTACTCCTGGTATTAAAGTTTCTCCACCTTCTACAGAAAAACGCTTTTGACCTACGTATTTTGTCTGTAAAAAACTTTCGAAAACTGAAGCTTGATTTAGTTTTGTAAGAATATATTTTTTTGATTCAACGCTGTAATTAGATTGATTATCATTTTTATTTAAACGACTTTGCCACCACTTTAATTCATCGGG
Organism: Tenacibaculum bernardetii; assembly: GCF_029125915.1. Taxonomy (NCBI): domain Bacteria; kingdom Pseudomonadati; phylum Bacteroidota; class Flavobacteriia; order Flavobacteriales; family Flavobacteriaceae; genus Tenacibaculum; species Tenacibaculum bernardetii. The sequence continues at coordinate 209,145 of NZ_JAQJCU010000006.1, forward strand.
GTTGCGTAAGTACATATATTCAACACCAATACTATCACAAAAAATAGCTTTTAGGTGTTTAATAATTTCCTCTAATGTTTTTGCTCCAATACCTAAAACGCCTCCTGCGTTAAAAACGGTAGATAAGTCTGATTGATTTAACCCGAAGTTCTCAACATCTAATGTCGGAGAATATTTTCTACGCTCACGAACTGGGTTTGTCTCTGTAAAAAGATGCCCTCTTGTTCGGTAACCGTTTATTAAATCAATTACTAAAAACTCTTTATGTACTTTCTCTGGGATTTCAACAGAAACTTCTTCATCAGTCAACGAATAATCTTCGTTTGCTAAATCGTATCCTTGAAAAAAACTCCTCCAACTTGGTTCTACTGCATCTGGGTTTTTTTGATACTGTTCGTATAAATCTCCTATAAAACTTGTATGTGCTGCGTTCAAGAACGAAAACTTGTCCATATATATTTACTATGCTTTTCTATCAATAAGAATAATGATGACAAAAATACAACTTTTACTAAAAACAAGACTTTTTTTTATGCTAAATTTCAGCCAAACAATTATACTAGAAAGGTAAACAAGCCTCCACACAAACCAATCCAAACCTAAAACAAACTACTGACAATCAGGTGTAAGCATTTTTTATTTTATTTTTTATCAAAAAATGTTTGCAAATATGAAAAAAGCCCTTAAATTTGCACTCGCTTTTAAAGCAAGTCCGCTTTAAATTCCTCCTTAGCTCAGTTGGTTAGAGCATCTGACTGTTAATCAGAGGGTCTTAG